>JACDAJ010000023.1 GCA_013695475.1 Rubrobacter sp. | reverse complement strand
TCCGCCGGATAACCGCCCCGCGCCCTCGACGAAGCCGTCTTCGAGGCGTACGGGTGGCCGGACGGAATTTCCGACGAGGATATTCTCAAAGAGCTTCTCGCGTTGAATATGGAGCGGGCGGAAAGCGGGCGGTGAAGGCGGAGCGGGGCATCGGATGTCTTCGGAACGGCGGCGAGTTTTAGGCTGACTGCCTTTCTTGGCGGACGTGCGGGCCTTCGTGCAAAAACCACCACCATCGGCGGCGGTCCGTCTCGGCGGGGTTTGGCAAAACCTCCGAGACGATTTCGTGTTTCTTTGCGAGGATGGAATCCAGATTTCGCAGTTTGCCAAGCCCCGGAGGGTCGAAGTCGCCGAGGTGATCCTCGATGTCGTCCCGCAAGGTCAAGGCGAGCAGGGAATTCGTGTCGGAGCGGTCGAGGTCGTCCAACGCCTCGGTGACGTAGATTTCGTATTGATGGAGCTTGCCTTCGGGGGTGTCTATGTAAGCCACTATGCCAGCGTCTCCCAACCCGACGTCGCGCGGCGGACTTCCACCGAACGCCTCAAACTCGCCTCCACGAAGCTATCGAGGTTTCTCGGCCTGAAGAAACTCCAATACTCTCGCCGGGTTTCATTATACTGCGCGACGTTGCCGAGATCCAAATCCACGAGGTGCCACATCGTGGCCGAACCCCTCGGTCGGATGTACGTGAGAAATATCAGGCCGTCTCTGCGGATGTGTTCCTTGAAAAGAGCATGATATGCCTCCGGAGTATCGGCGTCGAACTCGGCGCGGTGCGTCCGAAAATGGTACAGCAATTCCGGAAGATCCTGTTCAAGGCGCATGCGACGTATGCACTCGTCCAATTCTTCCGAAGACATCGCCCGCAACTGCTCCAAACGCCTTGCGCGAAGCTCCGAATCGCCGCTCACTTCGAGACCGACTTCATCCACCGCCATATCCGCTCCACAATCCCCACACCATACACGACGGAGGGTGGCTCGAGAACGCGCCCCGCGCCTTCGACGAAGCCGTGTTCGAGGCGTACGGGGACGGACTCCATCACCGACGACGACATTCTCAAAGAGCTTCTCGCGCTCAACGTGGAGCGTTCCGGGAGGGGCGAAGCGTAGCCCGGAGCGTGGATGCTTCGCCGCGAATAGCGAGTCGCATTTCCCCGATTCGCGACTCCCGGTTCGCGGCGGGGAGATGATTTAGTATTCACATTTCGGGAGCGAGAAGCCGATGAAAATCAGAAAACGAAGGAGTTTACGTGCCGGAGACGCCGGAGTGGGACGAGGGATTTTTCAGATCCATAGTCGAGAAGACCGCCGAGGTGGTGAAAGTCTGCCTCCCGGACGGAACCCTCACATACGCGAACCCGGCCTTCCGCGACACGTACGGGTGGGAGGTCGAGCGGGTGCTCGGGAGCAATATCATGGAGTGCGTCCACCGGGGCGACATAGACCGCATCGCCCGCGAGACCGAGGCCGCTTTGGAGAGTTCGGCTGAATTCTCCGGCCCGGTGTCGAACCGGGCGGTGTACCGCTTCCGGTGTTCGGACGGAACATACCGCGTGATGGAGGCGATGGGAACATACCTCATGGACGACGAGAATATCGGGGGAGTCGTGCTGTTTTCCCGAGCCGTGTCGAGTCCGAAAAGCTAGCCGCGGGACGGCTTGAACGAATACCCGAAAAGTGTCTCGACGCGACGCTCCCCTTCGATGTCGAAGTCCTCGCCCCGCCGGAACTCCCCGCTCGCATCGAGTCATGACACCGAACTTTCGCGAGCCGGGGTAAAATCGGGGCGAGGCGTTTTTCGAGCGTATTTCGGAGGTCATTCATGGCGGTGGAGTTCATAGTGGACAAGGCGGGAAACCGGAGGCGTGTGATCCTCACCGTCGAGGAGTACGAGCGGCTCGTGGGCGCGGCGGAGGAGCTCGAAGACCTCCGACTCGCCGAGGAGGCGCGCGAGAGGATGCGCCGTGGCGAGGCGGAGTTTCTCCCGTGGGAGGAGGTGCGGGACTCGATCGGCTCGGAGTACGAAGCTCCGGACGAGGCTCCCGACCTTACGCCCGGAAACGGACGTTAATTCGCATGGCGTATCGGCTCGTTTTCGAGCGGGCGGCGGAGAAGGCCCTCAAAAAGCGAGTCCGCCCCGACCATGCGGAACGCATCCGGGAAGCTCTCGCCGCCCTTGCCGAAGACCCGTATCCTCGAAACAGTCGCATTCTCCAAAACACGGAGAACCGGAGGCTTCGCGTCGGGGATTACCGGATCATATACTTCGTCGAGGAGCCGGAGGCCGGGGAATCGGGCGATTCGTTCGGCACTGTGTTTATCCTCGATGTCGGTCATCGGCAAGGGATTTACGGGTGAGGCTGTGATCTCATTTTCGTGTTCGTTTCGTATTTTTTGGAGAAGGGCGAGGCCGGGGAGCGTGAACGATTTCGGCGGTTCTCTCGTATCTTCGAGTGGGGGAGTTTGGAGGTTGAGTGAAGCGCGGTCGCGGGTATGAAAACGGCATGAGCGACGGGAGCGGCATGGATAGTGAAGGAAGAAGCGAGAACGGATCGGTGGAGTGGATGTCCCAAGCTCCGAAGGTCTCCGACGCGCTGAAGAGGGGTACTTTCGTCACGGTCTCGACGTGGAGCGACGACGTCTCGGGGCTCGTGTGCGACTGGGAGGACGCCGGGATCCTCCTCGACGAAGCCGAAGAGTCCGGATACCTCTTCGTTCTGTGGTCGAGCGTGCGCCACGTCCGCATCGGGGAGGTCGAGCAACGCCGGGTGAAGTCCCTCCCGTAGTGTTTGCGGCCTCGAAACGCCTCCTCGTCTCGCTCGGACGGCGCTTCGAGGCGGCCTTCGACGCGGCGAGGTTCCGGCTGAAAGTCCGGCTCGGGAGGCTCGAGCGCATCGAAATCCTCCCGTACCGCGGCCACGGCAACGACTCGGAGGTTTTCCTGAAAGGCCGCGTCCTCGAAGAGAGCGGCGTGAAGCCCTCGACCCACACCGATCATATCCTCCGTAACGTGAAGAACATGGCCCGCCGCTTTTTCAGCTCCGAAGCCCCGCACGCCGTCGTCCGGGCGAGTTTCCAGGGCGGGGAAGTCGAGGCGACCGCCGACGAGGAGGGCTTCTTCGACATGCGCTTCGACGTCCGAGAAGATCTCCCGGAGGAATTCGAGTGGCATCCCGTCTCGCTTCGGCTCGTCTCTCCGCTCGCTGATGGGCAGCGCGGCGAGAGTTCGAAGGGGTGGGTTCTCGTCCCGGACGACGCCACGGAATTCGCCGTCATAAGCGATGTGGACGACACTATCATGCTCTCGAAGGCGGCGAGTGTGATGCGGATGGCGTGGATCGTCGCCGTCGGAAACGCATTCTCGCGAATCCCCTTCCCCGGCGTCGGAGCTTTTTATGAGGCTCTTCGGCGCGGCAAAGACGAGGCTTCTCGGAACCCGGTCTTTTATGTATCGAGCAGCCCGTGGAATATTTACGACCTCCTCGTGGATTTCATGGACGTGCATGGCCTTCCGCCCGGCCCGATCTTCCTCAAAGACTGGTCGCCCACCGTCCTCGGAAAACACGAAGACCACAAACTCACCCTCATAAAAACCCTCCTCGAAACATACCCGAACCTCCCCTTCATCCTCCTCGGCGACTCCGGCCAGGAAGACCCCGAAATATACGCCGAAGCCGCCGAAAAGAACGCATCGCGCATAAAAGCCATATACATCCGCGACGTGTCCGGCGACAGGCGAGCGAAAGAGATCGAGCGTATATCGGCTCGTCTCGCGCCCTCCGGCGTCCCGATGAAGCTCGCGAAAGACTCCGCCGCCGCCGCCGAACACGCGCTCTCGCTCGGCCTCGTGTCGAGAGAAAGCGTGAGAAAAGTTTTCGCGGCGGAATAGCCCGCTCCGCCCGCCAAAAACGAAAGCCCCGCTTCAATCTCGGAGCGAGCTTTTCCGTGCTTCGCGGTGGATGGCTCGTTGCCGCGGATGATACGGAATCCGGATAATCGTATCGAGTCCGGTGGATCGCTCTCGCTTCTCCACGGGGCGGACGACAACCGGATGCTCGATTCTTTTGCCGGACTCGGCATCGCTTTCCGAAAGCCGTGTTCCTCGGTCGGCGATTCCCGAATCACGAAGCGAGCGACTCCCACCACCCATCCCATACGAGTTTCAGCGAACGGCGATCTCCTCGACCGGACTCGATACGATATGGAGTCCGGTCGAACGGTTCCGAACCCGGTTGGCGGCGGCTTCGGGAGTGGCGAGTCGCCGACCGACGACGGCGGACGCGGTTTTCGGGAAGTCATCTCCCGTACTCCATATGAATGTTCGAGAGTCCGGATTTGCCGGAAGCCCGAAGGGAGGCGAGGGAGCCGAAAGCGGCGCGACCCCCCTCGGTTTTCCGATTATCCGTTCGGCGAAAGCTCCGGATTCGTGACGGCACCCTCGGATGCCGACGACACGAGCGCGGCGTATTTCGCCATCACACCCGTTTTGAAACGCGGCTCCGGCTCGACCCACGATGCGAGGCGGCTTTCTATTTCCTCGTCGGAGAGGGCGACGGAAAGTGTCCGAGCCTCGATGTCGAAGGAGACTTCGTCGCCGTCGCGAAGCGCGGCGATGGAGCCGCGGTGCGACGCCTCCGGCGCGACATGACCCGCCATGAGGCCGCGCGTCGCCCCGGAGAAACGCCCGTCGGTGAGGAGCGCGACGGTGTCGCCGAGACCTTGTCCGACGAGAGCCGCCGTCACCCCGAGCATTTCGCGCATCCCCGGCCCTCCCCTCGGGCCTTCGTACCGGACGACGACGACGTCGCCCGCAGAAATTCCTGCGGCTTGAACAGCTTCCATCGCCTCCTCCTCCGAGTCGAAGACGCGAGCCGGGCCGGTGTGATCCGCCCTCGTGTGTCCGGCGACTTTTATGACGCATCCCTCCGGCGCGAGGTTCCCTTTCAAAATGACGAGTCCGCCCGTCGCCCGGAGCGGGCTTTCGACCGGGACGATGACTTCTTGCCCCGGAGCCTCCTCCGCGTCCTCGACTTCTTCGGCGAGGGTGTTTCCGTTCGCGGCGAGTTCGCCGCCTTCGAGGAGGTTCGCGTCGAGGAGCTTTTTGCCGAGGAGCTTCGATCCGCCCGCTTTATCCATGTCCGCCGCGACGAAACGACCGCCCGGTTTGAGGTCCGCGATGATCGGGGTTCGGGAACTCACTCGGTCGAAGTCGTCAATGTCGAGCGGAATTCCGGCTTCCCTCGCGATGGCGAGGAAATGGAGGACGGCGTTCGTCGAGCCGCCGGTCGCGGCGACGGAGGCGATGGCGTTCTCGAAGGCTCGCTTCGTGAGGATGTCGGACGGTTTGAGGTCGCGTTCGAGGAGCTTCATGACGAGCTTTCCGGCGTCGGCGCAAACTTCATCTTTCCGTCCATCGAGGGCGGGCGGGTCGGCGGAACCCATGGGGGAGAGGCCGAGGAATTGGAGTGCGATCGCCATCGTGTTCGCGGTGAATTGCCCGCCGCACGCCCCGGCTCCCGGACACGCCGACGCTTCGAGTTCCTGGAAATCCTCGTCGGACATTTTCCCGGCGGCGTTCGCGCCCGCGCCCTCGAATACGTCTTGAATCGTCACGTCGCGGTTTTGGAAGCGCCCCGGCATGATCGAGCCGGAGTACACGATGGCTCCCGGAATGTCGAGCCGCGCATGAGCCATCGCGGCGGCGGGCATCGTTTTGTCGCACCCGACGAGAGTGACGATGGCGTCGAACATATGCCCGCGCCCGACAAGCTCGATGGAGTCGGCGATGACCTCGCGGGAGACGAGGCTCGTCTTCATTCCCTGCGTACCCATCGTGATGCCGTCGGAGATGGATATGGTGTTAAGTTCCATCGGGGTTCCGCCCGCCTCGCGGATGCCGTCCTTCACTTTCTCCGCCAAATACCGGTGGTTGAAATTGCACGGCATCGTCTCGATCCACGAGTGCGCGACCCCGACGATGGGTTTACTCAAATCCTCCCTCGAAAACCCCATTCCGAGGAGGTACGAGCGGGCGGCGGCGCGATCCCTCCCTTCGAGGATGGTTCGGCTGTTATGGCGAGTGTCCGTGCTTTGCATATGCGCTCCCCGCTAATTGTTTGTTCCGTTCGGAAAATTATACGGGAGAATCGGCGACCCATGCACGGAGCCGCCCGCCGAGGAAAGACCGGGAGTGGGGAGCCGGGAGTGAGGGAAAGCCCGAGGACGACTCTCTCACCGCCGACATACCTCGCCACCGCCGAAAATTCCCTCCGTTCGGAAGGCGAAAATCCTTCGGAGAAGACGATGCCATGAGGGAAGCCCCCGGAGACGAACCGCACTCCCGACTCCCGAGCGACCATCGGTGGATGCGCTCGGAGGGGTGCTTTATGGACGATCCGGGCTAAAATTACGTCTCCAAAAATACGAAGCGGGAGAGAGGCGATTCTCATGGAGACGGGGCAGGAAAATAAGGTGAGTGCCGGGACGCGCATCGGGCATGTCCATTTGAAAGTGGCGAACATCGAGCGTGCGCTCGCTTTTTACCGCGACATCCTCGGCTTCGAGGTTATGCAATGGTACGGTGAGGACGCGGTGTTTCTTTCGGCGGGGGGATACCATCACCATATCGGGTTGAACACGTGGAACTCGAAAGGCGCGCCGCCCGCGCCGCACAATGCCGCCGGGCTTTTCCACCTCGCGATTTTGTATCCGGAGAGGCGGGATCTCGCACAGGCTCTCCGGTGGCTCCTCGAAGCCGAACATCCGATTGACGGAGCCTCCGACCACGGCGTATCCGAGGCCCTTTATCTCCGCGACCCGGACGGAAACGGCATCGAACTCGCGTGGGATCGCCCCGAGGACGAATGGCCCCGTGACGGGAACGGCGGACTCGCGATGGACACGAAGCCCCTCGATGTCGAAGGGCTTCTCGCCGCGCGCGGCGAATAATTTCAGGCGGGCGCGGCTTCTTTTTTGTCCCGGCGGTTCCGCCATTGCCAGAGTGAGATCGCGACCGCCACGGCGAGTCCGATGCCGTCGGAGAGGAAGCTCGGATTGAGCATGAGGATCGCCCCGGCGATTAATATGATCCTGAAAACCCAGTTCACTTTCGCGAAGAGGAAGCCTTCTCCGGCGACGGCGAGCATGAGCACCCCGACGAGCGCGGTGGCGGCGACGGGGATGACTTCCAAAGGCTCGGCGTTGCTCAATAAAAGAACAGGGGAGAAGACGAACATGTACGGGACGATGAAGCCCGCGATGGCGAGCTTCATGGATTGGAAGCCCGTTCGCATCGGGTCGCCCCCCGAGAGTCCGGCGGCGGCGAAGGCGGCGAGCGCGACCGGGGGCGTGAGGTTCGCGAAGATCCCGAAATAAAAGACGAACATGTGCGCCGTGAGCGGCTCCACGCCGAGTTGGATTATCGCCGGGGCCGCCACCGTCACGGTTATGATGTACGCGGGGATCGAAGGGAGTCCGACGCCGAGGACGATCGCGGCGATCATGGTGAAGAAGAGGGCGAAGATCAAAGTCGAACCCCCGACGCTCACTATGGCGTCCGCGAGTTTGAGGCCGAAGCCCGTCAAGGCGGCGACTCCGACGATGATGCCGACCGACGCGCACGCGAGGGCGACCCCGATCGTGAGCCTCGCCCCGTTTTCGAGGGCTTCGAGTATCGCCCGCGGACCGAGGCGCGTCGTGCTTCGTATTTGCGCGATGAGGAGCGTTGCGATGATCGTCCAAAACGCCGCGTATGTCACCGAAGTCCCGGCGAAGAAGAGGAGGTATATGAGAAGCACGATCGGGAGGAGCATATGCCCCCGCTCCTTCATCACCTCCAAAACGCCCGGCACTTCCTCACTCGACATCCCGGTGAGTTCGTCGCGATCGGCGCGGAGGTGTACTTGCGCGATGATGCCGACGTAATAAAGGAGCGCGGGGAGGATGCCCGCGAGGATGACCGTCGTATACGATATCCCGAGCGTCTCGGCCATGATGAACGCCGCCGCGCCCATGATCGGGGGCATTATTTGCCCGCCCACCGACGCGCTCGCCTCGACCGCCCCCGCGAAGTTCCGGTGGTACCCGATTCTCTTCATGAGCGGTATCGTGAACGCCCCCGTCGAGACGACGTTGGCGAGCGCCGATCCATTTATCGACCCCATGAAACCGCTCGATATGACCGCGACCTTCGCCGGGCCGCCTTTGGATTTCCCGGCGAGAGCCATCGCGAAGTCGTTGAAAAACTGTCCGAGTCCGGTCTTCGCCATGATCGCGCCGAAGATTATGAAGAGGATGATGTACGTCGCCGAAACCCCGAGCGCCGTCCCGAAAATTCCCTGCAAACCCATGTACATGTACGTCGCCATGTCGTCGAGCGCGTACCCGCGATGCCCGAAGATGTCGCCGGGAATGGTGCGTCCGAGGTATCCGTAGAGAACGAAGGCCGCGCAAAGGATCGGGAGTCCCCATCCGAGGATCCGGCGCGTCCCTTCGAGGACGAGCGCGAGGAGGACGATGGACATGACGAGGTCGGTCTGGTTGAATGCGCTCGTTCCGCGCTCGACGATCCCGGCGAACCCGATGACGATGTACAAATTGACCGCGACGGCGACGCCCGCGAGGAGGAAGTCGTACCACGGGAGTCGGGTTCGGGAACTCCACCCGCCCGCCGGATAAAGGAGGAAGCCGAGCGCCATGATCCCCGCGAGGTGGAGCGCGCGATGCTGATGCGCGCTGAAAAGCGGGAAGGCCGCCGTATAAAGATGATACAAAGCGAGCGAAATGGCGATCGCCGCCACGAGCATCGTCGGCCACCGCGAGGCGAAGCTCCGGTATTTGAGTTCCTTGTCGAACTTCTCGGCCTCTTCGAAGTTTACTTCGCGCTCTTCTCCGACTTGCCCCGTCGCCATCTCCTCACCCCTTTCCGTGGCCGAGCCACGCCATTATTCGCGGAGTATTCTCCACGCCCACCTCCACCGAAGCATATTGCGGAACGTCCGCGTCGAGCGCCACGTTTTTTCCGGCTATCGCGAGCTTTCTTTCCACGTCGCGGGAGTGGATGAAGCGGAGGGTGGGGAACGATCTTTCGTATCCGCTCATGACGACCCATCCGTCGGCGTTCTCGACCTTCGGGGCGATTTGATTCACGCCCGCTCCGAACGACTTTATCCGCACCTCGCGCAAATGAAGCTCACCGCCCGACACCTCATACTCCTCCACCCACGGCGTCTTCTCCATCGAGTGCGTCCACGAGAGGCGCACGGTGTCGCCCTCTCCGGCCTCCGGGGCGAAGTATCCCTCTCCGGTTTCGCCGTTTCTCACTTCCACGTAGGTTTGCGGGGCGAGGAGCCACGCTGTCGCCGCGACGAGCATCGCCGCGAGGAGGGCGGCTCCGCCTCTCGCTCGCAAGCCCGTCCTCCCGGCCTCGCTCGTTCGCTTCGTGAGGCGCTCGCTCGCTTCGTGGGATGGTGAGTCATATTCTCCCGACCTCACGAAGCGAAGCGTTCTCACGACCTCACGACCTCCCGACCTCACGACCGAAAAATACTCACTCGTTCTCCGAGTAATATCGCTCGGCGCCGGGGTGCATGTCGATCGGGACGGATTCTTGCGCGGTGTCGAGGGATATTTCCTCGGCGGCGGAGTTCGTTCCCTGGATTTCCTCGACGTTGTCCCACAGCGCGGACGTGAGATCGTAGACGGTTTCCTCGTCCGTCTCGTTGCTCACGACGAGAAGGTTCCCGAAGGAGACACCCGGAATGTCGCCGTCGGTGTCATATGAGTCGGCGGGGATCGTCGTCTCCTCGAAATAGTTGTAGTCGCTGAGGAGGGTGTCGAGTCCTTCGCCCTCAATCGGGACGACGACTATATCCTCGCTCGTGGAAAGCTCCGTGACCGACGGGTTCGGGAGGCCGGAGGTGAAGAACCCGGCGTCTATGTTCCCGTTTTGCATCCCCTCGATGGTCTCGCTGTACGAAAGATACTCCGGCGAGAAGTCGTCATACGAAAGCCCGAAAGCGTCCGTCACCGTTCTCGCGTTGAGTTCGACCCCGCTGTTTGGGGCGCCGACGGAGACCGTCGCGCCTTCGAGGTCTTCCATCGTCTCGACGCCGGATGCGGCGGTCGCGACGACTTGAACGTACTGTGGGTACAAAGACGCGACCGTCGAGAAAGAATCAACCGTGCCCTCGAATGGAGCCTCGCCGTTGTATGCTTGATCGGCGGCGTCGGCCTGGATCAGAGCCATCTCGACCCGGCCTTGATCGAGGAGGTTTATGTTGTCAACCGATGCCCCCGTCGCCTCCACAGTCGTCGTCGCCCCAAGCTCGTCCTCATAAACACCCGCGAGCGCCGCCCCGATGGGATAATAATTCCCCGACTGACCACCCGTCGCCAACGTAACGAAGAGTTCGCCGTCGCCCCCTCCTTCGCCACCCTCGCCGCCTCCACCGCCGCCCGGCGGCTGGCAACCGACGGTAACGGCCATAGCTAAAACCACCGATGAACAAATAACGATGAGCCTGCGCGACATGCACGCCACCACCTCTCCACTTTTCCCCGACGACGCCGGACAATGCCGGATGCCGCCTTTCAATTTCCCTACGCGAACAGCATACCGTATACCGCCATCGAAAAATAGCGGCTTCGAACCCCCGATGGGGCGGGAGTGGGGAGTCGGGGAGGGGCGTGGGGGCGAGGGTCGCGCCACGCATGCGTCCGGTCGAAGCCGTCGGGGGAGGGAAGTTCGCCCCGGTTCCCGAAGCGAGCGAAGCGGGACGCGAAGTGGAGTTCGAAGCGACGCGACCTCCCGACCCCCGGCTTTTCAAACGGAAGTCTCGTGAGGGATCCGGGTTATGGGATCCGCTGCGGCGGCTTGCGGGGGAGCGGCCATCCCGCGAGCGGGGCGTCGGGAAATGCCGTCGCGCACAGAGTGTGGTGTGGCATGAAACTTCGACGATGAGGCGGAGAAATCTTCATGGATTCCGCGGCGAGGCGCGGCTCGGCGATCCGGCTTTCGGGGGAGCTCCGGTGGTCCGGGGTTTCGGGGTTTCGAGTCCCATGCGGGTTAAAATAGATCGCATGGGACTCGAAGGCATCGGAAAATTTCTCATCGGCGGGGCGGTCGTTCTTCTCGTCGTCGGTGGGATATTTCTCCTTCTCGGGCGGTTCGGCTTCGACCGGTTGCCGGGGGATCTCACCTTTCGGCGGGGGAACTTCTCTTTGTATTTCCCGATCGGACTCATGATCGTGCTTTCCATCGTCGGAACCATCGTTTTGAATATCCTCTTCCGCCGATGAGAGAAACCGGGAGTTTGGTCGCTTCGCTCCGCGGGAGTGGGGAGTCGGGAGGCACTCGCTTCGCTCGTTTCGGGAGTCGGGACGCGCTCGGCTCGCTTTTCCTCGATGCGCTTCCGATGTGTTCGGGATGGAGTGATGAGGGATTCGGCGACTCCTTCTCGTTCGTCGGCGACGGAGGTTCCGGCTCGATGATCTTTCGCGGAGCCTCGGTTTGCTGACTTCCGAACTCGACTATGAATTGCCGGAGAGGCTCATCGCGCAAAAACCCGCCTCGCCCCGAGACTCGTCCCGCCTCATGGTCGTGGACGCGGAGGAAGGGAGCATCTCGCACCACACTTTCCGCGATCTCCCGGAGTCCCTCCTTCCCGGCGACGCGCTCGTCGTGAACGAGACGAAGGTCATCCCGGCTCGCCTCGAAGCGAAGCGTCCCGGCGGAGGCGCGGTCGAGCTTTTGTTTTTGAGGGAACTCGGCGGCGGAGGTTCATGGGAAGCACTCGCCCGCCCGAGCAAACGCATGAAGCCGGGGATGAAGCTCTCCGCGAACGGCACGGAACTCGAAGTCGGGGAGATGATCGGCGACGGAAGATGGGAGATAAAGGGGGGGGATATTCTCGCCACGCTCCACGAACTCGGGCATATGCCGCTTCCGCCGTATATCGAGGCGAACGATGAGGCCGAGGGGCTTTATCAAACCTTATATGCGAGAAACCCCGGCTCCGCCGCCGCCCCGACCGCCGGATTCCACTTCACCGAAGGCGTTCTCGACGGGGTTCGGGAGGCCGGAGCGGAGGTGGCGGAAGTCACGCTCCACGTCGGGACGGGAACCTTCACGCCCGTCCGCTCCGAGAAGCTCAAAGAACACCGGATGCACTCCGAGTATTATTCCGTTCCCGAGGATACGGCGCGAGTCGTCGAAGGCGCGAATCGGGTCGTCGGCGTCGGAACGACCGTCGCCCGGACGCTCGAAAGCCGGGCTGCGAGCGGAAAAGACGAAGGAGAGTCGGACATTTTCATATACCCCGGATACGAGTGGCGGGTTCTCGATGCGCTCGTGACGAACTTCCATTTGCCGCGCTCGACGCTCCTCGCGCTCGTGATGAGCTTCGGCGGGAAGGAACTCGTCCGGGAGGCTTATAAAGAGGCCGTCCGGGAGGAGTATCGTTTTTATTCTTTCGGGGATGCGATGCTCGTTTTGAACGGGGGAAGGCGCCGGGGGGGATCCGCTTCCGGCTTTCTTGCCCGCGACTCTGAAATTCGGGGGCGGGGGAGATGAGCGGGGCGGTTTCCATCGAGATAACTTCCCGCGATGGCGAGGCTCGGGCCGGGGTTCTTCATACGCCGCATGGTTCGGTGCCGACCCCGACATTCATGCCCGTCGGGACGAAGGGGACGGTGAAGGGGCTGACTCCGGGGGATCTCGAAAACATCGGGGCGGGGGTCGTCCTCGGGAACACGTACCATTTGTATTTCCGGCCCGGAGTGGAGATCGTGAAGGAGGCCGGAGGACTTCACGGGTTCTCGCGGTGGGGCGGGCCGATGCTCACGGACTCCGGTGGATACCAAGTTTTTTCGCTGGCGAAGACGCGGAAGATAAACGAGGAGGGGGTCGAGTTCGCGTCGGTTTACGATGGTTCGATCCACGCTTTCACCCCCGAGTTCACAACGCGCGTTCAAGAAGACCTCGGCGCGGATATCTCGATGGTTCTCGACGAATGCCCGCCCCCGAACGCGGAAAGGGAATATCACGAGGCTTCTTTGCGCCGGACGGCGCGGTGGGCGGAGCGATGCAAAGCGGCTCATACGAGGGAAAGCCAGTCGCTTTTCGGGATCGTTCAAGGTGGATTATTCCCCGACCTCCGGGAGGAAAGCCTTTCGCTGACGACGGACATCGGCTTCGACGGATATGCGGTCGGGGGGCTTTCGGTGGGGGAGTCGCGCGAGGAGATGCTCAGTATGCTCTCGCTCGTCTCCCCGAATTTGCCATCGGACAAGCCACGGTATTTCATGGGCATTGGCGACCCGGTGGGCATCCTCGAAGTTATCCGGCTCGGGGTGGATATGTTCGACTGCGTTCTCCCGACGCGATTGGCTCGCCACGGTTCCGTTCTCACGAAGGATGGGCGGATGAATTTGAAGAACGCGATGTTCCGCCGGGATTTTTCTCCGCTCGACTCCGAGTGCGGGTGCGAGGCGTGTTCGGAGTATAGCCGAGCATATCTCTCGCATCTTGTCCGGGAGGACGAGCTTCTCGGGCATCGGATGCTCACGCATCACAACGTCCATTTCGTCACCGAGCTTTGCCGGGAGGCGCGGGAGCATATATCGGCGGGGGATTTTGAGGGGTGGATGGAGAATTTCAAGCGGCGTTTCTCGGGTGGGGAATGAGGTTTCATCGGACATTTTCGGTTGTGGGTAAAATGTGGATCATGAGCCAATCGCGTATACCGGAAAACGAGATCACGCCTCGCGGCGAGGAGGTATACGAGCGCGAGATACGTCCGAAGCTCGGCTCCGAACACAAAGGAAAGTTCGTGGTCGTGGATGTCGAGAGCGGGGACTACGAGGTTTCCGAGCGCATGGAAGGGAGGCGGCCGGGCGCGAGATCCTTTATTTTGCGTGTGGGGCCGGACGGCGCTTCCCGACCCGCGTACCGCATCGCCCGCGCGTCGCATCGGCTTCGGTTTTCGTGGAATCGAAATCACTCCGATGTCGAAAAGGTAAAGCTCCACGCCTGTAGCCTGAAACCCAAATAAGCTAGAATGACGGGCGGTTTATGAATAGTTTGCGGAACAACCTCATCATTCTCGGGCTTGTGGTCGTGCTTCTCGGGGCGGCGGCGTATTTGATCTTCCTGCGCCAGCCCGTCTCCGAGGCGACGCAACTCGGCCTCGACCTCGAAGGCGGGGTTCGCGTTCAGATGGAAGGGTTCCGGGAGGACGGGGGCGAGGTCACGACCGAGGAGATGGAGCGGGCCATCGAGGTCATCCGCGACCGGGTGGACAGTTTGGGGGTCACGGAGCCGGAGATACGGCAGCAAGGCGCCGATCAAGCCCTCGTTGACATCCCCGGCCTGACCGACACCGAGCAGGCCGTCGAGGTGATCGGGCGGACGGCGCAGTTGTATTTTTATGAGGTCGTCACCATTGACCAGGAACAGGCCGCCGGGCCGGAGGAGGCCGAGGAGGTTCGGGAGGAGCTTCGCGAAGATTTGCGAGGCGACAGTGACTTCGAGGAGGGCGAGACGCAAATCCTCTTCGGGGAACAACGGGACCCGGGGATCGAAGGCATCCTCGTCACCGGGTACATCGTGAGCGAAGAGCCGGACATGACGGGAGAGGCGTTGAATAACGCCATCCTCACCCGCGACGAGACGGGGCGGCTCGGGGTTCAAATGGATCTCACGAATCAAGGCGGGCAGCAATTCCTCGACCTTTCGCGTGAGATCTCCCAAAACGCGCTCGCCTCCGGGCAGCCGGACTCGGGGCAACTCGCGATCGTCCTCGATGAGGAGGTGGTGAGCGCGCCCGTGGTGAGTCAGCCGATATCCGGCGGGCAGGTCATCATCGAGAACCGGAGCAATCCGCAAGGGCTGCCGCAAGACGAGGCCGAGGAACTCGAAGTCGTGCTTCAAACCGGCGCGCTTCCCGTGAACATGGAGATACTTTCGACGCAGACCATCGGGCCGACGCTCGGGGCGGACTCGCTTCGGAGCGGGCTGACGGCGGCGGCGGTCGGTTTCGGTCTCGTTCTTCTTTTCCTCCTCTTCATTTATCGGGCGCTCGGGGTCGTCGCCGCGCTCGCGCTTGGGATATATGCCGTCCTTCTTTGGGGGCTTGTCGTCGCGATCCCGGTCACGATGACGCTGCCGGGGATCGCGGGCATCGTGCTTTCCATCGGGGTGGTGGTGGACGCGAACATCGTCATCTTCGAGAGGGTGAAGGAGGAGGTTCGGAAGGGTAAAACACCTCGAACCGCCGTGAGGCTCGGCTATGAAAAAGGCTTCCGGGCGATTTTGGACGGGAACGCGACGACGCTCATCACGGCGTTCATCCTCTTCGCTCTGGCGAGCGCGCAGGTTCGGGGCTTCGCGGTGCTTCTCGCGCTCGGGGTCGGACTCTCGATGCTGACGGCGGTGGTCGTTACGAGGGCGCTCCTCGGGGTCGTCGCCAGTCGCAATTTCCAGCTTTCCCCCGCCATGATGGGCGTCTCGAAAAAGAGCATCGCCTCGGCGCAGTGGGAGGTGAAATAAATGATCGCGAGGATTCAAAACATAGACTTCGTGGGGAAGTGGAAAACGTGGTTCACTTTCTCCGGGATTTTCCTCGCGGTGGGATTGGTTACGATAGCTCTCGGGAACTTGAATTTCGGCTTGGATTTCCAGGGAGGGTCGCAGTTCACGGCGACGAACGCGCAAAATCAGATAAGCGAGGGCGAGCTTCGAGAAGCCCTTCCGCCGGACATCCGCCAGGACGCACAAATTCAAAGCCTCGGCCAAAACGGCTTCGACGTGCGAACCCCGGTGGTCAGCGAAGGGGAAGCGTCCGATATCCGGGACGCGATGTCCGGTGCTCTCGAGGCGGAGATAAGCGCGACGAGCATCAGCCCGAGCTTCGGGGAGCAGATCCGGAACGACGCGCTCGGGGCGGTGGCGGCCTCTCTCCTCGTCATCATCCTCTTCATAACGCTTCGCTACGAGTTCATCTTCGCGCTGGCGGCGATGGCGGCGCTCACCCACGACATCGTGGTGACGGTCGGCATTTACGCCATCGTCGGACGGGAGGTGAGCCTCGTCACGGTGGTCGCGGTTTTGACCATCCTCGGGTATTCGGTGTATGACACGATCATAGTTTTCGACCGCATCCGGGAGAACACGCCGGAGGTCGGATACAACCGAAGGCGCTTCAACGAGATGGTCAACCAGTCCATCCGGCAAGTCGTGAGGCGCTCGATATACACGACCATCTCGACCCTCATACCGGTGACCGCACTCCTCATATTCGGCGTGTCCACCCTCGCCGACTTCGCCTTCGCGCTCCTCGTCGGGATCGCGGCGGGCGCGTATTCCTCGATCTTCATCGCCTCACCCGTCCTCGCGCTCCTCAAAACGTGGCAGTCGAAGCGGGCGAAGGCCGCCGAGGAGAGGGAGAGAACGTCGGAGACGGCTTCATAATCGAAGTTCGCCGAAGTTCTTCGGCGGCGTGAATCGCCTCGGCTCCGTTCCATGTATTAATATCGCCGGAGCCGCCATCCGGATCGAGACGAGCGAAAGGTTTCATTGAGGGAACTTACGAAGGAATTTCTCGACGTGCTTTACGCCGTCCTCCCGGTGACGGCGGTGATCGTGATTTTGCAGATCGCCTTGATCCGGATGCCGCTCGCCGACTTCATCCAGTTCCTCCTCGCCGCCGCGATGACGATAGTCGGTCTCGCTCTCTTCCTTTTCGGCGTGAAGCTCGGGCTTTTGCCGCTCGGCGAGTCGCTCGGCTCGTATTTGCCAAGCCGGGGCTTCGCCCTCATCCTCGTTTTCGGTTTCCTCCTCGGGTTCGTCATCACGGTCGCCGAGCCGGACGTCCGCATCTTCGCCTCGCAGGTTGACTCCGCCGCCGGGGGCGTCGCCTCGCAGAATCTGCTCATATACTCGATATCCCTCGGGGTCGGCATATCCGTGGTTCTCGCGATGCTCCGCACGGTCTTCGGACTGCGCTTGATCCACGTCCTCATCCCATGCTACGCCGCCGTCTTCGCCCTCGGCTATTTTGTGCCGGAGGAATTTTTCTCGATAGCCCTCGACGCCGGAGGGGTGACGACCGGCCCGATCACCGTCCCATTCCTCATCGCCCTCAACGTCGGAGTCGTCTCGGTTTTGGCGGGGCGGAACGAGGTCTCGCAAGGATTCGGACTCGTCGCACTCGCCTCCATCGGCCCGATCATCGCCGTCATGCTCCTCGGGGTGCTTTTTAATTGAACCCCCTCCGCGTCCTCGATGGATACCCCGAAACGCTCCTCGAAGTCGTCTTCGCGCTCGCCCCGCTCCTCCTCCTTCTCGCGATCTTCCAGATTTTCGCCGGACGGTCGGCTCTCCCGAATTTGCCGAGGGTTCTCGTCGGCATCGCTTTCAGCATCTTCGGACTTTCCCTGTTTTTGCAGGGAGTTCACGTCGGGTTCCTCCCGTTCGGGGAGTTCGCCGGGAGGGTTTTGAGCGAGCTTCCGTATAACTGGATTCTCATTCCGGTCGGGTTTGTGCTCGGGTTCGCCTCGATCATCGCCGAGCCGGCCGTCCGCGTCCTCAACTACGAGGTCGAGAAGCTCTCCACCGGCTCGATCCGCGGCACCCCGATACTCATCACGCTCGCGTTCGGAGTCGGCTTCGCGGTCGCGCTGGCGATGGCGAGAATTCTTTACGGGCTTCCTTTGTGGTGGATCGTGGTTCCCGGATATTTGCTCGTCTTCGTTCTCGCCCGCTTCTCGTCGGACACTTTCACGTCCATCGCGTTCGACTCCGGCGGGGTGGCGACGGGGCCGATGACGGTCACGTTCATATTGGCTCTCGCGGTCGGGGCGGCGACGGGTCTCGAGGGCCGGGATCCCGCAGTCGAGGGGTTCGGCCTCGTCGCGCTCGTCGCCCTCGCCCCGATACTCTCCGTCCTCATACTCGGAATCATCTATAGAATTCAAGAAATAAGAAATGACTCGAAACGTGAAAAGGAGGAGTGAGATGGAACCTCTCGCGAAGCTCGACCTCATAGTTACCATCATCCCGAAAGGCCAGTCCGACAAAATCGTCAAAGCCTCGAAGCGGGCGGGGGCCGAGGGAGGCACAATTATCTACGGGCGCGGCACGGGCATCCACGAGCATAAAAAGCTCTTCGGCCTCGCCATCGAGCCGGAGAAGGAGATCATCCTCACCCTCGTCCCCGAACATAAAACGGACGAGATTCTGGAAGCCATCGTCGAGGCCGGGGAACTCGACAAGCCCGGCACGGGGGTCGGCTTCGTCCTCGACGCGAAGAAAATCGTCGGCATAAACCACCTCATCGAGGCAATGGAGTGAGCATCGCACCACCGGGGACGCGAGGCATGAAACCGAAAATCTCCACATTGGATTCGGACGGATACGGCGGCTTCGCTCCGCGCATGCGGGCAAGATGCCCACGCTCCCGGAAGGTTTTCGTGAATTGTCCCGTGAGCCTCCGAGGGCGCGTCGAGCCGTGGGGCGCATGCCCACGCCCCCGGAAGGTTTTCGGGGATTTCCCCGGCTCGCCTCGGACACCGGTCCGGCGTTCGATCATGGCTCGCCCCGGCGACCGGACGGACTCGGTGTGATGGGGGCGGTCGTCGAGCTTCTCAAGATCCTCGGCGAGGGACTCCGAAGCGTCGCCCCGGTCATCGGCATCCTCCTCGTATTTCAACTCATCATCTTCCGCGAACCTCTTCAAAACTGGCGTGAAATATCCATCGGACTCGGACTCACGGCCCTCGGACTCGTCATCTTCATGAAGGGTTTGGATATCGGACTGACGCCGCTCGGGGAGCAGGCGGCCGCCGCGCTCGCGCAGCGCGGCTCGCTCATCCTCGTCATTCTTTTCGGACTCACGCTCGGATACGGCGCGACACTCGCGGAGCCGGCGCTTCAGGTTCTCGCGGATAGGGTCGAGAACGCGACGGCGGGCGCACTCGGGAGGACGCTCTTCATCCAGACCGTCGCCGTCGGGGTTTCGCTCGGCATCGCCGTGGGGGCATCGCGGATAGTTCTCGGGATCGAGACGACGCCGTTCATTATTCCGGCTCTCGCGCTGGCTTTGACTTTGACTTTCTTCGCGCCTGAGCGGTATACCGGCCTCGCATTCGATGCCGCGCTGGCGACTACGGGGCCGGTGACGGTTCCGCTCGCCATCGCGCTCGGGGCGGGGCTTGCGACCGCGCTCGACCGGGGGGACATCCTCATATACGGCTTCGGGCTTGTGGCGTTCGCCGCGCTCGGGCCGGTGTTGTGCGTTCTTTTGCTGGGCATAATTCTCGGGGAGCCGAGTTAGAGAGGAAGGGGACATGGAGGGATACAAGCTCATCGTCGCGATACTCCCCAAAGGAACGACCGGGGAAGCCATCGACGCCGCCCGCGAAGCCGGAGCCGAAGGAGGCACCATTCTCCTCGCCCGCGGCACCGGGGCGAAGGAGGCCCGGAAGTTCTTCGGCATCTCCATAAGCTCCGAGCGGGAGGTCGTCCTCATCCTCGTCGAGCCGAAGAAGGTTCGAGGGGTTCTCGATGCCGTTGTGGATGCCGGGAAGCTCGACGAGCCGGCGAAGGGCATAGCCTTCGTCCTCGCCGTCGAGGAGATCACAGGCATTGCGCACCTCGAACAAAAAACGGAGGAATAGCCGTGGGGTATCATTGTGGGGACTGAAATTCACAGGAGGTTTGTATGCGTGGAACGATAGGCGAGACGATGGAACGGCTGGTTCTTTTGCAAATAGGCGCGGCCGCCGCCACCCGCGACCGGGTCGAGAACGTCGTCGAGGGACTCATCGAACAAGGTCGCGTCCAACGAGAAGAAGGTCGCACCGTCGTGGACGAGGTGATGAACCGGGCCCGCGAACGGTCGTCCGGGGCACGCTCCCTCGTTGACGCATCCACGCAGCAAGCCCTCCGCTCCGCCGGACTCCCGACCCGCGAAGACTACGAAGACATGGTCTTCCGAGTCGAACAACTCGAACACCGCGTCCGGATGCTCGAAGACCGCCCCGCCGGCCCGCCCCCGCCCGCCGGAAGCCCGGGAGGCGTGTCCGAGCCGGGAACGAAATCTCCGGGCGAACGACCCGAAACCCCTCCGGGACTTTAATCGCCGGGAGGCGTGTCGCTGGCACTCCGCGAATTGGGAAGTGTGAATTGTCTATTTCACGCTTCCCAATTCGCGTTTTCTCCCCGCTCCCGCGAAAATGACTGAATCGAACTCGACGCTGCCCGTCTCCACCGGGAACCTCCGGAGGTTCTCCCAGATCGGACGCGTCCTCTTCCGGCACGGCTTCGGTTTCGTATTCGACACCCGGCGAGGGAGGCGCGAAAAGCGCGGTTTGCAGGAAATGCTCGCCCCGAACTTCGGCATTCGGCTCCGGCGGACGCTCGAAGACCTCGGCCCGACGTTCGTGAAGTTCGGACAGCTTTTGTCCACCCGACCGGATGTGATCCCCGAGGGTGTCCTCTTCGAGCTTCAGAAATTACAAGACACCGCATCCCCGATGCCGCCCGGCTCCGCGCTTCGCATCGCCGAGGAGGAACTCGGTTCTTCGGTGGATGAGATCTTCTCCGACTTCGACCCGGAACCCCTCGGGGCGGCGAGCATCGGCCAAGTCCACCGAGCCGTCCTCCACACCGGCGAGACGGTCGCCGTGAAAATTCAAAGGCCGGAGGCCGGGAGCCGGGTCGAGTCCGACCTCGAGATCATGCGCGACTTCGCCTCCTTCCTCGACCGACGCTTCGGGGCGAACATCGTCGTGGACGTACCCGGACTCGTCGCCGAATTCGAAGGGGTCATCCGGCGCGAACTCGACTATTCAGCCGAAGCCCGCGCCGCCCGCCGCTTCGCCATAAACTTCGAGGGAACCTCCGAGGTCGTGATTCCGAAGATTTACGAGGAGCTTTCGAGTCCGCGCCTCCTCACGATGGAGTACATCGAAGGCACGCGCTTCCACGACATCCGGCCACTCACTTTGAGGCCGTCCGAACGCCGCCGCGTCGCCGAGATGGGCGCGGACGCGATCTTCCGCATGGCCTTCGAACACGGCTTTTTCCACGGCGACCCACACCCCGGAAACCTCATTCTCACCCCCGAGGGGAACCTCGCCCTCCTCGATTTCGGGATGGTCGGGTTCTTGTCGCGGGGCGACGTGGAAGCGCTTTCGCGGCTCTTCATCTCGGTCATAAACCGCGACGCGGCCGCCGCCCTCCGGAGCCTCGAAGGTCTCGGCGTTCAATATTCGACCGATGTCCGCGACGACCTCGTTCAAAACATCAGCGAGTTTCTCCATAAATACTCCGGGCTTTCGGTCGGGGAGGTGACGCTCGGGCAAGCCCTCTCCGACCTCATCTCTATCGCCCGGAGGTATCGGCTTCGACTCCCGCCCGTCTTCCCGCTCCTCGCGAAGGCTCTCGTGACCGCCGAGGGACTCGCCCGCTCCATTGACCCGACCATAAACGTATACGAGGTCGCCCGACCGTATGCGCGCCAGCTTCTCGCGGAGCGGTATTCCCCGAACGCGCTCCGGGCGGCCGCCGAAGAACGCGCCTTCGAGTACGCCCGGTACGTCGAGGAATATCCCGAGCAATTACGGCAAGTTCTCGGGGAATTGTCGGATGGCGAGCTCGAAGTTCAGCTTCGACATGGCGGCCTCGACGACCTCGTCGGACACGTGGATATTCTCGCGAACCGCCTTGTGTTCGCGGTCGTGACGTCGGCTCTCCTCGTCGGGTCTTCCATGCTCGGGGCTTTCGATCTCGGCGGGCCTTCGATACCGTATATCGGGATCGCGGTCGTCCCGTTCATCGGGTTCATGCTCTCGATGCTCCTCGCCGCCCTCTTGTTCGTCGCCATATTCCGCGGCGGGAGACTGTGATCTCGTAAAGCGGCGCGGGTTTTCTTCTCGGAAGCTCCGGGAAACATGCCTCCCGTCACCACCGACCGAAAGGAACGAACGAGAGAGTCCCGTGGATCTGGGATGATCTCTCCATCCTCGCCGCAAATCGGCTCCGAGTCCGGGTGGCGCGAACTCCCCGCCGTCGCCGAGGATTTGCGAAACCGCCGAGTGAACGGGAAGGCCGTTTTCCGGGTCGAATAGTCTGGTTTATGGTTTGCATAATTCGGGCCATATTCATTGCGTGAAGGCCGGGGCGGGCGTTCGGGGGCGGTGATGTGGGTACTTTCTTATCGGGAAAGCACGACCAAAATCCTTCGTGTGGAACGTGAATTTTGAAGGGAGAAACACATGGCACGTGAACAAAACATCGCAGCGCAGGAAAGATTCGGGGAGGCCGTGAACACCGGAAACCTCGACGTATTCGACGAGGTCGTCGCGCAGAACGCTCTCGACCATGACCCCGCCCCCGGACAAGGCCGCGGCCCGGACGGCTTCCGCAGCTTCTTCTCGACGATGCGGACCGCTTTCCCGGATTTCGCCGTCGAGGTCGAGCATATGACCGCGACCGAAGACGATGTCGCCATCGCGTACACGGCGACCGGGACGCATGAGGGCGAGTTTCAGGGAATCTCGCCGACCGGGAAGAAGATAAAGGTTCGGGGGTGCCAGATCGGGCGCTTCGAGGACGGCAAGCTCGCCGAAAGGTGGGGAAGCTCCGACGAGCTCGGCATCCTCAAACAACTCCTCGCCGACGGCGACCCGGACGCCGACAAAGGACTCATGGACAAAATAAGAGACAAGCTCACCGGATAGCGAAACAAGTATCTCCAATGTGGATCCGGACAACGATTTTCTCCGGGGGGCGCACCGCGAGGCGGACGCCCACGCCCCCGGAATACGTCCGCATCCGCCACACCCGACTCGGAGACACCCAGTCGGGTGTGGAAAAGCCCCCGAACCGAGGGAGAGCCACGAATCGCGAGTCGTATTTTTCATTTCACGATCCGCGGTTCTCTCACCGTTCACGCCGCCGGATGGATGCGGCAGCGGCTGGCCGGACACTCCGTGCCATTCCTCCCGCCCGGCATGGTTTCGGGCTTCGAGTTTCAGGAAAAGCATATGTTCGGTGACCGGCAATTTGCGGAAGGGCGGATGTTCGCTTTTCCGTCCCACTATTTGAAGGGAGATGGTTTTATGGACGCGGAGATCACACTTCGCGTGGATGGCGAGGAGCATCGCCTCACCGTTGACACGCGAACCACGATCCTCGACGCTTTGCGCGAAAGCATCGGGAACACAAGCCCGAAGAAAGGGTGCGACCACGGCCAATGCGGGGCATGCACCGTCCTCCTCGACGGTCGCCGCGTGAATAGCTGCCTCACCCTCGCCGTCGCCCACGACGGGGCGGAGGTCACGACGAGCGAAGGTCTTTCGGAGAACGGCGAACTCCACCCGATGCACCGCTCGTTCATGGAGCATGACGCTTTCCAATGCGGATATTGCACGCCGGGGCAAATAGTGTCGGCGGTCGGGATGCTCGACGAGGTCGAGGCGGGATGGACGAGCCACGCCACCGAGGACGGAGAGAACGTCTCCCTCTCCGACGAGGAGATACGTGAGCGGATGAGCGGGAACCTTTGCCGATGCGCCGCATACGCGAACATGCTCCCGGCCATAAAGGAGGTCTCCGACCGATGAAGCCGTACCGATACGAACGGGCCGAAGACATCTCCGGCGCCATATCCGCCCTCGCCGACGAGCCGGAGGGGGCATTCCTCGGCGGCGGCACGAACATCGTGGATCTCATGAAGCTCGGCGTGAGTACGCCGGACGTTCTCGTGGATGTCCGGCGCCTCATGTCCGATGACATCGAGGAGACTGAAGACGGCGGAGTCCGCATCGGGGCGGCGGTTCCAAACAGCGACCTCGCCGCCGACCCGACGATCCGGACCCGATACCCTGCCCTCTCCGAAGCTCTTCTTTCCGGAGCCTCCGGACAGCTTCGGAACATGGCGACTACGGGCGGGAACTTCCTCCAAAGGACGCGGTGCGTGTATTTTCAGGACACGACGACGCCGTGCAACAAACGCGAGCCGGGGAGTGGATGCTCGGCTCTCGATGGATACAACAAAAACCACGCCATCCTCGGCTCCTCCGAGCATTGCGTCGCCACCCACCCGTCCGACATGGCCGTCGCGATGGCCGCCCTCGATGCTTTCGTCGTGACGCACGGCCCGAACGGGGAACGCCGCATCCCCATCGAGGAGCTTCATCGGCTTCCCGGCGACGAGCCGGAGCGGGATACGATCCTCGAACACGGCGAACTCATCACGGCTGTCGAACTTCCGCCGATGGGTTTCTCCTCGAACTCGAAGTACCGGAAGGTGCGAGAAAGGGCTTCATACGCCTTCGCCCTCGTGTCGGTCGCCGCGGCGATGGATGTCGAGGATGGCGTTGTGCGGGACGTTCGCGTCGCGCTCGGCGGGGTCGCGCATAAACCGTGGCGGGCGACGAAGGTCGAGGAGGCTCTTCGGGGCGAGCCGGTGAGCGAGGAGAATTTCCGGGCCGCCGCCGAAATCGAGCTTTCCGAGGCCGAGCCTTTGTCGGAGAACGCATACAAAGTTCCGCTCGCCCGGAACGTCATGGTTCGGACTTTGAGCGATCTTTCGGGGGAGGGACGATGACTGCCACACAAGCGCCCGGCAAATCCGTCGGGGCACCGATCAGCCGCGTCGAAGGACATTTGAAAGTGCGGGGCGCCGCGACATACGCATACGAGCATCGCCTCGACGAACCCGCATACCTCCATCCGCTCCAATCCACCATCGCCAACGGGCGGGTCGCGAAAATAGACGCGAGCCGCGCCGAGGCCGAGCCGGGTGTCGTCGCCGTCCTCACCCACGAGAACGCGCCGAAGCTCGAGGCCGTCGGGGACGCGGAACTCGAGATCCTCCAAAACGGCGAAGTCGGGTTCCGGGGGCAGTTCATCGGGGCGGTCATCGCCGACACCTTCGAGGCGGCCCGGTATGCGGCGGGCCTCGTCGAGATCGAGTACGAAGAACGCGAGACGGACGCGGATTTCCGCCCCGACCGCGACGATTTGTACACTCCCGAGCAACTCAACGCGGGCTTCGAGCCAGACACGTCGGTGGGCGATGTGGACGGCGCGCTCGCCTCCGCCGCAGTGAAGTTCGACGCGACGTACACGACGCCCCGCGAACACAACAATCCGATGGAGCCGCACTCGAGCATTGCGGTGTGGGACGAGGGTGAACTCACGCTTTACGAATCCACACAGGGCGTTTATTGGACGCAAAACACCATCGCGCCGCTCTTCGGGCTCGACGCGGAGAAAGTGCATGTCATCTCTCCGCACGTCGGTGGAGGGTTCGGGTCGAAGGGGCTTCCGCACGCGAACGTCGTGCTCGCGGCGTTGGCGGCGATGCTCGTCGAAGGTCGTCCGGTGAAGTTCGCGCTGACGAGGCACATGATGTTCTCGGTCGCCGGATACCGCACCCCGACGATACAAAGAATCCGCCTCGGAGCGGACGCGGAGGGAAAGCTTTCGGCGATTTGCAACGATGTCGTCGAGCAAACCTCGAAGATAAAAGAGTTCGCCGAGCAGACCGGGACTTCGGCGCGGATGATGTACGATTCGTCGAACATTCAGACGACGCATCTCCTTGCGGCGCTCGATGTGGCGGTGCCGTCGTGGTTGCGCGCGCCCGGCGAGGCTCCGGGGATGTTCGCTCTCGAATCCGCGATGGACGAGATGGCGATTGAATGCGATCTCGACCCCGTCGAGTTCCGGATCATGAACGAGCCGGAGAAAGACCTGGAAAGCGGGCTTCCTTTCTCGAGCCGCGGCCTCGTCGCGTGCCTCCGCGAAGGGGCGGAGCGTTTCGGGTGGGACGGGCGGAACCCCACGCCCCGCTCTGAGCGCGACGGACGGTGGCTCGTCGGTACGGGCGTCGCGTCGTCGGTGTATCCCGTCTTTTCGATGGGCGGCAACGCGGCCACGATCCGGGCGGACTCCGACGGGAAATACGTGGTCGAGATCGGGGCGGCGGACATCGGGACGGGTACGTGGACGACGCTCGGGCAAATCGCCGCCGACGAGCTCGGCGTTTCCTTCGAGGATGTCGAAATGAAGATCGGGGACACAAAGTTCCCGAACGCATCCGGCGCGGGAGGCTCCTCGGGCATAACCTCGTGGGGTTCGACCCTCGTCGAGGCGGCCCGGAGCCTCCGGGAGAAGATCGAAGCCGAACACGGCGGAAACATCCCGGACGAAGGCGTCGAAGCCTCGGCGAAGATGCCGAAGAACCCGCACCGGAAGGAGTACGCGATGTACGCTTTCGGGGCGCATTTCGTGGAGGCTCGGGTGGACGAGGACACCGGGGAGGTCCGTGTGCCTCGCATGACGAGCGTGTTCGCCGCCGGGCGGATAATAAATGCGAAGACCGCCCGTTCGCAGTTCATGGGCGGGATGGTGATGGGGCTTTCGGCGGCTCTTCATGAGGAGAGCGTCCTCGACACGCGCTTCGGTCATGTCGTGAACCATGACTTCGCCGAATACCATATTCCGACAAATGCCGATGTCGGTGAACTCGACATATCGTGGATCGAGGAGGACGACCCGTATGTGAACCCGATGGGGTCGAAGGGGATCGGTGAGATCGGCATAGTCGGCTCCGCCGCCGCCGTCGCAAACGCGGTATACCACGCGACCGGAACGCGGGTCCGCGAACTCCCGATCACACCGGACAAGCTCATCTCGTAAGCCATCGAAGGCGGCGAGGGAGCCTCGGACGGAACACCGCCCGAGGCTCCCGATTCTCGCCCGGCGCCGACGGATGATGCCGGATCCGGTGGAAGAAACGGATATTCGCCGAGCGGCTCGTCGCCCGCGGGAACATGGAGGACGTGCGATCCACCGGACTCGAAATGAACATTTCGGAAAAGCCGTTTCACGGGAAAGCCGTTTCACGGGAAAGCCGTTTCACGGAGAGGAAGAGGGTTTGACGCAGAAAAACACCGAGCCGCCCATAGGCTCCGCCCCGAACATCTCGTGGCGGTCGTCCCTCGAAGAAGCGCGGGAGGAGGCTCGGCGCGACGGGAGGCTCGTCCTCGTTTATCTGTGGCACCACAAATGCGGCGGCTCGAAGACGATGGGCGAGAGGACGTATCCCGACGAGGCGGCGAAGTCGTTTCTCGAAAGCCACTTCGCCCCGGTTCGTTTCAATACCATCGAAGAGCCGAGGGTCGAGGCGGGCTTCTCGTCCGGGTGGACTCCGACGCTCATCTTCGAGGACGCGGATGGCCGGAGCATCGCCGCAGCCAGGGATACCTCGATGTGCGGCGTTTCATCGGTGAGCTTTCGCTCGCCCGTCTCATAGCCGCCCTCGACGGACATGAGTATGAGGCGGCGGTCGGGCTTGCCGGGGAAGCCCTCGAAAACACGGCGGGCGACCCGAACCGCGAGCCGGAGTCGCTTTATTGGAAGGCGGTCGCCGCGTTCGAGGTGTCGGGCGACCGTGGGGATCTCACCGGGGGGTGGGAGCCGCTCCTCGACGGTTTCCCCGAGAGCGAGTGGGCGAAGAAGGCGGGTTATATACGGCTTTGAGACGACGGGGATAAAACGGTTTTACGGCGAGAAGCGACGAAAAGCGAAAGAGGAGGAACGACATGGCGGACACGAGGAATGGCCCAGAGCTTCATCCGGACACGGTCGAGTTGGCGCGGGGGGTGAATTACGGCTCGATCACGACGGTGTTTCCGAGCGGGCATTTGCAGACGCACCTTATTTGGGTTGACACCGACGGCGAGCGCCTCGTGGTGAACACTGAGGTTCATCGCAAAAAGCACACGAATATCCAGAGCGACCCGCGCATCACGCTCACCATCCGTGACGAGAGCGACCCGTACCGGTACGCCGAGACCCGCGGCCGCGTCGTCGAGACCGTGACGGGGCAGGAAGCCCGCGACCACATAGACGAACTCGCCCGGAAGTACACCGGGGAGGATTATCCGCCGAACAACATAAAAAGCGAGCGGGTGATGATGTGGATCGTCCCCGAGCGCCAGACTATCGTGCATCAAAGCGCCGGAACCGGCATGGAGGACTGACAGCGAAGTTCATAAGTATTGACCCCGCGACTCGCAGCAGCCGCAGTGCGCGAACCATCCCGCCACGTCGTGCAAAGTGACCGCCCCGAGCGCCTCGGCTATGGCTCGGTTCAATGCCTCCCGAGTGCGCTCCCCGGCCTTCCTGACGATGTTCTTTATCTTCGAGAACGCTTCTTCTATCGGGTTCAAATCCGGCGAGTACGACGGCAAGTACACAAGCTCGCAACCACGCGCCCCGATGAGTTCGCGCACCCTGGCCGGCTGGCGCGCCCCCAGATTGTCAAGGGCCACCACCTGACCCTCGACGAGGTTAGGCGCGAGCGCCTTCTCCACATAAGCCTCGAACACCGGGGCGTCCGTGCTCCCCGCCACGCACATGCACGCGCCCATGCCCCCTTCGAGGGTCATCGAGGCGATGAGCGTCTGGTTCCTGCCGCGGTTCCTCGGAACCGTGCCGTATGCCCGCTTTCCCCTCGGCGCACGCGATCTGAGCCGCATCATCGAGATTTGGAAGCCGCTCTCGTCCACGAACACGAGCCTTCTCGCGTCGAAACGGGAAGCCAGCCATTTCCATAGAGAGCGCTTCTCCTCGTCGCGCTCGGAGGCTATGGGAGACTTTTTTTGAGCGGCCAGCCGCCCGGAAGGCGCGGTATGGCGCGGCACATCGTAGCCCTCGACACTTTCACCCCCGAGTCCTCCTCGAACGCTTCGCAGTGTTCGTCGAGCGTGAGGTCGGGATTGTCCTCGAGTTGGGAGGGGAGCCACTCCAAGAGCGCCGCCCTCTTCCTCGCCGGAGGGCCGGGGGTCGGGCGCGCCTGTACATCCCCGCGCTCCCTCCTCATCTTCAGCCAGCGTTTTATGGAGGCAAGCGAGACGCCGAGAACCCCGGCGACCTCCCTGCGATCCATGCCGCGATCGACTGCATTCAACACCTTGAGCCTGAGATCCTTCGAATACGGTTTCATGCTCGGAAGTATCCACGAGGCTCAATCTACAAGCAACTCGCTGTGACAGGCTGACAAGCGCGAAGCAAAGCGAAGCCACATGCACCTTTCGGGCCAATTTCGATTCCGGTCACGCTATCGTGATTCGTCGCTCCCCCAATGCGGGTAACGAATCCCCGCAGCCGGAATCGTCGAAAGGAGCCGTTCATGGCGAACGAATTGCAGGGAAAGAAAGTTGCGATCCTCATAGCCCCGGCCGGAACCGAACAGGTCGAGTTCACCGAGCCGAAGAAGGCGGTCGAGAACGCCGGAGCGAGCGTGGACGTAATCAGCATCGAGTCCGGCGAAGCGCAGGCGATGAACGGCGACATCAACCTCGCCGACAAGTTCTCCGTTGACAAGACTTTCTCCGAAGTCTCCGCCGACGACTACGACGGACTCGTCGTTCCGGGTGGGACGGTCGGGGCGGACACGCTTCGCGGCAACCCCGAGGCGGTCGGGTTCATCCGGTCGTTCTTCGAGCAGTCGAAGCCGGTCGGTGTGATCTGCCACGGCCCGTGGACGCTCGTCGAGGCGGATGTGGTTCGCGGCCGCACCCTCACCTCGTTCCCGACGCTCCAGACCGACGTTTGGAACGCGGGCGGAAATTGGGTGGACGAGGAAGTCGTCGTGGACGAAGGACTCGTCACGAGCCGCAATCCCGACGATATCCCGGCGTTTTGCGCGAAGGTCGTCGAGGAGATCGGCGAAGGGAAGCACCGCGAGCAGTCGCGCAGCGCGTAGGCGCGACTGACCTTACCGGGGCGGGGAGTCCCGGATGAAGAAGGCCACGAAATCTCCGACCGAAGTCCGTGCCACGCCGAGTCCGGGAGAAGGGGTCGTTGTTCGCCTCGCGGCTACGGCTCACGGCTCCGCTTTGTCGTAAGGACGTTTCGGCGGGGCGCTCCGAAGACTCGCCATCGGCGCGTCTCCGCGGAGAGGCCGGATCGATCGCAAAAGGGATGGCGGCCGATCGCACTCCGCGTAATCCTATGTGACGTCGGCTTGGAAAGGATGATGACATGCGGAAAATAAGGCTTCCGTCCGGCGAGGAGGTTCCCGCTCTCGGGCAGGGAACGTGGGGGTGGGGCGAGGACGCTTCGCGCCGCGGCGGCGAGGTGGCCGCGCTCCGGCTCGGCCTCGAACTCGGGATGACGCTCGTTGACACCGCCGAGATGTACGCCGACGGCGGGGCGGAAGAGGTCGTCGGGGAGGCGATCTCAGGTCGGCGCGACGAGGTTTTCCTCGTCGGCAAAGTCCTTCCGGGCAATGCTTCGCGGGAGGGGACGAAAGAGGCGTGTGAGAGGAGTCTGGAGCGGCTCGGCACGGATCGCCTCGATCTTTATCTCCTCCATTGGCGCGGCCGGCATCCACTCGACGAGACGATGGAGGCGTTCGAGGAGCTTGTGGATTCGGGGAAGATACGCCATTGGGGTGTGAGCAATTTCGACGTGTCGGACATGGAAGAACTCGCCTCGCTGCCGGGCGGGGATGCCGCGCAGACCGACCAGATTTTGTACAACCTCACTCGGCGGGGGGTCGAGTACGATCTCCTTCCGTGGTGCGGGGAGCGCGGCGTTCCGGCGATGGCGTACTCGCCCATCGAACAGGGAAGGATGCTCGGCGACGAGGCGCTCGGAGAAGTCGCCGAGTCCCACGGAGTCTCCCCGGCGCAGGCCGCGCTCGCGTGGATATTCCGGCGGGAAGACATCATCGCCATCCCGAAGGCCGGGACGGAGGATCACGTCCGGGAGAATCGGGCCGCCCTCGACCTCGAATTGCCGGAGGAGAGCCTCGCCGCCCTCGACGAGGCGTTTCCCGCCCCGAACAGCAAACAGCCGTTGGAAATACTATGAAAGCGGATCTCGCGCGAGGATTGACATATCCGCGATCCGGCTCCATGGGTTTCGCGTTTCGGGCGCCGGGGAATACAGTACCGGATGGAGGGTGGCGGAATCGAGCCTCATTCGTCGGCAGCTTGGAGCCACCGCAATGAAGCCCTCTGTGAGACCCCGAAAAACGTACACGAAGGAGGAACCACCATGACGATTCAAATAGAGAATGTTTCGCTCGAAGGCGCGCGCCGCGTCATCGCCGCCGGAGAGGCGAAGGCGAACGAAATCGAGCAGCCGATGAACATCGCGGTTGTGGACGGCGGGGGGAATCTCGTCGCCCATGCGCGGATGGACGGGGCGTGGATCGGGAGCGTGGACGTCTCGATAAACAAGGCTTTCACGGCTCGCGCCTTCGACATAACGACAGAGGACCTCGCCGACAACTCCCAGCCCGGCCAGCAATTTTATGGGATTCAAGCCTCGAACGAAGGGCGGATCATGGTCTTCGCCGGAGGCATCCCGCTCCATAAAGACGACAAAGTCGTCGGAGCGGTCGGTGTGAGCGGCGGTCTCGGCGAACAGGACATCGCCGTCGCCGAAGCCGCAGCCGAGGCGTTCTGATCCACGAGCGGACCCTCTCTCGTAATCGGATAAACCGACCGGAAGGAGAAAGCATGGCTGACGTGAACGTGGGCCTCTGGGTTCGTATGGAGGCGAAGCCCGGCAAGGAGGGCGATGTCGAGGAGTTCCTGAAAGGCGGACTCGCGCTCGTCAACGAGGAGCCGGACACGAACACGTGGTTCGGCGTGAGGCTCGGTTCCTCGACATTCGGCATCTTCGACACCTTCCCCGGCGAGTCCGGCCGCGACGCGCACCTCTCGGGCCGCGTCGCCGAAGCCCTCATGGCGAACGCCCCCGACCTCTTCTCCGAGGAGCCGTCCATCGAGAAGCTCGACGTTCTCGCATCGAAGCTCCCAAACTAAAGCCGGGTTTCAGAAACCGGAATATCCCGGGAGCCGGGGGTGTCCTCGGCTCCTTCTTCGATGCTTCGCTTCCACTCTCGATCGGCTCGTGCGTGATCCGGGCGGACGGCTCCACGCCCCGTGGCTTCGGGGGTCGGGAAAGGCGAGTGCGCCGACCCGCGCTCCCGACTCCCGCGAAATCGCGGCTGTTATAATTTTCCGCATGGAGATCGCCCGTTCAGAACAGCGTTTGCAAGATGTGTCGGCTCCGCCCGTTACGATTTCTTCTCTCCTCGAGAAGGTTCGCTCGTACAGCCCCGAAGGTGCGGAGGAGATGATCTCGGGCGCGTACCGCATGTCCCACGACGCCCACAAAGGCCAAACTCGACGATCCGGCGAACCCTTCGTGTACCATCCGCTGGCGACGGCGGACATATGCGCGGATCTCCGGCTCGACTCGACGACCATAACCTCCGCCCTCCTCCACGATGTCATCGAAGACACCGAGGTCGAGAAAGAGGAGATAGCCGCGCAGTTCGGCGAGTCGGTCGCCGAGATAGTGGACGGCGTCACAAAGCTCACCCGGCTCCCGTCCGACAGCGTCGAGGACACGCAGGCGGAAAGTTTGCGGAAGATGATCGTGGCCATGAGCCGCGATGTCCGCGTCATAATCATCAAACTCGCCGACCGCCTCCACAATATGCGTACCCTCGCGTATTTGAAGCGCGAGACGCAATTGAAAAAGGCGACGGAGACGCTTGAAATATATGCGCCGCTCGCGCATCGGCTCGGTATTTATTCGGTGAAGTGGGAACTCGAGGATCTCGCTTTCGCGACGCTCCATCCGCGGCGTTATGAAGAGATAAAGCGGCTTGTCGCGGCGCGTCGGGACGACCGGGAGTCGTTCATAAACACGACGGGAGAGGAACTCAAAGCGCATCTCGGGGAGACGAGCATCGAGGCCGATGTGCATGGCCGAGTGAAGCATTTTTATTCGATTTACAACAAGATGATCCAAAGAAACAAAGAATTCAACGAGATTTACGACCTCGCCGGACTCCGGGTCGTCGTGGATTCGGTGCGAGATTGCTACGGCGTACTCGGGGTCATCCACTCGATCTGGAAGCCGATTCCAGGCCGTTTCAAAGACTATATCGCGATGCCGAAATTCAATATGTACCAGTCGCTCCACACGACGGTCATGTCGAACGAGGGGAAGCTCCTCGAAATCCAGATTCGCACCTCCGACATGGACACGACCGCCGACTATGGCATCGCGGCGCATTGGATGTACAAGGAAGGCAAGAAACAGGACGGCATTGACCGCCTCACGTGGCTGAAGAGCATGATGGAGTGGCAGCGTGAAACCACCGACGCGACCGATTTCATGGAGTCTCTGAAGGGCGAACTCATCGCCGACGAGGTCTTCGTTTTCACGCCGAAGGGCGATGTCGTGAGCCTTCCTTCGGGGGCGACGCCGATAGATTTCGCGTATCACGTCCATACCGAGGTCGGGCATCACACCATCGGGGCGAAGGTGAACGGGAGGATCGTCCCACTCGACTCGGAGATCGTCTCGGGCGACCGCATCGAAGTTTTGACCGGGAAGAACGGCACGCCGAGCCGCGACTGGCTCACCGTCGTCCAAAGCGGTCGCGCCCGGAACAAGATCCGCCAATACTTCAACAAAGCCGACCGCGAAGACAACCTCTCGCTCGGACGGGAAAAGGTCATGACGCTCCTCAAAAAGCGGCGCGGCGGGAAGGTCGCCAACGGCGTTTTCGAGGACATCGCCGCGGAACTCAACCACGACGACGCGGAGGACATGTTCACCGCCGTCGGCGCGGGGGTCGTCTCGGCGGACAACGTCGTCCACCGAGTATCCGAGCGGCTCAAGCCGCCGGAGGAAGAGGAGAAGAAGAGCCGGAGTCCCGCTCTCACGCCGCTCCCGCTCCCGGACGACAGCGAAGGCCGCGCCGACACCGAGACGGGTGTGCGTGTGATCGGGTCGAGCGGCATTTTGACGAGGCTCGCCCGTTGCTGCACGCCGATGCCGGGCGACGAAATAGTGGGATACGTCTCGCTCGGGCGCGGTGTCGTCGTCCACGACGCGGGATGCGCGAACGCCCGCGCCCTCCGCGGACGCGACCCGGACCGCTTCGTGGAAGTCGAGTGGTCGGTGGAGAATGGGAAGCTCTTCACCGTCGAGCTTCAAGTCGAGGCGCTCGACCGGATGCACCTCCTCCGCGACATAACCTCGGTCATCTCCGACGCGAGCGTGAGCATACTCTCCGCGAGGGTGGACACCATCGAAGACCGGACGGCTCTCAGCCGCTTCGCGTTCCGGGCCGCGAGCGCGACACACG
>JACDAJ010000301.1 GCA_013695475.1 Rubrobacter sp. | reverse complement strand
GGATCTCTCGTTTTCTATGGCGTGCTTCTTTTCTCCGTCCTCGCCGCGCTCGGGCCGCTCGGCCTCGACTTCCTCGCCACGACTTTGAATCAAGTCATCCTTTACGCCCCGAAGGCCATCGCCGCCGTCCTCATCCTCATCCTCGGAACCTCCGCCGCCGGAATCATCGCCGAGATGGCCGGACGCGCGCTTTCGGGAGTCGGCGTCCGCCGCGTCGGCTCCATAAAAACCTTCATCCGCTTCGCCGTCATCTTCGTCGTTGCCGTCCTCGCCGCCGCCGTCCTCGAAATAGACGTGACGATCCTCATCGTCATCACCGTTCTCGCCCTCGGAGCCGTCGCCCTCACCGCCTCCCTCGCCATCGGCCTCGGACTCCGCGGCCTCTCCGCCAACGTCGCCGCCGGAAGATACGTCTCCGAAGGCCTCGCCGTCGGGGACGAAATATCCATCGAGGGAGCCTCCGGTGTCGTCGAGGAGATCGGGTACGCCATGACGAAAGTCCGCTCCCCGAGCGGAAAACTCCTCCTCGTCCCGAACTCCCGCTTCCACGAAAACATCGTCGAGAAGCACGAGAACGTGGAAAACCCACCGATTGACTAAGCCATTGACTAATTTTACAATGAGGGCATGAAAGAATACGTGAGAACGGTGAATGTGCATGAGGCGAAGACGCATCTTTCGCGGCTCCTCGAACGGGTGAGCATGGGGGAGGAAATCGTCATTGCGAAGGCTGGCAAGCCGGTGGCGAGGCTCGTCCCGGAGAAAAAGCGCACGGAGCCTCGAAAGCCGGGGAGCGCGAAAGGGGAGATCACCATCCACGACAGCTTTTACGATCCGTTGCCGGAGGACATCCTCCGCGCCTTCGAGGGTCGTTGAGGTATCTCCTCGATACCCACTCTTTTTTATGGTGGGTTCGGGAGGGTGATCGAGTGTCGGGCACGGCGCGGGAGGCCATCTCCGACGCGGGCAACGAAATATTTCTCTCCGTGGCGAGCGCGTGGGAAATCGCCATAAAAGCCGGACTCGGCAAACTCGACATACCCCGAGGCCCGGAGTGGTTCATCTCTCGCCACACGGAATTGAACGACCTCTCCGTCCTCTCCATAGACCTCCGGCACGCGCTCGGCGTACACGATCTCCCCGACCTCCACCGCGACCCCTTCGACCGCATCCTCGTCGCGCAATCCCGCGCGGAAGGCATGCCCATCCTCACCGCCGACCCCGAAATCTCCCGATACCCCGTCGAGACGCTGTGGTGACGAAGCACGGAAGCGCAGCTTTTCGAGAGCCGCCGAGAACGCCGTTCGGCGGAATTTAATCCTCCGGCGGCCCGCGAAGGATGCTTTTACGCATCGGAACCCACCATTTTTTGAGCGTGTCTTTCTCCCACTTTCCCATGCCGAGCATCGCCTCCGTCATTCGGACGACCTCGGCCATGAAAGCCGCGTCGTGGACGCGGACGATGTTCGCGCCGCGAGTGATGGAGTACGTCACGGCGGCGGCGGTTCCGGCGAGGCGATCCTTCGGTTCGAGGCCGCCGAGAGACTCCCCGATGAAGTCCTTCCGGCTCGCCGCGACGAGGATCGGGAGTCCGAGCCTTTTTAGTTCCGGCAAGTTTCGGAGGAGTTCGAGGGAATACGGTGTGTCCTTGTCGAAGTCGAGGCCGGGGTCGAGGATTATTTTGCCGCGCTCGATCCCGCCCGCGACCGCCGCCTCGACCCTTTCTTCGAGGAACGCCGCGATTTCTTGTGTGACATCCTCGTAGCTTCGGAAAGGCCGCCACGTCCTCGGAGGGCCGGAGATGTGCATGAGCATCACGTGCGCGTCGGCGGCGGCGATCTCCTCGATGAGACGCGGGTCTCGAAGCCCGGAGATGTCGTTTATGATGTCCGCCCCCGAAGCGAGCGCCGCCCTCGCCACCTCGGGGAGGAAGGTGTCTATGGAGATCGGGATGTCGGTCGTCTTTCGGACTTCTTCGAGGAGCGGGACGACCCGGTTTGTCTCCTCGTCCGGCGGGAGTGGTTTTCCGGCGGCCGCCTTCACGCCGCCGATGTCAATGATGTCCGCCCCGGCGGCGAGGATCTCCTTCGCCCGCTCGACGCCGCGCCCGAAATACCTTCCTTTGTCGAAGAACGAGTCGGGGGTCGCGTTCAAAATCGCCATGAGGGCGACCTTTTCGGAGAAGTTTATTTGCGATCTTCCGGTGTCGAGGATCACGGCGAGTCCGTTCGGATGATTCGTGTATTTCGTCCTTCGTGAGCCGCTTCGCTTCGTGAGATCGTGAGACCGCTTCGCTCCGTGAGATCGAAAAAGCACGTCCCGCACGTTTCATTGTTCGAGCGCGAGAGAACTTCGCTCCGCGAGATCGTGCGTCCGAAAAATACGACCTCACGGGAGCGAAGCGACCCGTGAACCCGCCGTGCATCGAGCCATCCACCCGGGTTCGGCCTCACGATATATATGGCGTCGCGACGAAGACGAGCGCGAAGAGAGCCGCCGTTATATAGAGGAGGATATGCACGTCGCCGGGCTTTCCTTTCACGAGCTTTATGAGCACGTACGAGATGAACCCGAAGCCGATGCCATACGCGATATTGAAAGTGAGCGGGAGGGTCAAAATCGTGAGGAACGCCGGAATCGCCTCGTCGAGCTCGTCCCACGCTATGAAGCGGACCGCCGTCATCATGAGGAACCCGACGACGATGAGCGCGGGAGCCGTCACCGGAGACACGAAGATGTCCTCCGCGCCCTCGCCGGGGCCGGGGATTGGCACCGCGCCCCCGAATACCCCGATGAGCGGCGCGAACGGGAGCGCGAGGAGAAACAAAAGCCCGACAACGACGCTCGTCATCCCGGTTCGGCCTCCTTCGGCGACACCGGAGCCGCTCTCGATATAGCTCGTCACCGAACTCGCGCCCGCCGCGCCGCCCCCCATCGCGCCGAGCGAATCAACGAGGAGGATGCGCTTGAGTTTCGGGGGGCGTCCGTTCTCGTCGAGGAGCCTCCCTTCCTGTCCGACGGCGATGACCGTTCCCATCGTGTCGAAGAAGTCCGTCATGAAAAGCGCGAAGATGATGGGGATCAAAGTTATTTGAAGCACGTCCGGCAACGCGAGAATCCCGCCGCCGATGGTCGAGGTGTCGAAATCGAAGCTCACGAAAGCGTCGGGGAGCGGGATGACGCCGAAGACCATCCCGACCGCGCCCGTGATTACGATCCCCGCCAAAATACCGCCTCGAACCTCCCTCGCGACGAGGGCGAGGGTGAGGATGAGGCCGAAGACGGCGAGAAGCACCGGCCCTTGTGTGATGTCCCCGAGGGCGAGGTACGTCGCCGGGTCTTGAACGACGATGCCCCCGTTCTTCAGCCCGATGAACGCGATGAAAAGCCCGATGCCGACCGCGATCGCGAACTTCATGCTCATCGGAATCGCGTTCATGACGGCTTCGCGGAGGTTCGTGAGGACGAGGAGGAAAACGAGTATCCCTTCGAGGATGACGACGGCCATCGCTTCCTGCCACGAAAGCCCGATCCCGAGTATGAGAGTGAAAGCGACGATCGCATTCAAACCGAGGCCGGAGGCGAGAGCGACCGGAAAGTTCGCAAAAACGCCCATCGCGATGCACGCGGCCGCGGCGGCGACGCACGTCGCGAAGAACACCCCGGAGATCGGGAGTCCGGTTCCTTCAGTCGCCAAAATGGACGGGTTCACGAAGATTATGTACGCCATCGTCATGAAGGTGGTGAGTCCCGCTATGACCTCGGTACGCATGTTCGTTCCGCGCTCGGAAAACCCGAAGAAACTGCCCATCCACACGCTCCCTTCGCCGCCTCACCGACATCCGCCACTATATGCAAACGGCACCCGATTGTCCATAAGCGTGGCCGAAAAGCATCCCGCTCCGCTCGCGTGAGTACGCTTCTCCCGTCAACCGACGAGGGGATACTCGCGACGACCCCCTCCCGCGACGAAGATTTCACCGGAGCCGGGAAGTCTGCGGGACGAAGTCCGGGCGGCATCGAGGCAGTCTCGTCCCGATCCCCTCGGATTCGGTGGAGCGGGAGTTCGACGGGCGCGAGAGTCCTTTCGACGGTGCGCCGCATGCTCCGTATTCGCCGCCGGGAAGAGTCGAACGATGCCATTCGCATACACGCCCGCCGAGGCTCCGGCGCAAATATACGAACGCGGCGATGGCCATCTTCGCGACGAAGCGAAGGACGCCGCTCGCATACCGCCCGGCCACCCGGAGGCGTTCATCGACGTGTACGGAGCGTTTGCGAGAGATGTCCGATCCGGCGTACATTCCGGCTTTCCGACGATTTATGACGTGGCGCGGGGCGTGCGGTTCACCGAAAAGTCCGGGGAGAGGGAGGAAATGGACGGACTTTTCATATTCGTTCGCCGGGTGGGAAGCATGAGGTTTCCGTGACTGTGAGGTCGAGGGCGATGTCGTGCGGCTCCTTCGGGACTTCGGCCACGATCTGAACGCCGAACGCTCCGGCGACGAGTTCGGGGCGTTCGTCGAGGTTCGCGAGGAGTTTGTCATAGAAACCACCGCCGTATCCGAGGCGACCGCCTTTTCCGTCGAAGGCGACGCCGGGTATGAGGGCGAAGTCCACTTCGGAGATCCGGATCTTCGGCAGATCGCCCCTCGGTTCGAGGATGCCCCACGTTCCGGGGCGGAGATCCCGACCGAGGCTCTCGACCGCGTGAAGCTCGAGCCGCGCTCCGTCCTCCCGGACGACCCTCGGCAACGCGAGAACCTTTCCGTCTTCGAGGACGCTCCGAAGGAAACCCTCGGTGTCGAGTTCGCTCCCGAATCCGCTGAAAGCGAGAATCGCCGCCGCGCTCCGATACGCGGGAAGAGACTTTATCCGGTCGAGAACCTTCGCCCCGAGCGAGCCTCTCGCCTCCTCGCCGAGCGACTCCCGCCTTCGGAGAACCTCCGCCCGCATCCGACGCTTCGCCTCCGGGAGCGGGTCCATCGGACGACTCATCGCCCCGAACCTCGCCTCGATGAAATCCCGTACCATATGGTACCGAGTCCCGATGAATGGTTCGTCATTCGGCGGCGACCTCGTGAGATCGTGAAATCGTGAGGTCGTGAGATCGAGAAATACAATCTCACAAAGCGACATGCCTCACGAAGCGGAGCGTTCTCACGCACGGCCAAAGAAACGAAGTCTTCGCCCGGCTCCGGTATGAACCATATAAAACACGAAATATTCTCCACATCGCCATCGTACTTCAGCGGGGATGCCGTCGCCCGGCGGAGAAAAGTTTCCGGCTCGCCCCGCTTCCAAAAACATCCGCGAACATAATGCGACAACGATCTCGGCACGAAATTTTCGCGCAAGAAAGCACACCGTCCACTTCGCAAAACATCCCTCCCCACCGATGGAAGGTGGAAAATCGAGAGTGTGGAAGCCGCTCCCGGCCACTCGGAAACACGGCTTCGGAGACGGCGGAGGTTCCGGCTCGGGAGCGCGGCTTCGACCTTCGGCGGAGCGGCGTTTTGTAAACCGGGTTTGCCCGGATGGCTCGCGTCCGCGTGGGTTCCTTCGGTGGTGGGATGAATTCGGCGTATAGTTTTATATGGGGCGCGTATCGTCCCTTTGTTTCGGATCGAATCCACGTTTCATGAAAGGGTGCGGCTCGGCTTTGGCGGATGGAGTGGAGAGGGGAGAGGGCGGTTCCGCCGAGAGGTCGTCGCGGGTGGTTCTCGCGGTGATGATGCTCGCGCTCTTCGTTTCGGTCGTGAATCAAACGATGGTCAACGTCGCGGTTCCGCCGATGCGCGAGGAGTTCGGCTCTTCGGAGGCGGCGGTCGGGTGGGTGAACACCGGGTATTTGCTCGTGTTCGCGCTGTGCGTCCCGATTTACGGAAGGCTCTCCGATGTCTTCGATACGCGCCGGATCCTCCTCGTCGGTCTCGCGGTGTTCGGGGTCGGATCGCTCATATGCGCCCTTTCGCCGTCGCTTCCGGTTTTGGTCGGCGGACGCGCTTTGCAAGCGGCGGGGGCGGGGACGATACCGGCTCTCGCGTTCGGACTCGTCGCGCGCACGATACCGGATGGGAGCCGCGGACCCGCGCTCGGGCTTCTCTCGGCGACCATCGGGGCGGGGGCGGCTTTCGGGCCGGTGATCGGCGGTTTCCTGATCGGGGTCGGCTCGTGGCACACCCTCTTTTATATGACCATCGCCCTCATCGCCATCGCCCTCGTCGGTGTGGCGTTCGAGATCCCATCGAGCGGAGGCGAAACTCGCGGCACCGGCCTCGACCTCCCGAGCGGCATCCTCCTCGGCGCATCGGTCGCGCTCCTCCTTTTCAGCGTGACGGATGCCGGAAACGTCGGCCTCTTTTCGTGGCGCGTCTTCGCGAGCATCGGCCTCGCCGTTGTCGGCCTCGTCGCTTTCGGGGTGAGGATACGGAGGGTTCCGGAGCCGTTCGTCTCCCCGAAGCTCATCTCGAATCCGCGCTTCATCGCCGCGTGCGCCGCCGGGTTCTTCGGGCAGTTCGCGAACGTCTCCGGCCTCTTCATCCTCCCTCTTTATCTCACGGGAACCCTCGGTCGCTCCGAACTCCTCGTCGGCCTCGTACTCCTCCCCGGCGCACTCGTCGTGACGCTCCTCTCCCCGCTCGCCGGAAGGCTCTCCGACACCGTCGGCCTCCGCCCCGTCCTCATGGCCGGCCTCTTCGTCCTCCTCATCGGCCTCGTCTTCATGTCCACATTCGGGGTCTCGGGGAGCGTCATACTCGCCGCCGTCGGGATGTCGCTCCCCGGCTTCGGCTTCGCCGCCACGAACTCCACCGCCTCGAACGCCGCCTCCGAATCGCTCACCCCCGACACCGCCGGGGTGGGACTCGGCATATATCAAATGTGCTTCTTCCTCGGTGCGGGATTCGCCCCCGCCCTCTTCGGAGCGTTCCTCACCTTCCGGCAAACCCTCGGCGACCTCGGCGCGATAAACCCTTTTTACGCTTCGGATGCTCCCGCGTACAGCGACGCTTTTCTCCTCGCCGGGATCGGCGCGATACTCGCCCTCATCGCCGCCTCGACCCTCTCCGCCAAAAAGTGATTCCGAATCCGGATGAATGGTTCCTCATTCGACGCTTTCGTGAGGTCGGGAAAGCACGGCCTCACGAAAGCGGAGCGGCTCACGATCTCATAGCGGAGTTCATAAAGACCCGGCCACGCCTTCGGACGAGCTTCACCCATTTCAGAAAGCTCCATCCTTACGCACTCCGGTATACGAAGCGAAGCGTTCCCACGCGCGGCCAAAGAAGTTTCATAACTCCGCCCTCTCGAATCTCCTCATCGCGAGGACGATGAAAAGCACACTCCACAGCGCGGTCGCGGGGATGGAGATGATGCCGTGGGGGAGGATGAAGCCGCCCTCCACGAGGTTGAATCCGGTCTGGAAAAACAGCCACGGGAAGATCGCCGTCGCCTCCGGGGCGTAGTTTGCGATCATGAACCCCGCCACCATGAACCCGAACACGCACCCCGCGAGCGGCCCCCGACTCTCGAAAACCGTCCCGAGAAAGAGCGAGAGTGAGAGATAAAAAAGGAGTCCGAGGGCGAGTATTCCGAAGCCCCCGAGGAAGGCGAGAGGGGGCGGAGGGAGTGTGGATATGGCGCTTATGAGGACGTAAAAAGCCGCCGCCGGGAAGAGGAGCGAGACGGTCGTGAGCCACCGGAAGTGGATGGCGAGTTTGGCGAGGACGAATGCTCGGCGGGAGGCGGGTTTCGAGAGAACCCACGCCGCCGTTCCGAGTTGTTTTTCGCCGATGATCGCACCTTGAGTCCCGGCGACGACCGCGATGACGGAAGCGACCGTCCCGAGCACGAAGAACATGAGAAGCCCCGCGTCGTTTATGTCCTTCGGCGAATACCCCGGCTCCATTTGACCCCGGATGAACGCGATGACGACCGAGATGATCGCCACGATGAGCATCCATATCGCACCGTGCGCCACGAGCGAAAACCCGCTCGTCCACTCGCCGTTCTCCTTCCCGACGAGGTTCCGAAACCCATTCAAAGAACCCTCCGCGGGTTCGAGCGAGGGCGGCGGAGCCTCCGGGTTTTCCGGGCTTCGCTCGCCGTCGTCGCGCCCGGTATTCTTCGGCGTCTCTTTATGTTTCATCGCTCGCCTCTCCTTCGACGAGGTCGAAGAACGCTTCTTCGAGGCTTTGCCGCTTCCGTCCGAAGCCGACGACCTTCACGCTCCGGTCTTCGAGGACGAGCCGGATGAGGTTTTCTTCGGCGGCGGTTTCGTCGGTGGTTTTCACGAGCCACGTTCTCTCCCCGCCCGGCTCCGAAGCCTCTTCGAGTGAGGCGACCCATGTTTGCGACTCGACGCGGTTCCGCACTTTTTCGAGGGCGTTTCCCGGCGTGCTTCCGAGGCGTATTTCGTATGCGCCGGAGCCGTCGGTGGAGAGGAGTTCGTTTATGGGGGCGTGGGCGAGGAGGCGTCCTTCCCGGAGGATCGCCGCCGAGTCGGAGACTCTTTGAACGTCATCGAGGATGTGTGTCGAATAAAAGATGGTCGTGTTTCTCTCGTCTCGCAATCTCGCCATTATTTCGAGGACGTCGCGGCGGCCCATCGGGTCGAGGGAGGCGGCCGGCTCGTCGAGTATGAGAAGCTCGGGGGCGTTTATTTGCGCCTGTGCGAGGCCGAGCCTTTGCCGCTCTCCGCCCGAGAAGCCGCGTATCCTCCGGTCCGCCCGGTCCGAAAGCCCGACGAGCGAGAGTGAATCCTCGATCCGCTTTTCTATGGCTTTTTCCGGGCCGGAATAAAAAAACTTCGCGGCGAATCTCAAAGTCCCGCGGGCGGTCATGTGTCCGTAATAACGGGGGTCTTGTGCGAGGTATCCGACGCGGCGGCGTATCTCGAAGTCCTCTTTCGCGATGTCTTTTCCGAAGACGGAGCCGCGTCCGGAGGTGGGGCGCGAGAGTCCGAGGAGCATTTTCATCGTCGTCGTTTTCCCGGCTCCGTTCGGCCCGAGAAACCCGAAGATCGAGTTTCTCTCCACGCGGAGGTCGAGGTTTTTGAGAGCCGCGACCCGCCCGTACGCCTTCGTGAGGCCGCTCGTCTCGATGACGGCGGCGGAGTTTTCGGCGGGTGTTTCTTCGGTGGGGCGTTCGTAGTTTTTCGAGGTCTTCATATGGGTGAGATTATATCGGGGGGTCGTCCGGTGAGGCCGTAAACTCGTTATCGTCGTCGGGTTCGGGTGGATGATCGAAATGCGAGTGGCCGAATCATTCATGGAGCATGAGTGTCGGGTCTCGCACGCATCCGGTCGAATCCGTCGAGGGTTTCATCGGAGCGGCCTCCCGGATTTCCGAATGGAGGTTTCACGAATGATCGGGTTAAAATCGGCGGATATGTCGTCGCCATCGCACCGTGGAAAATTTTTTGGAAAAGGCCCGCGTCGGGTTCCCGACCCCGGCCAGCGTGTGCGCCTGCTCGGAGAAGACGAAAAATGGCGGGGCGGTTTCCGGGCGATCACCGGCCCCCTCAGCGACGAGGCATACGGTGTGATCGTGTGGGTCGCGGAGGAGGAGGAATGGGAAACGGCGACGTTGAAAAGGCGGCGACCCGTCGGGATGCCGTGGCCCCTCGACCGCCTCGAAGCCGAATAGCTTTCAGCCGTCGGCGATATCCGATGATGCCATCGGGAAAGCTCACCCATCGCACACGGGACGTGTGTTCGGGACGGAGTTTCGCCTCTCGCCGTGTTTAGCTGAAAGCGAGCGAAGCGAAGCCGAAGTTCGCTCATCTCACACGAACGGTTTGTTCCGTTTCCACATGAGCCAGAGAATGGAGACGACCCATACGACGATGACGGACGAGTACGCGGGGAAGAGGTCGCGGTATGCGGCGGGGGTGTCGCCGGTTTCGATGACGGGGATGCTTTGGTCGGTGGGGAGGTTCGCGACTTCGAGACCTTCGCTCGTGGTGCCGAAAAAGATGACGGTTCCGAGGGTCGAGAATTTGCCCTCCCACACCATCTCCTCGCCGTCGAAGTCGGGGAGTCCCTGAGCGGTTTGGATCATGAGGTTGTCCCCCGTGTCTTCGAGGAGGAAGTAAAAATAGGCGACGCTGTAACGGGTGGAAATGCCGATCTCCGACTCCGGCCCGCCGACGTTCTCGGGGGTGAGGTTCTCCCCGACATCCGGAGTACCGGTGATCCGGACATAGTCGCCGTTGGCAAGCCCGGCGGGGAGTTCGCCATTGTTCACTTCCTCGACGGAGAGTTCGACGGCTTCCTCCTGCAAGCCATAGGAAAACTGGTCGGCGATGAGGGTCGTCCCGAAGGTGAAGACGAGAACCATGAAGAGTCGCACGAGGAGCCAGACGTTCCGTTTCACCCAGCGGCCGAGGCCCGGCATTTCGTGATCCTCGTCGAAATGGCCGTCCATGAACTCGTCCCGCGTCTCTTTGGTTTCCACGACGGTGAGTTTATCCAAAGGAGCGCGATGTGGCCGGGGTACATATTCACAAATGGTGGTCGCTTCGCTCCGGTTATTGGTTTGTGGTTATTGGTTGTTGGCCAGAACGAAAACCAACAACCGCTTTTGTGAAAAAGATACCCGCGCGGGGTGGGGGCGATCACTAGTATGGAGTCGCTCGATTGATGTATGCTGTCCGGGCGCGAAGGGTGTGCTCGATGCAGTTGACGGATTAATTTACTTTCCCGGTGGAGGTTGGCATTGGCAGAGGGGCGGGAGGCCACGCGAACAGAGGCCGCGTACACCGTGGTCGGAGTCATTGACGACGGCGCCGAATTGAACCGGGCTGTCGCGGACATCCGGGACATCGGGGTCGGGCCGGACGATTTGACGGTGGTTTTGAAACGGACGAACGAAGGCGAGCCGGAGCCGTTTCCGGACGGGACGCGGTATATCGTGATCCCGAGCGACCGTCGCGGCCTCGAAACCCCGATCGGGTTCGCCATCGCGTTCATCGTCATCGGCGCTTTGTTCGCGATTACGACTCCGGCCATCGGCATCCCGACGTTCATGGTTTTCGGTTCGCTGGCGGCGATATTGTTCGCCGGGAGTTTCTCGCGGGTCGGGGTGGAGCCGATACTCACGGAGATGGAGGCTCCCCGCGAGGAGGCGAGTTCGTGGAACGAGCAGTTCGAGGTCGGGAAGGTCCTCGTTTTCGCGAACACGACGGAGCGCCGGATCCTCCGTCCGATCCGGGAGATTCTCCAGCGTGGGGGAGCGGTTTATTATCTGGTTGACAAGCGGCTCGAGCCGAGGGCGTTGCATCTGGCGACGCTGTATCGGGCGCGGGGCGCGGGCGCGGAGCGGTCGTCGCAGGAAATCCGAGAGAGCTAGGAGCTGAAACATGGATACGCTGTCTTCACTTCAACTCCTCGCCCAGATAGACCTCTCGGACGCGCTCAACGAGATCGGCGGCGCCCGAGCCGTCACGGGCGTCACCATGATCATCCACATTTTCTTCGCGGAGCTTTTCGTGGGCTTCGCCATCGCGGCCCCGGTCCTCGAGGCGTGGGGCGCGAAGACGGGGAGCCCGCGCATGGATCGCCTCGCCCACTCGCTGACGCGCTTCAACGTCCTGACTTTCTCGACGGGGGCGACGTTCGCGGTTCTTTTCCTCGTGCTTCTCGTCGGGCTTTATCCGCAAGTTACGGCCTCTTTGTTCACGCACTTTTTCTATGTCATCGTGCTTGCGATGCTCTCGATGGGCCTCACTTTGTGGGGGATGTACACGTACTATTACAAGTGGGATCGGTACGCCGTCATGCACAAGGGGCGGCACATCGCGTTCGGTTTCGCAATGGGGTTCTTTATCTGGATCTGGATGGTCATCATGAGCGGCATTGACACGTTCATGGTCACGGGAGGCGGCGGCGCGGCGAGCATCACGGAAGGGAGCGTCGCCAATTTCTGGGTTTCGATACAAGGACTTTTCAACCCGATGTTCACCGAGATGGTTCTCCACCGGACGTTCGCGAACCTTTCGTGGCCCGCTTTCGCGCTCGCGGCGTGGGCGGCGTTCATGTACATCCGGTCGAGGACGGATGCGCAAAGGTCTTTCTATGACTGGGCGAGTTCGGTGGGGCTTACGTGGGGGGTCGGGTTCCTCCTCGTGCAGCCGATCATCGGTTTCGCCATAGTTTATGCGATGAAGACTTCGGCCCCGGAGAACCCGGTCGCCGGAGCCGAGGGCGGGGCGTATGCGAGGCTCACGTCCGGCGAGTCGTCGGGGCTTTTGTACACGAACCTCCTTCTCGTGGTCGTGCTTTTCGTGGGAGGGGTCGCGGCGATGTATTTCGGGGCGGAGCGGCACCCCGACCGGAGCGGGCAGATCCCGATCCGGTTCTTCGCGCTCGTCGCGGCGGTGGCGGGGATATATTCGATATCGCCCATCGCGGACTTCCCGTTTTTGTATATGCGGTACATCATGCTCCTCATAATGGTCATCGCGACGCTCGGGGCGTTCATCACGTACATGCGGGGGAGGCTCCGTTTCAAGTACGGGAGTCCGAGCTTCAGTTATCGGGCTTTGCTGATGGGGCTGGGGATTCTCGCGGCGGTGGTCGCTTTGAATATGGGGTACATGAAGTCGAATTCGAGGGTGCCGTTCTCGGTATATAATGAGCCGGACTTCACGGTGGAGCCGAGTCCTCCCCCGGAGAGTTTCGGGCAATGACGATTATTTCGGAGTATTCGGGATTCGCAGATCGCGCATATTCCGCGGCTAGAAGGGGCGAGAGTTTTGGCTGAACTTCAAAAAGATCCGATGACCCGCGGCGACTTCCTCGGATTCGGGGTTATGGGAGTGATCATGGGCGGGATAATCACCGTCCCGGCGGCGGCCTTCCTGCTCGAGCCGATCATAAACATAGACATCCTCGGCCAGTCGAACGTGTCGGACGACTGGCAGGAGGTCGGCCCGGTCGCGGACGTGGGGGTGGAGGAGCCGGAGGTTTTCATCGTCGAGTTCCCGCTCACGCAGATTTACGGCGACCAGGAAATCCAGGAACTCTCCCCGGAGGTGCCGCGCTCGCAGGAGGAGTTCGACCTCACGAATGCCGTGTGGCTCTCGTGGAAGGCTCCGATCCTCGAACAGGGCGACCAGGGAAACTCGGGCGACACCATCGGGGTGCCGGAGCGCCCGGCCTTCCTCGACGAGAAGAGGGAGGGTTTCACCCCCGAGGAGATAAGCGAGGTCGAGGAGTCGCTGAATATCCTCTCGAACTCGTGCGCGCATCTCGGGTGTCCGGTGCGGTGGATCGTGAACGCCGACGGCGAGGGCGAGTTCCTTTGCCCGTGCCACGGCGGTATTTATGACATAAACGGAAACTGGTACGGCGGGCCGCCTCCGCGCGGAATGTATCGCTACACACAGTTCGAGGTGCGCGAAAACGGCAGACTATACATAAAGCACGCGTACGATGTCGAAGAGGGCATACCGGGCATAAGCACCCAAGAACCATACGTGGTCTAAAAAGATTCGGGAGAAGAGCGTATGATCGGCAGACTGAGATCCCAGACAATCGAAACCGGTAAGTTCCTCGCGGACTGGATGGAGGACCGCACCGGTGCCGTCACCCAACTCGAGCATTTCCTGTACGAACCCGTCCCGAAACGCGGGGCGTGGCTGTACACGCTCGGGAGCGCGACCCTTTTCCTCATAACGCTCCAGTTTCTGACCGGCATTCTCCTTCTCTTTTATTACGTGCCGACGACCGATCATGCGTGGAACTCGGTTTACTACATCATGAACGAGGCGTATTTCGGGCAGCTTATCCGGGGTATCCATTACTGGTCGGCGAACTTCCTCCTCGCCGTGATCGGGCTTCACATGGCCCGTACTTTCTTCACCGGCTCGTACAAAGCGCCACGCGAAATCAACTGGATCGTCGGCGTGGTTCTCCTTCTCCTCGTGATCGGACTCGCTTTCACCGGATACCTTCTCCGGTGGGATCAAGACGGTTTCTGGGCGTCGGTCGTGGGGATAAAGATCGGCTCGTACTCGCCGTTCATCGGCCCGTACGTTACGCATTTCCTCCTCGGCGGCGATGTCGTCGGGCCGGCCACGCTCGCCCGCTTCTTCGCCCTTCACGTGTGGCTGCTTCCGGCCATGATCGCGCCGTTCATCGGCATCCACCTTTATCTCCTTCGGAGGCACGGCGAGTTCGGGGCGGAGTTCGAGTACACCGACCGGATCTCGAAGCTCCACGAGCGCCAGCGCGAGGAGGGATACCGCCAGCATGAGTTCGAGGACGACGAAGAATACGACTACGACGACGAACTCGACGAGGAAGGCGGGACAACCCGCCACCGGAGGGACGATGAGTAAGAGAGTTTACCGAGGCTGCCGGAGCGTCCGGGTAATATCCGGGCGAGAACAGAAACAGGAGAGGCAGGGCGTATGACGGATGTGCAAAAGGACTTCGCGCAAGGCCGGGCGGCGCCCGCAAAGCCGAAGGACGAAGAGGTCATAACCGAAGAGAACGTCTTCGACCGCCCCGACGAGACGATGGGGTTCTTCCCCGGACAGGTTTATAAAGACGGCGTCGTCGCCACACTCCTCCTCATTGCGTGCACGATCCTCTCGTACGCGGCCCCCGCGCCGCTTTCGGGGCCGGCGGACACGGCGACGGTGGACTATGTGCCGAGGCCGGAGTGGTTCTTCTTCTTTTACGAGCAGATGCTCATGTTCTTCCCCGGATATGCGCTCATCGCTTTCGGGGCGGTCGCCATCCCGACGGTGTTCATCGGGCTTCTCTTCGCCCTTCCGTGGCTCGACCGAGGCCCCGTGTATAGTCCGGTTCGGCGTCCCTTCGTGACGGTGGTCGGGGTGCTTGTGATCTTCGTCGTCTTGATGAACATGCTTTTGGCGGTCAGCCGGATCATCAACTTCCCGGGGCAATGAACTTTGGGAACTTCGCACATCGAGGCAGGGGGTAAAGAATGCCGATAGGAAACATAGACGTTCCGATCATCGGTAAGAACGTCGTTATCGCCGTTCTCGTGCAAAGCCACATCCTCTTCGCCGCCTTTATCATCGGCGCGGTCCTCATCGCCGCGACGAGCGAGTACCTCGGGCTGGTCACGAAGCAGCCGCGCTACGAACGCTTCGCGAGGAATCTCGCCCGCTTCGTGGTTCTCCTTTTCGCTTCGGGAGCCGCGCTCGCGATCACGTTCGTCCTCGCTTTGATCACGCTTTTCCCGATTTTCTTCTCGTATTTGCAGAATGTGTTTTTCTGGGTTTTCCTCGTCGAGGCGTTCATGTTCCTCGGGCAGATCATCATCGTGTATGCGTGGTACAACGTTTGGGACAAGCTCGCGTACCGGAAGGCTCTCCACATCGTCTTCGGTTTCGTCGCGGGTTTCATGGGGCTTATGGCGATGACTCTGATCGACGCGGTCGCGTCCTTCATGCTCACGCCACCGGAGGCGGCCGTGGATCAAGTCGCGAGCACGTTCTTGAACCAGACGATGGTTCCCTTGAACATGCACCGCTTCGTCGGGAACTTCTCGTACGCCGGGTTCCTCATCGCGGGCTGGGCGGGGTGGCGGTATTTGCGGGTTACGCGCGACGACGACCGTGAATACTATGATTGGATGGGACACTTCGGGCTTTTGTGGGGTTTCGGGTTCCTCATCATGCAGCCCGTCATCGGGTACGGATATTTGAAGGGCATCCGCGAGAGCGCGCCCGCCGCCTTCGACACGATAATGCTCGGCGACAAGTCGTGGGTTTTCCTCCTCCTCATGGTTTGGATCACGATCATGAGCATCGCCTCGACGGTGTATTTCGTCCACAAACTCCGCTTCGCCGTCAAGCCGACGGAGTTTTTACGGAAGCTGTGCGTCGGCGCCCTCGGATTCACGGCGCTCTTCTCGATCCTCAACATCATCCCCTCGAACGCGAGCCTCGTGCCGCAGATCGGGCTGGTTTTCGCCAACGGCGCGGATACGTCCATACCGCTCGGCTCGATGTATCCGTGGAAATACATCGGCCTGATCGGGCTTATGCTCGTCGGGGTGTTCGTGGTCGCCCTTTATTTGAAGACGGCGGCGAGCGGCTTCCACTGGGGGAGGGCGAGCCGATGGAGCCAGTTCGCGCTCATGTCGTGCGCCGTGACGGTGGTTCTCGCCATGATCACGATGGGATACACCCGCGAGACGGCTCGCCGCGTGGACAACGACCCCGGCTTCCTCATATACAACTGCGTGACACTCGACCAGCAACTTACACCCGACACATGCCTCGTCGAAGGTCTCGCCGACGGATCGGAAGGTGTCCAGTAAATGATGGACTTCGCGCTTCTCCTTCTTCAGTCGGAAAGCTCCGGAACGGGCATATTCCGTTTCTTCGCCGCGTTCCTCCTGATCGCGACCGTGTTCACGGGCGCGCTCGGCTTCACGTACTGGATCAGCAAAGACGAATAGCTTCGCTTCGCAGCATTGCCAGTCAGCTTTTATGGCCCGGTGGGATCCGACCGCCGGGCTTTTCGATGGTCGGCCGCTCGCCGGGATGCGAAAGCGGAAGCCCGATACAATGACGCGGCAAAGAAGCCGAAAGCTCCCGAAGGGAGCGGGCTGAAAAGCTGACTGGCTGATCGGCTTCGACCGAAGGGAGAACATGTCCGACATACCTCTTTTTCCGCTGAACGTCGTCCTCATGCCGGGCGCGCCTTTGCCGCTCCACATCTTCGAGGATCGATACAAGCAAATGATCGACGAATGCCTCGAAGCGGAGTCGGAGTTCGGGATGGTTCTCGCCGACGAGGAGGGCGGAACCCGGAACGTCGGATGCACCGCGAAAATAGTCGAGCTCGTCGAACGCTACGACGACGGGCGGATGCTCATCCTCGTCGAAGGCGAACGCCGCTTCAAACTAAACAACGTGTCGTCGGAGAAGAAACCGTATTACGTCGGGGAGATCGAGTACATCGAAGAGGACGAGCCGAAAGAGGACGTCTCCGCGCTCGCTGAAGAGTGCATCGCCCTTCTCGAAAGGGTCGTCGAGGCCGCCACCGAAGGCTCGGTCGGCATCGAAATAGAGCCACCATACCGGAACCTCTCCTTCGCCATCGCCGGACGCATCGAGTTCGAGATCGAGACGAGGCAGCAAATCCTCGAACTCACCTCGGAAAAAGAGCGTTTGGAAAAAGTCAAAGAACTCCTCTCCGAAGCCGCCGAGAAACTGGAGAAAGACAAGGAAGTCCGAGAGAAGTCGCAGACGAACGGCCATCTCCGGAGCGACTGGCAGCCGGGCGGGTGAGCATCGGCTTCGCCGCCGCGCACGCGCTTCGCCGCCGCGCACGCGCTCGTCAGCATTTTGTTCATCGGCGATGTCCGGCGAGAATGCCGCCGTGATTGCGCGGGCGGGATCCATTCATCGCGCACAATGCGCGTTCGGGGCGCGGTTCCGTCTCCCGGAGTTTTAGTTTTTGGCTGACCGGCTGAGATGCTCGGTGAGACTTCGGCTCACCGACTCATCTTTCTTCGGCTTTCTTGCGGGAGGAGGCCGCGTATGCGACGGAGGCTCGCCTGATCCACTTTGTAAATTAGCGGCTCGGAGGCGAGGCTCTCCTCCCCGGCTGCCGCTTTCATCCTTTGTGTGAGGTTGTCTTCGACGAGCCACGACATGGAGGGGAGGACTCCGGCGCGTATTCTCAGGCGGACCCGCCCGTCGTCCTCGTCCTCGCGGCTCACGAGCTTCGGCGGCGTGACATAAAGTTCGGAGGCTTCGCCGAGTGAGTCAACGACGCGCTCGGCGGCGTCGGGGTCGCGGAGTTGTATCTCCACGTTGAACCGTTGCTGTCCCGAGACGTACGTCGTCACCCCGGCCACCGCCCCGTTCGGGACGAAAACCACCTCGCCCGAGAGCGTGCGGATACGGGTGGTCCGGAGGCCGAGTTCCTCGACGATTCCCGCCGAACCCTGTGGCTGGACTTCGATAAAATCCCCGACCGCGTATTGTCCTTCGAAGATAATGGAGAACCCCGCGATGATGTCGCGCAGGAAACTCTGCGCCCCGAACCCGATGACGGCTGCGAGAATCGCCGCGCCACCGACTGTGGCGAGGATGTTTTGGAGGAAGATGCTCAAAATTATGAGCACGATCACCGCGAAGATCACATACCGCATCATATTCCGAATCAGAGTCACGGCGGTGTCTTGCCGCTTTATGCGGGCGATGGCCTCCTCGTCGAGCGTCTCGTCGTCGCTGCGGCGCCACTTCAATATGAGGGGTATGGCGCGGGCGATGATCCCATAGAAAAGGACGCCGATGCCGGCCACGATCACAGCCGCTATGACGTTCGCCAGAAACTCCGCGCTTATGAGATATCCGAAGAAGTTCCGGAATGGCTCGACGATCTCACCGAGTATCCTCGCCGTCTCCCCGGCGGTCTCGGCGGCCCCCGCGCCCGCCGCCTCGATGGTGCCGCCCGTCGTCTCTTCTTGATCCACACCCGCCTGGAATATGAACGCCGCCGGAAATCTCACCATAAGGCCGCCTATATTACTCCGCGCCGCCGCCGTTGTCGCCGTCGGCCAGCCCGAGTTCATCCTCTTTCTCCCGGAGAGCCGCCGCCACGAACTCGATGTGCTCGTTCAATTCCACGCCGAGGTCTTCGGCTCCGCTCACGATGTCGTCCCGATCCACACCCGCCGCGAAGGATTTCTGCTTCATCTTTTTCCTCACGCTCTTCGCCTTCATGCCGTCGAGGCCGCCCGGCCTCATGAGAGCGCACGCCATTATGAAGCCGGACAATTCATCCACGGCGTATAAAGTTTTTTCCATCCGCGTCTCGCGAGGCACATCGAGATAGTCGGCGTGGGAGAGTATCGCCCGCCGCACGTCCTCCGGGTATCCGAGGCGGGCGAGTTCTTCGACCCCGACGGCGGGATGCTCCTCGGGAGTGGGGTGCTTCTCATAGTCCATGTCGTGGAGGAGTCCCGTTATTCCCCATTTCTCCTCGTCCTCCCCGAATCGGTTCGCATACGCACGCATCGCCGTCTCGACGGCGAGCATGTGTTTTCGGAGCGAGTCCCCCTCCGTCCACGTCCGCATGAGCTTCGAGGCTTCTTCCCGGTTCATCCGACCCTCCCGTAAAGTTCGCAGATTCGACGAAGGGACATTTTACCGTTCGCCGGATGCGTCGTTCGAGGTGGATGACAACTCGTCGCGGAAGCGTCGAGCCTCCGGGCTTCGGCTTCGGAGAAGGGCGGTCGCTCCCGGTTTCCGTTGTTCGGGAGTCGGGAGAGTCGGGGAAATCGCTGGCTCGGATAATCTACGAAGCATCCTTCGGAAAGAACGGGAGCGGGGAGTCGGGACGCCCCCGGTTCGCCCGCCCGAACGGTTCCACTCTCCGCGTTCGGGGGGATGCGAAGGCGCGGACGTCTCACGCTTCGCCTTCCCCGGCTCCCGATTCCACATGGTTTCATAAATTATCCGGGCTGGCCGTGATCCTCCGATCCCCGACGAAGCGACGCGCCTCCCGCTCCCCGGACTCTCTCCGAATTCGCCTTTCGCTACGTGTGGCTCTCCGCCCATCATCCCGCTTCGCTCGCCGCATTTCAGGAATTCAGTTCGAGAAGGAGACTTCGATGGTTCCTTCCGGGGCGTTGGTTTGCTGGACGCTCCGCGTCGTGTCGCCGGAGAGGAGGATGACCCGGAGGTTGCCGCTTCTTTCGTCCTGTTTTTGGATGCGGCACGAAAGCTCGGAGACGCCGGGATCCGCGAACGTGAAACGCTTCGGAACCTCTCCGCTGAGAACGCTCTCCTCCCCGCCGACGGCGCAAAGCCCCGAGAAGCGTGTGCCTTCGTCGCCTTCGAGCCGGAGGACGACTCCGGAAGTGTCCATCGAAGCGGAGCCGAGCGTCCCTTCGCCCGTCGCCTCGCCCGCTGTCGTCTCCGGCATCGTGGAGAGGGCGAGGGTTTCCTCGGCCGGGGCGGCGGTCTCCTCCTCGGGGGGAGTCTCGACGGGGCGTTCGTTGGTTTCCTCCGGCGGCGAGCAGGCGGAGGCGAGCGAGAGCATGGCGATCGCAACGGCCATGAGGCAGCGTCGAAGAGACTTCATAGAAATGGATACGGAGCGGTCAAATCAAGGGTATTTTACAATATCGCCGACTTGATTCTCGCCGCTCAACTCACCCGCCCGAACCATGACCGCGTCCATCATCTCTGCTGTGATCCTCCCCGTGAAAGTGTTTTGCTGCGAGGGATGATAACAACCCACGAGCGTCTTCCCACCCACCCCGAACTCCGCCCCATGACCGAACTTCGGCTTCGGACGAACCGAAAACAACCGCATAGCCGCGTCCCACGCGAACGCCCCGAGGCAAACGACGACCGAAGCCGGAAGAAGCTCGAACTCCCGCGCCGCATATGGCAAACACTCGTCCCTCTCCGCCGGAGTCGGCTTGTTCTTCGGCGGAGCGCACCGGACCGCCGCCGAAACCCACGCCCCATAAAGTTCCAGCCCGTCGCCCCGACGCCTCGACTCCGGCTGACTTGCGAAACCCGTCCGGTGCATCGAGGCGAAAAGGAAATCCCCGGATCGGTCGCCCGTGAAAAACCGCCCCGTCCGGTTCGCCCCGTGAGCCGCCGGAGCGAGGCCGAAAATGACGACCTTCGCCTCCGCGTCCCCGAACCCCGGAACCGGCCTCCCCCAATACTCCTCGTCCCGAAAAGCCGCCCGCTTCTCGATGGCGACCCGCTCCCGCCATTCGACGAGCCGGGGGCATTTCCGGCACGAGACGATCTCACTTTCGAGGTCTTCGATACGCTCCGGCTTCATGCCGAGTCCGCGTGAATACTTCGCGGCTCCGGTCGTTCGCGAGTCGCTTCGCCTTGCGAAGTCGTGAGATCGCTCCGCTTCGTGAGATCGGGAAATATCGGCGTCATCGCCTCACGAACCCGCCGACCGAGTGTGGAACCCTTCACCCGGATCCGGTCTATGCCACCCACGCGACTTTCCACGGACACCGCCGAAAGTTCGCCTCGCCCCGGAGGCCGAAACCGAGGCCGGAACCGGAGGACGAAAGTCGCGGCGGAGATCCACTATTCCAGCCGCGCCCTCCC
>JACDAJ010000272.1 GCA_013695475.1 Rubrobacter sp. | reverse complement strand
TTCTGGTTCTCGTCGGGATCTTCGCCCGGCAGATGCCGCGAGCCGGAAAACTGGGCGTGGCCGGGTTCCTCGCGGCGTTCGTCGGAACTGCCATGATCGTCATGGAGGGCCGCGAGCATATCTTCTCTCCCGACTTCGGCGCGGGCGTGCCGCTCGGGCTGTGGGAGCTTGTCCTTGCGAGCTTCGTTTTCAGCGTCGGCTATACCTTGCTCGGCGCCTCGATAGCACGGGCCGGGGTTTTGCCTCGCGGAGCCGGAGTTTTGCTCGCCGTGAGCGGGCCGGTCGTGGCGTTCTCGCCGCCCATCGGGATACCGGCGGTGATCATCGTTTCCCACACAATCTTCGGCGTCGGCCTCACGTGGGTCGGGTACGCGCTGTGGAGCGGCGAAAAAACACGAAAGGGGATAGTCGAATGACTTCGAGTTTGGTTCGAGACAAACAGTTTGCGGGTGAGGTCGAGGAGCCGTCGCGTTGGGAGCGGCTGGCGATTGCCTGCGGCATCGGGTACGGGGCGATCTTCTTTGCGGGGTTGGCGTTCCTCACTTTCTTCGTCGTCCCGAAGTTCGCGCCGATAGACGCGCCGCCCGAGCAGCACGCGGCGGCCTGGGCGGAGATGGGCAACCTCAGCGCGGTCGCCAGCTACCTCCTCACTTTGCAGATTCCGTTCTTGCTTCTCTTCCTCGGCGGGCTGTACGCCGTCCTTCGCCGGGCCGAGGGCGGCAGCGGCGCGCTCGCCGTCTCCGCATTCGGAGCCGGTGTCGCGATGGCTATGATCTGGCCCATGGGCCTCCTCGTCGCGGAGATCGGCACAGGCGTCGCGGTGGCCGGAGGGGACGTTGTCACGGCCGTCGAGTTCGACGCGATGGCGCCGTTCTCGCTCGCGTTGAGTGCCTTCCCGCGAGCGGTGCTGCTTTTTGCGACGTCCCTCGTGTTGCTGGGGAGCGGGCTGGTGGGGCGTTGGGTGTGTTGGCTCGGGTTCGCGCTGGCGCTTGTCAGTCTTCTCGGGACGGGCATGCTCGTTGACGGTCTCGTGCCGTTCCCGATTTCGCTTCTCGGGACGATGCTCTTCGTGGTTTGGGTTCTGGCCCTCAGCATCTCCCTCTTCCGGAGCGCCCCGAAAGCCGAGTCGGCGCGATGAGACCGACGACGAAGAGGCTCGTTTCCGTCGCGGCCCTGACCTTCGCGGCCTCGACCTTCGGCGCCGTACTCGCCATAATCTTCCAATGGCCCACCCAGTTCGACGGCTCGGGTAGCCCGAACGTCACGGCTGGAGAGTTCGTCACCGGCGGCACGGCGACCTCGATTCCGCTCATCCCGTGGATCGCGCTCGGCGTGTTCGCCCTTCTCGCCCGCAGCCGACGTTGGTGGGGTACATTCGGCGTGGTGGGTCTGTGCCTGCTCGGGCCACTCTTCGTCATAGGTGGGATGGGAGAAGCGTTCGCGCCCGCCACGCCTCATGTACCCCGGGCGGTGCTCGTTGTCTCCGGCGTGGTGGCTGGCCTTCTGGGTTTGACGCTGCTGGCCTCCGGCGTTCGGGATCTGATAGGACGCTGGCGGATGAGGGGATTATCGAAGACGGCGAGAGTGTGACGGAAGATCTTCCACCCAGGTAAAATGAGGAAACGGAAAGGCTCTCTCGGTTGACTCAACTATCCTCAGACATCTCCGGGCAAGCGATACCGAAACGCGCATCGAACGTGAGCGCCGCACGCTTCGCCCGGTTCCTCTTCGCCATCTCCATGACGCTCGTCGCGCTCGCCGGAGTTTTTCTGTTTCTGAACTGGCCCGACGGATCGCCGTACTTCGTCAACCTGACCGCCACCGCGCTCGCGTTCTCGCTGGTCGGCGTCCTCGTGGCCTCGCGGCGCCCGGAGAACCCCGTCGGTTGGCTGTTTTGCGCCGTCGGGCTTCTCTATGCCGTCACGGTTTTCTCCGGCGAGTATGGAGCTTTCGCGCTCGACGCCGGACTCCCCGGAGGGACACTCGCTTTTTGGTTCGCCTCTTGGCTCTGGCTCCTCGGCGCGAACGTGGTCCTCTTCTCGTTCCTTTTCTTCCCGGACGGTCGCCTGCCGTCCAGCCGCTGGCGGCCCGCGGCGTGGCTCTTCATCGCCGTCGCCTTCCTGAGCGCGGCGGTGTGGGCGTTCGCGCCGGACGTTCTCTGGCGGGCTTTCAGCGATGATCTGCCACCCTTCGGCAACCTGTTCGGCTTCGAGAGCGCGGCTTGGATCCTCATTCCGGCCAACGCGGCGTTGGCGCCGCTCTCCGGAGTCGTTTGTATTCTGGCCCCCCTCGCCGCCCTCGTCGCGAGGTTCCGCCGCGCGACCGGAGAGGAGCGGCGGCAAATAAAATGGGTCGCATACGCCGCCGCCATACTGATGACGGCCGTCGTCTCCGTGAGCTTTTGGCCCGCGCTCGACGGATCGTGGTTCGGAATGGCTCTCTTCCTCGCCGGATTCCTCGGAATACCGGCCTCCGTCGGCGTCGCCATTTTGAAGCATCGCCTCTTCGACATAGACCTCATCATCAACCGCACCCTCGTCTATGGTGCCCTGACCGCGTGCGTCGTCGGGATATACGCCTTCGTCGTCGGATATTTGAGCGTGCTTTTCCAGACGGGCGGAAATTTGCTCTTCTCTCTCGTCGCGACCGGAGCCGTCGCGGCGCTCTTCGCTCCCCTCCGCGAACGCCTCCAACGCCTCGTCAACCGCCTCATATACGGCGCGCGCGACGACCCATACGCGGTGGTCTCGCGCCTCGGTGAGCGCCTCGAAGCCACCCTCGCACCGGACGCCGTGCTTCCCGCGATAGTCGGAACGATCCGGGACGCCCTCAAACTCCCGTACACCGCCATCGAACTCCCACGGGAAGATGGGTTCGAGACCGCTGCGACCGCGGGCGAACCTTCCACCGAACCACTCCGCCTCCCCCTTTCCTATCAGGGAGAAACGGTGGGACGGCTCCTCCTCGGGCCGCGCTCTCCGAACGAGGACTTCTCCGCCACCGACCGGAAGTTGATGGACGACCTCGCGCACCATGCGGGCGTCGCCGTGCATGGCGTCCGTGTGATGACGGATCTCCAACGTTCGCGGGAAAAACTGGTGCTCGCTCGCGAGGAGGAGCGGCGGAGGCTTCGGAGAGACCTCCACGACGAACTCGCCCCGACGCTCGCCGCGCTCGGCTTGACCGCCGCGACGGTGGGAGAACTCATCGAGGCCGACCCGAAAAGAGCCGCCTCGGTCAACGACAAGCTCCGAATGGAGATCCGAAATACCGTCGGCGAGGTGCGCCGCCTCGTCTACGACCTCCGTCCCCCGGCCCTCGACGAGCTCGGCCTCGCCGAAGCCATCAGAGAACGAGCCGCCCGATACGGAGGTTTCCGCGTGACCGTGGAGGTCTCGAACCTCCCGTCGAACCTTCCCGCCGCCGTGGAGGTCGCCGCGTACCGCATCGTTCAGGAAGCGCTCATGAACGTCGCCCGCCACGCCGAGGCTCGCAAGTGTGCCGTCCGGATGTCGTGTCCGGAGGAGCGGTTTTTGGACATCGAAGTCGTGGACGACGGCGTCGGGATGCCCGCCTCGCCGAAGCCGGGCATCGGCCTCTCCTCGATGCGCGAACGCGCCGCCGAACTCGGAGGAGGGTGCGAGATCGGGAATGTCTCGTCGGGCGGAGTCCGCATCTTCGTCCGGCTGCCGTTGCCGGAGGAGCCTTCGGAAAACAAAGCCCCGAAATCCGATGCCTGAGACCTTGAAAACCATGATCGCCGACGACCACCCACTCTTCCGCGATGGAATGCGCGGCCTCCTCTCGACGACGGACGACATCGAAGTGGTCGGCGAGGCGAAGAGCGGGGAAGAGGCCGTGGAGCTTTCGAGCGAGCTTCGCCCGGATGTCATCCTCATGGACATAAAAATGCCGGGCGGCAACGGCATCGAGGCGACGAGGCGCATCCTCGCGGAGAATCCGGACATCCGCATCCTCGTCGTGACGATGTTCGAGGACGACGCCTCGGTGTTCACGGCGATGCGGGCGGGCGCTCGCGGCTACGTCCTCAAAGACGCCGAAAAGGACGACATGATCGGCGCCATCCGAACGGTCGGGCGCGGCGGCGCGGTCTTCGGCCCCGGCGTCGCCTCGCGCCTCACCGACTTCTTCACCACCGCCCGCCCCGCCGCCCCGAAAGAGGCTTTCCCGACCCTCACCGACCGCGAGCGCGAGATGCTCCACCTCATGGCGAAAGGCGCCTCGAACGCCGAGATAGCCATCCTCCTCTCCCTGAGCGGCAAAACCGTCGCCAACTATGTCTCGAACATCCTCGTCAAGCTGCAAGTCGCCGACCGGAAAGAAGCCGCCCGCCGCGCCCGCGAGTCCGGCCTCGGTGGCTAGTGAACTGAAAGTCTACTTTACAGTATACTAATTTGTATGGGTACCACGATCCGGGTTGCAGACGCGACCAAGAAGAAAGTCAGGGATCTCGCGAACATCATGGGCAAGCAGATGGGTTCCGTCGTCGAGGAGGCGGTGGCCGAGTATGAGCGCAAGATTTTCTGGGAGCGGACGAACGAGAGGTACGCGGAGCTTCGCCGGGATCGGGAGGAATGGGCGAGGATCGAAGCCGAGCGCGAGGGTGAGTCGGGCGCTTTGCGGGACGGCTCCGATTGACGGAGGCGAGGCAGGGCGATGTCTGGCTCGTTGACTTCGGCGTCCCCGTCGGGCGCGAGCAAGGCTATCGGCGACCCTCTGTCGTTGTGTCTTCGGACATGCTCAACTCCGGCCCCGGAGGCGTGGTCGTCGTGGTTCCCGTGACCACCGCGCACCGTGGGTTGCCATCGCATGTCGAGGTCGAGGCGTATATAAGCGGATTGGATGAGGTCAGCTACGCGAAGTGTGAGGACGTGAAATCCATCTCGGTCGAGCGGCTGGAAAGACGCTTCGGCGCCGTTCC
>JACDAJ010000225.1 GCA_013695475.1 Rubrobacter sp. | reverse complement strand
TAAGAACACCCGGTCGAAGGAGCGGGTTGCGAGGAGCCACGCGCCGTCCCCCTCGTGAACGACGCCGAGTCCGGACGAATTCCTCTCCTGGGAGCCGTGTCCGTCCTTCCCCGACTCCCGAAGCGATGCGGCCTCCCGAACTCCAAACCCCGCGGACGATGGAACCCGCGGTCGGCGGACGCGGGGGCTTCTTCGGTTATCATCGAGGCGTGTGGTCGAGGGTTTTCATGTGGATGGCGTTGCTTGTTTTCGTGTTCGCCGGATGCGGAGTCGTGACGAGCGTCCTCTCCGAAGAGGAAGTCCGCGAATCGGAGTTCGCGGAGGTCACGGTCGCCCGCGTCGTGGACGGCGACACCGTCGAGGTTTTTCCGGCGGTGTCTTCGACGGAATCCGTGCGGCTCATCGGCATGGACGCCCCCGAGGAGTTCGGCGATTCCGGGGCCGAGCCATACGCCCGCGAGGCGACCGCCTTCGCGGAAGAGAGTCTCGCCGGGGAGGCCGTCCGGCTCGAGTTCGACGAGGAGCTTATAGACGATTACGGGCGGGCGCTCGCCTATGTGCATCACGACGGTGAGATGTTCAACGAGCGGCTCGTCGAGGAAGGTCTCGCGCAGGTCGCCACCTTCCCGCCGAACACGCGGCATCTCGAACTGTTCGAGGCCGCGCAGGAAAGGGCGCGGGAGGCGGAGCGCGGAATATGGAGTCTTCCTGAGAGCGAGTCGTGTCTTCTCCGGGATCGGAGGAACGGCGTCGGCGGAGGATGCTGATTTCAGCCAGGTTCAGCGTCCTCCGCCAGTCAGATTTTTGCGGCGGCGGGCGGTTCGTCGTAAATGGACGTTCCCGGGTCGCGCCGACGCGCTGAGCCGCTTTCAGATTTTGTCCACCTTCGCGGCGAAGACGAAGTCGCTCTCGGTGAGGCCGTCAATTTTATGGGTGAAGACCGTTATTTGGGCTTCGCCCCACCCGAAGGTTATGTCGGGGTGATGGCCTTGCTCCTCGGCGATCCTCCCGACCCCGTTCACGAATTCGAGGGCTTTGGCGAAGTTTTTGAACTCGAACTTGCGTGTGAGGTGGTGTTCATCCACGACGCTCCACTCGGGGACTTGCCCGTTCAAACCTTCGAGTTCGGAGCCTTTCAGCGGCGGGGTGTCGCCTTTGCACGGGACGCATTCCTGGCTGGCGAGGTCGGCCATCTCTTCCTCCTCTATTCGTCGCTCTCCGCCATTACCTTACCATTTGGTGTGCGTACTCACCCCGGCTTTGCTAACATCGAAGCGTTGGTTTTTGGAGCCGGAGATCGCCGAGTGGAGGAGCCGATGTCATCTCTTTTTTCTCTCACCTATGTGAGTTCAGCCGTCCGTCCTTTCTCGAGGGAGGAGCTCGACGAACTTCTCGCCGTGAGCCGCGAGAACAATGCGCGGCTCGGCATCACGGGCATGCTCCTCTATAAGGACGGGAACTTCATGCAGGTTCTCGAAGGGGATGAAGGAGAGGTTCGGGCGCTCTATGGAAAAATAAGCTCCGATCCGCGCCACGGAGGGGAAATGACCCTCCACAAAAGCCACTCAGACGGACGGAGCTTCCCGGACTGGACGATGGGCTTCCAAAACCTCGACTCTCCCGAGGCCCGCTCGAGTCCCGGATACAGCGAATTCTTGAACTCGCCCCTCACCGGACAGGAGTTTTCAAACAATCCGTCGCGCTCGCAGAAACTCCTCCTCACGTTCAAGCGGAGCATGTGAAAACAGCCAAAACAGCCTGTTAGAATAACGGCTCTCCACTTTGCCGGAGTGGCGGAATCGGTAGACGCGCCGGACTCAAAATCCGGTTCCCTCCGGGGAGTGAGGGTTCGAGTCCCTCCTCCGGCACTAGGTAAAATACCTGCAAATGGCGAGGAAACTCGAAGGCAGCGAGGAAGCCCCCGGTGTTATGTCCGGGGGCTTTGGTAGCAGTACGGTAGCAGTAGGCTACGAAAGAGCCTCTTCCATCGCTTTCGCGGCGTGATCCCGCATGTTCGGCAGCACGTGCGAGTACGTGTCGAGCGTTATGGCGATGGTGGAATGCCCGAGCATCTCGCTCACGATCTTCGGGTTCACGTTCTTTGACAGCAACAAGGTAGCGGCGGTGTGCCGGAGATCGTGAAACCTTATCTCCGGGAGTTCGGCCCGTTTGAGAAGATTCTTGAAGTGCCGCGCCGTAACCTTGCGCCTGTCGAGAGGCTCCCCGGTCTCCGAGGCGAAGATGAGGCCGTCGGCTTCACCGGGATTCCACAGAGAGCCGACTTTATCAATCTCGGCGAGCTGGCGCTTGAGGTGGCCTCTCAACGCTTCTATGGCCGCGTTCGTGAGCTTCACGCTCCGCCGGGAGCCGCTCGTCTTCGGAGCCGTGAACACCGGGCCGCCCTTCGTTATCGAGAGCGTCCGGCGTACTTGAAGCGAGCCGTCTTCGAGGTCTACATCGTCCCACTTCAACCCGAGCAACTCGCCTTGCCGGAGTCCGGCGTGTATCGCCAGCACGTACAGGGCTTCGAGGCGGTCTCCGGCGTCGCGGGCCGTCTTGAGGAAGTGCTTCGCTTCGTCCGGGGTGAGCGGTTGCATCTCTTCCCGGCTCGGCTGCGGCGGCTTCACGGCCTCCGTCGCGTTGCGGGGGATGAGGCCGTCCATCACGGCTTGCTTGAGAGCCTTGTGGAGCGTCGTGTGCATGTAGCGGACGGTGCGCG
>JACDAJ010000183.1 GCA_013695475.1 Rubrobacter sp. | reverse complement strand
TCGTTCGCCCACCGATCCTCCCCACCCTCCATGTCCGCATAGAAAAGCGGCGCGCTCCCCCGGTAGAAAGCGAAGGGATCCGCGGCCATCTTCCGGAACTTGCCCCGGAAAGCGTCCGGGTCGGCGGCCATCAGCCCCGAGAACGCCTCCACGAGAACGTCCACGATCCTCGCCCGGCGCTCGCCGGGTTCACCCCGCCGAACCGAATCCAAGATTCCCGCCATGAGACCCCTTTCGTGTTTGGTCGCCTTCGCTTACCGCGCGGCCCCGGCGTTGAGGCGCACGAACTCCACGTGCTGCTCGTACTGGTCGAGGACGTCGTCTATGAGCTGGCTGTGGGTGTACCCCATCACGTCGTAGCCCTGTCCGCCTTCGAGGAGATGGACGTCGAGGCGGAAATACACATCGCTGTCGCGGAGGGAGTTATCCCCGTACACCGGCGTCGGAGCCTCCCGAGGCTCGACCCGGTACTGGAGGAGCCTCCTCGCCGAGATCCGCGACAAGCTCGACATACGGGGTTCCCGCGCCATTCTCCGAGCCGTTTGGCGAGCCGTTGCTCGATCCGAGATTCGTGCGGTCTCGCACCTCCGCTTCGACGCCGTGTCCGCGGAGCTCCTCGCCCACTTCGGTCAACGCCGGGAGCGCGACCTCGGAGAGGAATCCGGTGGCTTTCTCGTAGTCCGGGAAGCTCATGCTTCGCCTCAGCCGCTGCCGCCACGCAAGCTCGACCGCCCGTTCGCCGTCGAGGATTGCGCTTCGTCCGGAGCTTCGTCCGGAGAGCTGCGCGGGCAAACTATATCGTCGGCTGTCCTCGCGGTTCGCCTCGACGCGAAGGGCTTTATACAAACCGAGCATGATGAGGACCATAACGAAGCCGAACGGGAGGCCCATTATGATCGTGGCGTTTTGCAACGCTGTGATCCCGCCGACCACGAGCATCGCGAGGGTGAGGAGTCCGGTGGCGACGGCCCAGAATATACGGACCGGGTTCGAGGCGTCGTCGCGCGGCGTGCGGCGATACGAGGTGAGGTTGCCCATGACGAGGGCGCCGGAGTCGGCGGAGGTTACGTAGAAAAGGAGTCCGCAGAAGGTGGCGATGGAGGCGATTATGGGGAAGGCGGGGTACTCTTGGAGGAGGGTGTAAAAACCTTGCTCGGGCTGGTTCATCGCGGCCTGTCCGAACTGCTCGGCGCCGCCCCTCACGAGCGAGATCGCGGTGTTTCCGAAGATCGAGACCCACATGAGGATGTACAAAAACGGGATGATGAGCGTCCCCGCGACGAACTGCCGGATGGTTCTTCCTGCGGACTCCCGGAGACGCGGAGGGCGAGGCGGGGGAGTTGATGCAATGGTTCACCGACTGGAACTCTCGACGCGAGCGCAAGCTGACGGCCCGCCGCTCCCGTTCGAGGAAGCTGGAGCAGGTCCGCAACGGCTACGTCGTCCCGAACCACACGCCGCCCTACGGGTTCCGATTCGCCGGGGAGCGCACGAAGCGCACCCTCGCGGTCGTGGAGGAGCGCATGGAGGTCGTGCGGCGCATCTTCCGCATGATGGGCGAGGAGCGCGTGGGAGCCACGACGGTGGCGAGGAGGCTGACGGAGGAGGGCATACCTCCGCCCACGCATCCGACGAAGAAGAAGCCGGAGGACAACCTGTACTGGTCGCGCCACTTCCCGCCCGACGTCGTCGGGAACGACCTGTACAAGCCGCACACGCACGAGGAGATAGCGGCGTTGGTGGAGGACGGTTTCATGGCTCCCGACGTGGCGATACGGCTCGACCCGGAGGAGGTCTACGGCATATGGCTGTACACGGGGCGGGACTTCGAGGGCGACGAACACGTGGTCGCCATCCCGGTCCCGGACTCCGGCGTTCCCCGCGAGTTGGTCGGCGCGGCGCGGAGGAGCATCGAGAGGAACGTCGCCAAGAACGTGAAGGGCGACGCTCCGTTCCGGGAGTTGGGCAAGGGCATCCTCCATTGCGCCGGGTGCGGGCGGAGGTTGCAGCAGCACAAGCTCCGGGGGAAGAGGGGGCAAATCTATCGCTACTGGCGGTGTCCCTTCCACTCGGACATGAACCGGGGGAAGTGTCCGTCCCGCATTCGGCTCCGCGTCGGGGATGTCGAGGAGGTCGTGTGGGAGTTCGTGGGCGGGTTCCTCGCCGAGCCGTGGGTGATGCTGGACGGCGTGGACGACCTCATCGGGTTGGAGCGCGAGAAGCTCAGGGGCGACCCGGAGGCCGAGGAGCGGGAGTTGAGGGCGACGCTGGAAACCCTCGTCCGACGGCGCACGGCTTACCAAGACCAGCAAGCGGCGGGGCTTATGACGATGGACGAGTTGAAGGCGAAGCTCGGAGACATCGCCGAGGACCGGGAGGGCATCCTGCGGGGGATAGAGGCTTGCGTCCACCGGGGCGAGCGCATCCGGGAACTCGTCGCCCTGCGCGAATCCCTCCAACGCCGCGCCGGGGCGTGGGGAGGTCTCATGGAC
>JACDAJ010000168.1 GCA_013695475.1 Rubrobacter sp. | reverse complement strand
TCGACCTCGAAGAAGAAGCCGCCCGGAGTGTGGGGCATGTGCTCGTATCCCCGGCGTGGTCGAGGCTACAAGATCACGTGCAGCGTGAAGCAGCCGCTGCCGGTAGAGATCCTTACCCGGCAGCGTCCTCTGTACAAGCGCGAGGACGGCTCTTTTCCGTCCACCCCATATGGTATGCGGCGCGGGCAGCTCTTCGTTTCGCGGCGCGGCGGCCGGGAGCGCGCCTGGCACCGGCTGTACGGCACGACGATCCTGCGCGATGCAGACGAGGCCGTGTTGTGGATAGTTGCCCACGAGATGTACCATTACCTCCGCCGAACACGACAGGTGGATGGTACGAACAACGAGATCGAAGCCGACGCTTTCTCGGACGAGACGCTACGATGCTACCGGCGTTGTGCAGGTGCCGCGTAGGGCAGTGGTGGTGCGCCGACTCTACCGACGCGGCGGGTGGATGACGTAGACGACCTCGCCCTGGATCGTCACGCCGTCCGCCGGAACCACGATGTCCTCGTGGTCGCCGTTCTTGGGGACGAGCCTGACCGTATCGCCTTCACGGTGCAGTTTTTTCACGGTGACCTCGTCGCCGTCGTGCAGCAGCGCGACCACCACCGCGCCGTCCGGCGGGTCTTCATTCTCCTCCACCACCAGCACGTCCCCGTCGGCGATGTGCGCCCCGTACATCGAATCCCCCACCACCCGCAGCACGTACCGTCCGCCGCCCCGGTCGGAGAGCAGGAGAGTGGAGTAGAGCGAGTATGCTTCGTCGTCGGCCGAGACGGCTTCGAGTCCCCTGCCGGCGGCGATCCGTCCCATCAGCGGCATCTCGCCGACCGCCTGTAGTCCGCGGTCGGTCACGGTGAGCGTCCTGGGCCGCCCTTCGACCGATGCGACCAGCCCGTCGGCGCGCAGGCGCTCGAGATGCCGATGGACGCTCCTGGAACTCCTGAGCCCCACCGCCGCGCCGATCTCACGTACGGTCGGGGAAACGTCGCCACGCAGCCTCTTGTGGACGAGGAAACCGAGGATGTCGCGCCGTGTCGCCTCTGGTGAATCCGCCATCTCTACTCCCGCGAATGTGATGCTTTCGGGTGCATTCTATCGGATTCGACCTTGCGGGTAAACACATGTTTACGCTATGCTGGGAAGAAGGAACAAGAAAAGGAAGAGCGCCCTCACCCGGCGACCTCTCCGAGAAGACCGACCGGCGACCAACCAGAGCCGTCTTCCGAAGAGGTGCAGCGGGGGCTGAGAACGCCCGTTCCTGTCCGTGAGTATACCGGGCGGGCGGTGCTTTCTCGACCCCTCCTTACGCTTATGCGGCGGCGGCTTACGCGGGTAGCGGGCGCGGAGAGGAGGAAGACGTGGAGAGCATGTCCGACCCTGCGCGACGGCCGTCCATCGGCGGCGTGAGCGTTTCGGAGATACACCGCTACCCCTTGAAGCCCGAAGGCGTGGCGGAGCCGTTGTGGACAACTGAAGAGTGGAAACGTAGCGTTGCGGAACACCTCGCGGCTTCACGCTGGCTGTGCCGGGCATCGGAGATCGAGAGACGGTGCGGCGGCGGGCGAACGGCACACGTCATGGACGAGCCGGTGTATATCCTCGTTCGGGATCGCGGGTCTTTCGTCGTGCGTTGCGACCCTCCGAAGAGGTCGTATTCGTGGAGGAAATGCCGGATAGTCGAGGTCATAGACCTCTGGCGCGAGGTAAGGTCGTGGTGGAGCGGCGAGGACGCGGTGGATCGGCTGGTGGCGAGGGTGCTTCTGGCTGGCGGCCATGTCGTGGATCTGGCGAAGCGCCGCCCGGAAGAGTGGGCGATGGTCGGGGTGGCGGATTGAACGACGACGAGAGCTTCGCCCATCTGCACGTCCGCAGCGGCTACTCGTGGGGGTTCGGCACGGCGGCGCCGGGGGAGATCGCGCACGCGACGGCAGATCTCGGCATGGGCGTGGTGGCGCTGACTGACCGCGATACGCTCTTCGGAATACCGCGTTTTCTGGCAGCGTGTTCCGAGTACGGTGTGTCGCCCGTAGTCGGCACCGAGATCACGACCACCGGTGGCGGGCATCTCGTCTTGCTCGCCGAAACTGAACGCGGCTACCGTAACCTGTGCAAGCTCATCACGAGCTACCGTTGCTCTTCGTCCGACCGCAGGAAGCCCGAGTGTCCTCTTGAAACGGTACTCGAGCATGCTGAGGGTCTGGTGTGCCTGACCGGGGCCATACCGTTCGGCTTCGTGCCGCGACTGGTGCTGTCGGAGAGATCGGAGCGTGTCCGTATCGAGCGTCTCCGCGAAGCGTTCGGCGCAGACGGCCTGTTCGTGGAGCTTACGAACGACATGACGGTCGGCGGCAGGCAGCGGGTGCGCGAACTCGCGGACTTCGCTCGGTCGCGCGGTCTGCAAACGGTCGCCACGAACGAGGCCGCGTACACCCGGCGGAGCGACCACCGGCTCCACGAGGTGCTGTCGGCGGCGTCACACCTCTCCGCCCTGCCTCCGCCGGGATATCGTCCCACCGACCAGCTCTACTTGAAGCCCGCCAGGAAGATGGCGAAGCTCTTCGAGGACCACCCCGACGCCCTCGCGAACGTCCGGGAGATAGCCGAGCGTTGCTCCGGCGCGGTTGCGAAGAGGAGCGGCGTGCACATGCCGTCGGTCGCCTCGAAGGACGGCGAGTCGGCGGAGCGGCGGCTGGTCAGGCTCGCCGTCGCCGGGGCGCGCCGCCGCTACGAGCGGGAGATGATGCCGGAGGTGAAAGGTCGGCTCAGGCGCGAGATCTCGTGCATCGTCTCTTTGGGCTTCGCCCCGTACTTCCTGTTGGCGAGAGAGGCGGTGGAGATAGCGAAAGCCGAAGGTCTGCCCGTCACCGGACGCGGATCGTCGGCGAACTCCATGGTGGCGTACGCGCTCGGCATCACGCGGCCCGAGCCTCTCTCCAACCGGCTGCTCTTCGAGAGGTTTCTCCACGAACGGAGAAAAGACCCGCCGGACATAGACCTCGACTTCTCCTCCGACGGAAGAGAGATCGTCCGTGAGGAGATGATCCGCCGCTACGAACACCTCGGCGTCGCGGAGGCGGCCACGGTGCAGACGCTCTCGCTTCGAGGAGCGGTACGGGTAGCCGCACGGGCTTTGGGACACTCACCGCGGGAGATAAACGCGCTCTCGAAAGGCGTGCCGACCCGCTTTCGGGATCGGGAGCGGACGTACAACCCGACAACGGGTTGGGACGAAGCCCTCGCCGAGCCGTCCATGAGGGGTCGCCCACTCCAAGACAGAAACAGATACTCGCTGCTTCTCGACCTCTCGTGGAGGCTCACCGGGAAGCTTCACCGGGCCGGGACACACAGTGGCGGGCTGGTGTTCGGTACGAAAGACCTCCATCTCTCCGAGATAGCGCCGCTCGAGCCTTCGGGCATAGACGGACTCCTTCGCGTACAAGCCGACAAGGACGATCTCGAACTGCTCGGACTTCCGAAGCTCGACCTGCTCGTCCTCAGGATGCACGACGCGCTCCACAAGGCCGGTGAACTCGTATCCAAGCGGCTCATCGAGGAGGGGAAGATCGCGCGCGGGAAGCGCATCAACCCCCTCTCCCCTCCCGCCGGAGACAAGGCCACGTACGCGCTCATCCGAACCGGCAAGAACATCGGAATGTTCCAGGTCGAAAGCCCCGGCCAGATGCACCTGTCACAGCGCCTGAAGCCCCGCAAGTTCGAGGACTTGGTTGCCCAGATATCTCTATTTCGCCCCGGTCCGATCAGCCGAGACCTCGTAACTCCGTACGTCCTTCGGCGCAACGGCATCGAGCCGTATGAGGCAATCGTGCAGCATCTCGACGCGGTGCTTCGCCCCACCTACGGAGTCCCCGTATACCAGGAACAGATACTCGAGGTCGCCCAGGTCGTGGCCGGGTTCTCCTTCGAGGAAGGCGACGTGCTACGGCGCGCGATGACCAAAGACCGGGGTCGAGGCGCGATGGAGAACATACGCGAGGAGTTCATCGAACGCGCCGTCGAGCGGGGAGTTCCGCCGGGCAAGGCTCGCGAGGTCTTCGGCTGGATCGAAGGTTTCGCAGGATACGGCTTTCCGAAGGCGCACGCCGCCAGCTTCGCCGCCGTAACTTACGCCTCCGCCTATTTGAGGTGCCACTATCCGGCGGAGTTCTTCGCGTCGGTTCTGGACTCGCAACCGATGGGGTTCTTTTCACCGCGCACCGTGCTCAACGAGGCTCGCCGCGTCGGCGTGGCCGTGCTGCCGCCGGACATACACCTCTCGGAAAGAGGCTTCACCGCCGAGGGCGGCTCTGCCATCCGGGTCGGACTTTCGTACTGCAAGGGTCTCTCGGAACGCGCTATGGACTCACTCGTGAGCGAGCGCGGCGTCGCCCCGTTGGCATCCGTCGCCGACATCTACCAGCGGACGGCGGTGGAGCGGGACTCGCTCGAAAACCTGATCCGGGGAGGATATTTGGATCGTCTGTTCCCACCACGCGCGTTTTCGACGCAAGCAGGCGCGGCCCGTGCGCGGGTTCGGCTGCTGGACGACGCCCGCCGGCTCCCGCCGAAGCGACGAGACGACGCGCAGCCGGAGATACCTATACACCCGGCGAGCTGGTGGTTCGCCTCGCTCGGCACAGGTGTCGAGTACCTGCCGGGATCCCTCGCGGACACCGGGAAAGACGAGTGGGACGTGCTCGGCCTGAACGTCTCCGGCCACCCGCTCGCGCCGTACCGAGAAGCCCTGGCGCGACTCGGAGCCGCGCCGGCCGCCGACGTCGCCTCCCTCCCCCACCGCGCGCGAGCGCGAGTAGCCGGGCTGCTGGAGACGCTCCAACGACCGCCCACGAAATCCGGCGCCGTCGTGCATTTCCTCTTGATCGAGGACGAGAGCGGGGTGCTTCAAGCGACGATCTTCTCGGACACTTACAAGCGGCACGGACATGTGCTTCACCAGAGCGGCGCGTATCTGCTCGACGGCACCGTGGAACACGACAGGAGGCGCGGAAGCAGCTACGTCGTCGGCGCGATACGGAGCCTGGACGACGCGCTGGATGGCGCGGCGATGGCTGCCGCGCCGGAGGTCGCCACCGCCGGGTCGGGAGCGTTCCTTCAGGCGAAGCGAAGGGGCGGGAGAGCCGGTTAGCATCGGTCTGTGCGGCGGGCGACGATGTCGGCGAAGAGGATGACCGTCCGGCCTGGCTCTTCTCGCGCGACCGCTCAAGCCGCTCAAGCGGATCCAAAGCGAAGCTAAAGCGGTCGCGCCGGACGTCCGGCCAGCCGCTCCAGCGCCTCCCTCGCGTGCTCGACGTTGCGGTGGTTCCTGCCTCAGTCCAAAGTCGCAAGCGCGAAGGCCGATTCGGAGGCGACGTGGATCCAACCCTCCCCGGCCCTCAGAGTGACGCCCTCCCCGAAGGAGAGGAAGCTCGCCGGCACCCGCAGCCTCACCGAACCCCCCGACCTCCTGCCCGCGCTTAGCTTTCGGCTCCACCTGCGCCTCCCGCCGGCGAGCCGGTCGGCCAGCTCGTCCACGAGACCCTCCGCCTCCTCGCGCGAGCCCCCGACGAAAAGGATCTCCTCGTAGCGACGCCCCACGACGCGGCCCGTGCGCCACGCGACGAGCGCGTTCGAAAGCCCCACCACCGCCGTTACCGAAACGCCCACCGCCGCGGCGACCACCATCGGAGCGGAGAAATTGCCGGAGGCGATTCCGACGAGGAGGAAAACGACCAGCGCCGCTCCCCACCACACCGCCACGACGGCGACGATGGCCGGCCAGGATCTCTTCTTATGCGACATTTTTCTGGGCGCGGGAAAGCGGGCCATAATGCCCCTTAATCGGCGTGGACGCTCCGATTTTGCTGATACAGTCATGGTGCGCTGAACCCGGACAAACTAGTACATCAACGCCGTGACGCATGGGTGCTAAATGCGCGGCAGGAGTCCAAAGACAGACCCCGCCGGACTCAGGGAGCATCGAGACAAGGAGACAGTACTCCTTGCAAGGCCGGCGGCCGACGTGCCCGCCGGGGCGCGTACTCTTCCAGTTTGACTATCTTCAGCCAGCCGGCCTCGTCGAGGGTGAAGTGCCTCGGCTGCGGCCGGCTTCGCTGGCGCGAGGTCTCGAAAAGCCTCGGCCGGCCAACGCTCCGGAGCTTGCCGGTGCCGGATGCGAGTTCGACGGCGTAGCGCGAGAGCGTCTCGCCGCCGTGCTCGATGGTTAGGCTTCTGGATTGCGGCCAGATGGCGGCGTCCCGTCCTGCTAGTCCCTCCTCCGCGTACAGCCTCCAGTCCCTGAAGCGGGCGCAGCCGAGCGGGTCGAGGACGCGGGGAGAGGCGGGTCGAGAAGAACCGCCCTCTCGAGGTCGTCCTCGCGGTGGCGCAAGAGGCCGGGTTGGAACCCCAGCACGCCCTGCGGAGTGCGCCGGCCATCTTCGCGATCCCGGTGTGCCCAGTGGCTCTGGGCGTTGTAGTCTGTCATCCACGTCTCATGGGCGTCCACCAACTCTTGCCAGTTCTTGGCCTTTCTGAATTGGTAATCTGCCATCTTTCTTTGAGTGTTGAAGTTGCCAAGAACATCATCTGAGCAAGCTATCCTGAGTGCCGGGCCGGGGTTACACTGACTCCGGCCCTTTACTTGAGAGGAGGAGAAATCAACTACGTCCACATCGACATGCTGCGGCTTCAAGCGCAGCTCTTGCAGGAGATCGAAGAGCGCCGGGGGTTTGTGCCCTGTGAGGGGCTGGAGTACTCAGCCCCTTGCGAAGCGCCGGCCGAGTACATGGTGGCGGACGCCACGCGACCCGGCGGCGGAGGCTCGGAGATAGAGATAAGACCCGCGTGGTTTTGCCGGACGCACCTTAGCGAACTCCTGGGACGTGACCCTGGAGAGCAGCCCCTTTCCAGGCGCATCGAAGGCCCCGAAAAGTAGG
>JACDAJ010000007.1 GCA_013695475.1 Rubrobacter sp. | reverse complement strand
GCGACGAAGACGTTGTTTGGATCGTCGTACATCTTCTGCGGCGAGTCGACCTGCTGCACGATCCCGTCTTTGAGGACCACGATCCGGTCGGCCATCGTCATCGCCTCGGTCTGATCGTGGGTCACGTAGATTGTGGTAACGCCGATACGATTGTGAAGCTTGCCGATCTCCGTCCGCATCTGCACCCGCAACTTGGCGTCGAGGTTGGAGAGCGGCTCGTCCATGAGGAACGCCTTTGGCTCCCGAACTATCGCCCGCCCGAGCGCGACCCGCTGCCGCTGACCACCCGAGAGGGCTTTCGGCTTACGGTCCAGGAAATGTTCGATGGAGAGGACTTTAGCCGCCTCGGTGACGCGGCGGTCGATCTCACCCTTATCCATCTTGCGGAGCTTGAGCGCGAAGCCCATATTCTCGCGCACGTTCATATGCGGATACAGGGCATAGTTCTGAAAGACCATCGCTATGTCCCGGTCGCGAGGCGGAAGGTCATTCACCACGTTGTCCCCGATGAATACCTTGCCGCTGGAGATGTCTTCGAGACCGGCGATCATACGCAACGCGGTCGACTTACCACAACCCGAAGGCCCAACGAAGACGATGAACTCGCCATCCTCGATGTCCAGGTTCATGTCCTGAACGGCGACTACATCACCACCATAGACCTTCTTTACGTCTTCGAGCGTTACTTCCGCCATCCAACTTCCTCCTTCTACAAACCACCATGTCTAATCTGACTCGGCGTTCCCTTTGCCCCATCGACCGTACAATATACTCTGGCTCCGCCAAACAATCTACCCTACCGTTGAAACAGAATTAGATCGAAGCGTCTCGGTTATTTACCGAGGCTGTATTGCTCCTTGACTTTTATGATGCGCTCGACGGATCGCCGGATATGCTTCTCGGGTATCTCGCCGGACTCAACAGCCTTGACGACCGCCTCATAGGCAGCGGCCTGCTCCTCGGGTGGGCTGGAGATTATCAGCAGGTCCGCGCCAGCCTTTACAGCTTCGACCGCCGCTCCCGCCGGGGGCTCTCCGCCGTTGGCTCCCTTCATGGAGAGATCGTCTGTCACAATTACCCCCTTGAAGCCTAAATCCTTACGAAGCATGTTTATAGCTTTTGGCGAGAGGCTCGCGGGCTTATCAGGGTCTATCGCCGGATACACGAGATGCCCGACCATAACCATCGGAACCCCGGCATCCACGGCGGCGGCGAAAGGCGGGAGGTCATACGAATTGATCGTCGCCATGTCATGCTCGATGGTCGGCAAGCTCACGTGCGAGTCGCTCGTCGCCGGGCCGTGGTTCGGGAAGTGCTTCGCCGAGGTGGCGATTCCGGCCGACTCGAAGCCCTCGATGGAGGCCACGCCCATTTGCGAGACGAGGTTCGGGTCTTCGCCGTACGAGCGCGAGCCGATGGCGCCGCCGAAGCCCGTGTCCACGACGGGCGCGAAGTCTGTGTTCACCCCGGCGCGGAGAAGCTCCGTCCCGATTTGCTCGGCGATGGCCCGCGCCTCCTCGGGGTTCCCGCGAGCGCCGACTTCGGCGGCGGCGGGTTGCGGGGCGACCCACGGCGCGCTTCCGACCTCGCCGCCTTCCTGATCCACGGCAATGAACATCGGCACGGAAGGCTCCGTCTCCATCGAGAGGGTTTGCATGGAGTCAACGAACGAAGCGACTTGCCCCTCGCTCTCCATGTTGTATCCGAAGAGAAGCACGCCCCCGATGTTCCGCTCCTCGATCATGCGCTCGATATAGTATTCCCTCTCCGTCCCCTGCGCGGAGACGATAAACATCTGCCCGACCATCTCACGCAAGTTCATCCCCTCGACCCCCGATGAAGCCGAAGCGGAAGAAACCTCGCCCGTGCCTTCCTCCGGCGGCGGAGTCTCGGGGGAGGAATCTCCACTCTCCCCGCCGCCTTCGCCGGATGCTCCGCCGCACGCCACGAGCGAGACGAAAAGAACCGAGAGCGCGATGATCGAGAAAAACCCGCGCCCATCCACCATACGACCGAGAAGATGCAAAATTCCCTCCAAAAAAGTCAACCGTGCCAGTTTATCGCCCGCCGCGCCCGAAATCTCGGAATGGCGGTGAGTGAAACGAAATTTTCCACGCGCCAGAGACGGGGACGAGTGGATGCAAGATTCTCTTTCGGACTCGGAACAAACCGGCCGGCGCTTCGCCTTCCCCGCGCCGCCCGTGCATACCCGCGGGAAGACCCGATGATCCGTTCCGCCGCAACGCTCTGAAAACACGCCGACATGTCGGTGGCATGCCGTCGGCGTTCGCGCCGTCGGCCCGATCATCCGCGAGACCTCCGTTTGAAAAGCCGGGGTCGGGAGGTCTCGTCGCTTCACTCGCTTCGGGAGCCGGGTTTGTCCCCGGACTGCCCTCCCTCGACATCCGGCTGTTACGTCCCGGCGAAATCCTCGACGGGTTCGACCGGGCGCATGGGTGGCGCGGGCCTCCATTCCCAATTTCCCCGGCGAATGCCCCATGAATAATTCGGGTTACGAAACTTCGGGATGCGATGATTGCGCGGAACCGTTCTCCGGGGAAACCGCTCTCCGCGAATCCCACCATGAGAACGACCCGCCCCTCGGGTATGCTTTGAGAAGTATGGTCGAGCTTTCTTATGAATCCGGCACCCTCCTCGCCTCCGGCGCCGAAGCCGGAAACCTCCCCGCCCCCTTTGTCTTCGACGCACGCACCCGCCAATGGCGCGCCCCCGCGAACGCATACCGCGAAACCATTCTCCACCTCCGCGAAATGGACATCCCCCACAAAGACAACGCCTCGTCCTTCGAGAACATCACCCTCGAGTCGAAGCTCGCGATGGAGCCGCGCCCGTACCAAACCGAAGCCCTCGCCGCGTGGCGAAGGGCGAACCTCCGGGGCGTCGTCGTCCTCCCGACGGGCGCGGGGAAGACGGCGGTCGCGGTGAATGCGCTCGAAAAGGTCGGGCGGAGCGCGCTCGTCGTCGTCCCGACCCTCGCGCTTTTGAAACAATGGTATTCCGTTCTCTCGGACGCTTTCGGGGAGGCCATCGGACTCCTCGGCGGCGGATACCACGAAATATTGCCGATCACGGTGACGACATACGACTCCGCATACATCCACGCCGAACGGTACGGCGACCGCTTCGCACTCGTAATTTACGACGAAGCCCACCACCTCCCCGCCCAGAAAAACGCCATCATCCCCAAAATGCTCCTCGCCCCATACTCGCTCGGTTTGACCGCCACCCCCGAACGCCCGGACGGCGGACACGAGCTTCTCCCGGAACTCGTCGGCTCCATCGTGTACCGGAAGTCGCCGGAAGACCTCGCCGGGAAATACCTCGCCCCCTTCGAGGTCGTCCGACTCCCCATAAAACTGACCGCCCACGAGCGCTTCGAATACGCGCAAGCCGATGCCGTATACCGCGACTTCCTCGCCAAGCACCGCCTCCCGATGCGCTCCCCCGAAGACTGGCAACGCTTCATCATGGTCGCCTCGACGAGCCACTCCGGCGGACGCGAAGCCCTCCTCGCGGCTCGCCGTCGGCGCGAAATTCAAGCTGGGGCGACGCGGAAGGTCACGACCCTCGAACGCCTCCTCAAACAACATTGGGACGACCGGTGCATCGTGTTCACCAAAAGCGTCGAAGAAGTGTATTCGCTCTCGAAACGCTTCCTCATCCCCGGCATAACTTTTGAAACGGTCGCGAAGGAACGGAAGGAGATCCTCGACCGCTTCCGAGAGGGAAGGTACCGGGCGGTCATCGCCTCCGACGTTCTCAACGAGGGCGTGGACGTGCCGGACGCCGGGGTTGCCATCATCCTCGCCGGGAGCGCGTCGAGGCGCGAATACGTCCAAAGACTCGGCCGCGTCCTCCGCCCGAAGAAAGATAAGCGGGCGATTCTTTATGAACTCGTCACCTCCGACACCGGTGAGGAGTCGGCCTCGCGGCGGCGCCGGGAAGCCTTCGCCTAAAAATGCTCCGCTCCGAACACGTCATGGCGCGGCTCTCCCGCGGAAACTTGATCCCGCACAGCCTTTCCGACTCCGATGAACCCACCACCGAAACCGCCGCCGAGCTTTCCGGGCTTTACGCGAAGCACGTCGGGGAACCTCGCGCGGCCCTCGAAGCGGAGGTCGCCGCGAAGGAGGAGGAACTCGGCCCGCGCCTCGACTCGCGGCGGGGATTCCGAATAGTCCGGGCATTCGGGAAGCTCCTCGAAGAGCGGTGCGAATGGGCCGCCCCCGCCGAAACCGACCCGTATACTTTGCGGACGCGCATCTTCGAGCTCGCCTCCGAATTGCCGGAACTCCCCGTCTCCGAACCCGACCTCCTCGAAGCCCCGACCCGCGACGACATACTTTCGCGCGTCGCCACCGAAACCGGCCTCGAAGACCCGGCGATGCTCATGTACGCCGACCGCCAGTCCGCCCAAATATTGTCCGAGTTCCACAAACCGTCGCCGGAGGAACTCGTCCACCGATACAATGTCGCGCAAATTCAGGGAGTTTTGTACGCGGCTCGGGAACTCACGGTGGACATCGGGGCGGAAGCGGATGCTCGTCTCGTCTTTCATTACGTAAAGAAAATGGGGCTCATCCACCGCATCGAGCCGACGAGGTTCGGGTATCGGCTCCGGCTCGACGGGCCGCTCTCCATCTTCGGCTCGACGCGGAGATACGGCCTCGCCCTCGCCAAATTCCTCCCCGGCCTCATCCTCACCAAGCCGTGGAAACTCTCCGCCACCGTCGAATGGAAAGGCCGCGACGCATCCCTCACCCTCGACTCGAAAAACAGCGTCCTCGCCTCCCACTATCTCGGCCCGAGGCAAAGCGAGGATCACGACGAAGTCCGCGAAGCCTTCGTGAAAGCATGGGAGCGGGCCAAAAACACCGGGGGATGGAGTCTCGAAGCGTCGTCCGAAATACTCCCGTTCCCGGAAAAACAAGCCGTCCTCGTCCCGGATTTCACGCTCAAAAACGAGAGCGGGGAAACTGTCCACCTCGAAATACTCGGTTTTTGGACGCAGCGAAGTTTGGTGGAGCGGGCCGCGCTCGTCGGGGCGGCGAACGAGCGGGGGGATCGCGTCCTCGTCGCCGCCTCGGAGAACCTCGGGGCTTCGAATGAAGCCCTCGAAGAAGCGGTTCGCGGGGGCGTCATTCCTTTCAAAGGGAGGCTTTCGGCGAAGGCGGTTTCGGAGAGGCTTTCCGCGACCGGGTGATTCACACCGAGTCCGGGTGAAGGAGCTTCCGAACACGTCCGAAGGCGCGAGTCGAAAGAGAACCGCGAGGAAAAGGGGCGAATCGAAAAATACGACTCGCGGCTTTTTCTCGATCCGCTCGAAAACAAGCCTCTTCGCCGCTCATACGGAATCCGGGTGAATGGCTCCGAACTTGGTCGGCGAGCTCGGCGGCACGGGCACCCGGCGAAGGGTCGCCGACCGCGAGTCGGTGTTCTTCGATTCGAAATTCGCCCCGGCTCCCCGATTCTCGAAATATATAATCCCGCCCATGTCCACAAGCACTCGATCCCTCGCCGCGCTCACGCTCGGATGCGTGTTCGCGGCGGCCATATTCGGGTTCGGCTCGGCGGTCTTCTCGTTTCAAATGTCCGCCGACGGCGACGGCGCGCGGACGCAATTAATCCTCATCACACGCCTCGCCGCATACCTCGCCCTCGCCCTCATGCTCGTCTTCAAAGGCGGATGGCGGGGCGTTTTCGCCGCCATAACGATGACCGTCGCCACCACGACCATCGAGTGGCTCCTCTTCCCAACGGCCTACGAATTCGCCCTCGCGCAATCCCCCGCGATGATGGACGAAGGCGTCGAGAGCATCGCCCGGCCATCGTACGGACTGTGGGCTATGGAAGACATCATCGGAGTCGGGCTATGCGCCGCACTCGCGCAAGGACTCCGCATGATGGCCGGAGTCAACCCGAACGCCACTCCCGACGAGTGAAGCCGGGAGGCGGGAAAAACGAAGCGCCGAAACATCCGCCATCGAAGCATCCTCCGAGTTCATCGAAAGCTCGTCGGGCGGGGAACGAAGACATCGAAAGAAGGGCTCTCCCCAGATTTTGGTGATCTAAAAGGTTGGACACCGGCAAGGTTATCCTCCATGAATGACTGCAACACAGCTCTCTTTCCCATGTAATCTGCTGCCCGACGCTCCCGGACTGACGCTTGAAGACGCCCGATTCGCGGACGACGAAACGACCGCCATCCTCCGATCCACGGCTCCCTCCTCGCCTTGCCCCCTGTGCGGCGCGGCCTCCGCCAGCGTCCACAGCCGCTACCAACGCACCCCAACCGACCTGCCCTGGGGAGGCCATCCCGTGAAG
>JACDAJ010000002.1 GCA_013695475.1 Rubrobacter sp. | reverse complement strand
GCCGATGGCGTCCACGATGAAGCCCCCGATGGCGAGCGCGAGGACTTCCCCCCCGCTCCGTCCGAGGAAGACGACCGAGTACACGCGCCCGAGGAATTTGCCGGGGACGCGCTTTTGGAGGAGGGCGTCGGTGGCGACGTTGTCCATGCCGTTGCAAACTCCGGCGATGGCGAGCGCGCCGAGGGCGATGATGAAGAGCGGGGCGAATCCGGTCACGACATGGGCGGCGGCGGCGAGGAAGATGCTCACGAAATAAAAGAGGATGAGATTCGCCCGGTCGCCGAGCCACGCCATCACCCCGGAGCCGGCGATCATGCCGATCCCCCAGCATGCGACGAGAATACCGTACCCCGTATCCCCCGCCCCGAACGTCTCCCGCGCCAGGAAAATCTCCGCCGGAACCGTCGAGTTCTCCGCGAGGATGAGGAGGAAACCCCCGATAACCAGCGCGAGCGGGAGCCGGGCGTGCCTCAGATACGAAAGCCCCGCCCGGAACTCGCGCATGAAACCCTCGTCGTCTTCCTCGCCGCCGCGCTCTCGGGGCATCGGCACGAAGGCGAGGAAGGCGGCGGAGACGAGGAAAGTCATCGCGTCGATGAGGAACGCCATGTCCACGCCGACGAGCGCGATGAGAAGCCCCGCCCCCGCCGGCCCCGCCGCCACCGAAAAGCTGAAAGTACCGCTGATCAGCGCATTCGCCCGAGTGAGATCCCCATCCCCGACCACGCCGGGAAACGCCGAGCGGATCGTCGGATTGAAAAGAGTCTGGCAGCATCCGAGGAGAAACACGAGGAAATAAAGAACCGGGACGCTCTCGGTGAATATGACACAAAAAATGACCCCCGCCCGGACGATGTCCACCCCGACGAGGAGACGGCGGCGGTCGCGGAGGCGGTCGGCGAGAACCCCGACGAGCGGGCTGAAAAGGGTCGGGACGAGGCGGGCAACCAAAACGCCCCCGACGCTCGCGGCGCTCCCGGTGAGATCCACGACGAAGACAATCAGCGCGACGAGCGAAATCGCATCCCCGACGAAGGAAATACCTTGTCCGGCCCACAGCCGCATAAAGCGCGTGTTCCGCAAAAGAGAATTGTTCCCCGAGCCCTCCACATCTCCCCCGAATCGAGCGCGTTCCCAAGAAATCACATACTACATGACCTCGCGGGGGAGGTCGCTCCCTCCTAACGGGATCCGGGCGATGGCTTCGCACCTTTGTTTGCGCGGGAGTCGGGAAGGGCAAATGCGGCCCCCGAACAACGAAAGCCGCGAAGCAATCATGCGGAATCCGGGTGAATGGCTCCGTTACTCGGACGGCGGATCCGTCATGCTCTCACGGAAAGTGGCGATACACATCCCGCCGGTGAAGAAAGCGCACGAACTCGACCGTGTCTCCCTCGACGTGAACGCCTATCCGGTGATCACCGAGACGAATACGATAAAAGGAATCGTGTCCACTCATTTTCGCCAAATTCGGAATTTCTCCGACCGCCTCGGCTGCTTCGACTTGCTCGACGATACGCGCCAGGCGGCGGCGAAGAGTCGCGTCGCGGACCTTTTTCAGATCTCGGGCGAAGCTGCTTCGAAACGTGGTTTTTACGGCTTCTCCTCGAGGATGCCGAAAATCTCCTCGCGCTCGACTAAATCGGTTCGGCGACCTTCCCTCATCGCCTCGGCGAGCGCAACGTCTTCGAGGACTTCGGCAAGAACCTCGTGAAGCAACCCTCGCTCCTCATGGAGCGTTTCTTTGAGGGCTTCCTTGACCGCCTGTTTGAGAGTATCGTCGTTCACTTCCATAAAACCCCGCTCCCGGTGAATAGTAATTTCCTACTCACCACTCACTATTCACTACCCACCGCAGTTCTCAGTCCGGCTCGATTGTGGAGATCAGCCCCTCGTTGTTGAGGCTTTCCTGGTACATCTCGGCAAGCTCCTTGTGGCACTTTATGACGACGGCGTACCCGTTTTTGTGCGCCTCCATCATGATGTCCACCGCTTGTTTCGCCGACATGCGCGGGATGACCTTCCGAAGCACCTCGACGACGTGCTCCATCGGCGTGAAGTCGTCGTTGTGGAGGAGGACTTTGTATGGCGGCTCTTGCGTCGTGCGGCTCCGGGTCGTCTCTTTCGGGGCAGCCGGGGTTTTCGGGGAAGCTAAAGTGAACCCTTCCATGCCAGCTCCAAACTCTCTCGAAGAATTACGGGATCGAACACGGTCATTGAGATTATCATACGAATCGGGGGGTCGCTTTGCTCCCGGTTTTTGGTTGTCGGTTCTTGGTTTTTGGTTGAAAAATTCGTGCGGAACACCTTCCGTCACAGTATCAATGGCAATGTCTTTTCGAGGGCGGCCTCGGCGGCGCGGCGGTTTATGTCGCTTATCTCCTTCACCCTCTCGATGGCTGGGAAGTCGGAGATGGCGTCGAGCATCGTCGCCGGAAGCGAAACCGGGCTTTCCATGCCGCGTTCGAGGAGCCACCCGGCGGGGAGATCCCTCGGCAAAGTCTGGTGGCTTACGATGCTCCACAACGTCGTCCACGCCCTCGGGACGACGCGCCATATGTCGTATCCTCCGCCGCCGGTCGCCACCCATTTCCCGCCGCAAAGTTCGTGGGCGAGATCGTGGACGCGGCGCGGAATGTATTCGTAAAGCCGCATCGTCGCCGCGAGGTGCGTAAGCGGGTCGAAGACGTGTCCGTCGCACCCGTTTTGGGAGATTATGACATCCGGCCCGAAGGCTCGGAGAACCTCCGGCACGACGAGGTCGAAGCACTCGATCCACGACTCATCCTGCGTGAACGGCGCGAGCGGCACGTTCACCGAAAACCCGGTGCCGCCATTTCTCCCACGCTCGTCCACGCCCCCCGTTCCGGGGAAAAGATGCCGCCCCGTCTCGTGCATCGAAACCGTGAGAACGTCCAGGTCGTCATAAAACATCCACTGAACACCGTCGCCGTGGTGCGCGTCGGTGTCAATGTACGCGACGCGAATTCCGGGATGCTCCTCTTTCAGGCGGGCGATGGCGACGCCCGCGTCGTTGTATACGCAAAAACCGCTCGCCTTCGAGCGGAGCGCGTGGTGGAGGCCGCCGGAGACGGCCATCGCGTGTTCCGCCTCGCCGGACATCACCATCCGCGACGCTTTGAGAACCGCTCCGACGACGTGGGCGCACGCTTCGTGCATCCTCGGAAATATGGGATTGTCCGGCGTCCCGACCCCATACGACATGAGGTCGAGGGGATCGGCGTCCTTTCTCCCCGCTCCCTGAACCATCCGCACATACGTCAAACTATGCACGGTCGTGAGATCCTCATCGGAGGCGACCTCCGCCCCGACCATCTCATACCCGTCGAGGAGTCCGAGCGCGTCGCAAACCTCGAAGGTGAGCCGTATCCGAAGCGGATTGAAGGGGTGATCCCCGCCGAACCCATACGCCTCCATAGCCCGGTCATGGACGAGCGCCGCCCGACCGCTCACGTCGCTTCGCTCCGCCGGGAGTGGGGAGTCGGAAGCCGCTCGAGTCCTTCGCTCGATTCGGGAGCCGGGACGCTCTCGACTTTGTCTCTCCCGACGCACCCGCCTCCCCGCCCGACGAAATCTCGCCGAATCCAACCGGAACATTGGCGGCGTGGGATTTCGAGGTCGCGCCTTCCCCGACTCTCGAATTCCGAAGCGACGCGGAGCGGAATACGAAGCGGAATGCGGTTCGAGCGAAGCGGTTCGTCGGCCCCCCATTTCCGGCGAGCGGGGAGGCGAAGGTTTCGGGGGGAAGAAAGTCGAGGAAATCCCACCTCCCGAATCCCGGAGCGCCGATCCGCGACGCGGCTCCCGACTCCCGGAGCGACCGGAGGGAGCGACCCGAGAGGCGCGGCTCCCGAATCCCGAATCCCGGAGCTACGCGGAGCGGGAAGGCGAAGGAGCCGAGAAAAAGAGAGTCGAAAACATCTCGAATCCCGACTTCCGAAGCGAGCGTCAGCAAGCGCCTCCCGACTCCCGGCCTTCATCATGTTCCGGGCTTCGGTGGGATGACTTCGTATCCGGCTTTCTCTAAAAAATCTATGGACGCGGTCGGATCTATGGTGTCCACGCGGAAGACGGCGACGCGCCACGGAGAGTCGCCGGAGCCGGGCGGAGCGTTCGCCGAAGGTTCGCGGCGGTGTCCGGTGGCGGCGGCGACAATGTTCACGCCGAGTTCCCCGAAGGCTCCCGACACTCCGGCGAGGGAGCCGGGCCGGTCGGGCATCGCTATTTCGAGGCGGCTCCCCGGCTCGTGCGCCCCGACGAGATACACGAGCGCCGCCATGACATCCGAGGTCGTGAGGATGCCGACGAGGTCGCCACCGCCCTCCACGACCGGGAGGCATCCAATGGAGCGTTCGCGCATCTCGTTCGCCGCCTCTTCGATGGGGTTGTTCGGGGCGGCGGTGAAAACCTCGCGCATCATCGCCTCGGATACGGTGATGCGTTCGAGGTCTTCGGATCTCGCCGGGTCGCCGAGCGCGGGGGTCGCGGACCGGAGGTCGCGATCCGAAACCATCCCGACGAGCCGTCCATCTTCGCCGACCACCGGCATGTGCCGAATGCGCCGTTCGCGGCAAAGCCCGAGAACTTTCGCCGCCGTCGCGTCCGGCGTTGTTGTGATGACTTCGCGGGTCATGTGATCCCCGACAAGAAGCATTCGCCCTCCCCTTTTCCACCTTTCGCACCCCTCGGATTGTACCGGAAGATAAATGCTATAACCCGCCCATGGCACCCGACCCACTCAACCAACTCCTCGCCGGGCAAGCCGCCAAACTCGTCCACGAGAACTTCGCCGGCGTGGCCGGGCAATGGTGGTGGGAGCGGCGCATCGGAGGCGGAATCGCGATCTGCCAAACCCTCGACCCCGAGGAAATGTCGCGGGAAATCTCCGAAACCTCCGGGAAGCCCGCGGCGGAGGTGAAAGACGCCATCGTCCGGGAACTCGGACTCGATGACTTCGACCCGATCACACTCACCTTCGAGGTTTCGGGGAATTTAACCGCCGACGAAGCCGCGAAGGTTTTCGAAGCCCGCTCCTCGACCCCACGCGGCATCGCCTCGGGCGCATACCGCGAAGTCGAAGCGGCTCTGGAAAAGGACGGCGGCGAATGACACGAAACCCGGACAGTCGCCTCCGAATACGTCCGGCGGCGAGAAGAGCGCGGATTGAAAGAGAACCGCGAATCGAAAGTCGCGAGTCGTATTTTTCGACTCGCGATTCGCGCGAAACAGCCCTCGTCGCATCCCGGCTCGAAACCTGCGGATGTGCCTCGATCCGGTCGGAAACCGCGGTGCTTCGAGCCGCGACGAAGCGTTTTCTCCGAAACCAACGAACCGCCACGATACGGAATGCGGACAGTCGCCTCCGCACACATCCGACGGCGGGGATGGCCGGAGCGAGAATCGCGGGAAACGCGCCAATCTTCGAGCCGCGAACCGAAAAACACGACTCGGCGACTTTCGACTCGCGGCTTTTCTTCGATTCGCGGTTCGCGGCGTCTCATCCTTCCCCGACTCGCGGTTCGCGTGAAACGGGTCTCGTCGCCTCCCGAAAACTGGAAATCGGGGATTCGGCATGAGGAAGACGGTCGCGTCCGTCGCGGTTTTCGCGCTTTTCGCTGTGGCGTGCGGAGGCTCGGCGGGCGAATGGCCGTTGGAAATCTTGCGGGCGGAGTGGGTCGCGGATGGCGGGGAGTCGCGGGCGGTGGTGTCCGGGACGTGGGTTCGCGGCGTTTCGACCCCGCCGGCATGCACGCTCCTCGAAGGCCGGAATGGGGAACCGAGCGCGTGGCCCGACTCCGGCGCGAACACCTCGCCGGACGGGAACTCCTTCACGAAAGAATTCACCGCCGGAGAAAACTCCTCCCTCGACCCGCTCCCCGAATACCACGTCCGATGCTCGGTGAACCTGAGCACCGGACGAACCCTCGAAACAGTCGCCCCGGTGTCGGGGGAGATTCCGCGGGGATAAACTGGAATGGGAGGCGCGGAAGAACGCCTCGGCCTCCGAGTCCGGACACTCGCCGCGCCCTCGTGTGCCGATGGCGGGCCGAACGGCGAGTTCGGACGGAATCTTCTCGTTCGGGAAGCGAATTCCGTGCGAGCGGCTCGCCCTTTCGCAAAGCCGCGCAGCTTCACCGCCACATTCGGGATCGCCGTCGGTGTCCTCGGCGCACGACCTTCCGGCGAACGGCCTTCCGCGAAATGTTCCATCGCGGATAGTGTCGGCTACGTTTGATCGCCCCTCGCCTCGACGGCCATCCCTCCCGTCGGTTCGACTCTCGGCGAATGCCGATTTCCCCACCGGGGCCCGTATGAAGTGTCCTCCTCGGCATTCCCGGCTTCCACTTTGCCGCTCGACAAACCCCCGATAAAATCGGCGAGGAGCTTCGATGGCGAGAGTTCCGATGATCCATCTTTTCCGATGCCCGGTTTCCGGAGCGGCTCGACTTTCGTGAATGTCTCTGACGAGATGCTCCGTTTTCGGAGCGGCTCTTCTTTCGACGGTTTCCACGGGAAGCCGGGCGGATGCGAGGTTTTATGGACGGTGCGGTGGCGTGCCGAACGCTGTGCGTCAGTATTTCCTCACGCCGGGATCCACATCCGAGTACGCGTCGAGGCCGCCCGCGAGATTGAAAACCCTCTCGAAACCGAACCGCGAAAGCGCGTCGGCCACATGCGCGCTCCTCGCCCCGTGGTGGCATATGACGACCACCTCGGCCTCGGGTTCGAGTTCCGAAACGCGCCCGGAAATCTCCCCCATCGGAATATGCCTCGAACCCTCGATGCGCGAAATGTCGAACTCCCACCCCTCTCGAACATCGAGGAGGAGCGGGGCTTCCCCCGAATCGAGACGCTCCCTCAATTCCCGCGGCGCCATGTCCTCATAGTTCGACAAAATATGTTCCTTTCGGTGTTCCCTTCGGAAACGCTCGCGAAAAATCCGCCGTCGGCGACATCATCGGTCGGCTGAAAAGCGGAGCGTGCGAGATCCGAAAAAAGAGAACCGCTTCAAACCTCATAGTCGGCGACGATTCGCCCGGTTGTGAGTCGGTCGAGCTTCTCGACGACGGCGAGGTGCGCTGGGTGGCCGAGGTATTCTTTGAGTCCGTCGCGGTCGTCGAAGCGGGCGAAGAGGGCGTGGGTGTATTCCCCGGCGCGTCCGCTGAAATCCTCCCCGACGCTCATGTCAACGACGGTGGACACCTCGCTCTTCAAACTTTTCAAAGACGAGATGAGGTCTTCGATTTCGTTCGGCGGCGCATCCTCGCGGGCGGCGAAAAGCACGAGATGGTCAACCATGATTCCTCCTTATATGTCCCCGGCAACGAACGAAAGTCTATCCGATGTCGAGGGTGGATTTCGCGGACTCGGAAGCGAAGAGGGGGTCGAGACCCACATCGCCGACACCCCGTTCGGAAGTCGAAAGCGAGGAAAGACCGAAAGCGAAACGTCGGCTCGGAGGCTCTTCGCGAATGGCTCCGCGGGGAAGCGGCCCCGAGTCGTCGCCCGACGAACACGAATTTCGGCAAGCGGTCATCCGGATTCCGTATGGCTCACCGATCTGAAAGAAAGCATCCCGCCGCATCTCGGAACGGCACGGTTTCGGATGATTTCAACGTGTCCTTCCCACCCGGCAAAGCACCTCCGCGTGCGTTCCGGCAAATTTCGGGGAGGACGGCGGTGATGCCGATGACGAGCATCGCCATGAGCGCGGAGCGACTATCTCCCCGCCCCGACCTTCCGCCCCGGCGAGCGGTTCACGAGGTATATGCCGCCGACGACGAGGGCCGCGCCGACGAGGAGCGTCGCCCGGAGCGGCTCCCCGAGGAAGACGACCCCGATGGCGACCGCCGTGATCGGCACGACGAAAATATACGAGGAAACGCGGCTCGCCTCCCCCGCCCCGACGAGGCCGAAGAAGATCACCCACGCCGCGGCGATCCCAAACAAGGACGCCCATCCGAGCGCGGCGAGAAACGCGCCACTATTCCACGAGACCTCCCCCACCGGCTCGGTGAATGCCGCGAGAGCCGTGAGGACCGCGCCCCCCGCCACGAACGGAACCGCCACCGACCATAACGCCGAGACCCTTTCTTGAACGCGCTTGAAATACACCGTCCCGATGGCCCACGAAAGTGCCGAGCCAGCCCCGAACAAAACCCCCACAAGCGGCACAGATCCGGAAAATCCCTCCAAACTCACGGCGGCGATCCCGGAGAACCCGAGCAAAAGCCCCGCGACCTTCGCCACGGAAAGGCTTTCCCCGAGCGATATCCACGCGAGGAAACCGACGAGTATCGGCTGCAAATAAACGAGAACCGCCGCCGTGCCGGACGGCAGTATCGAGATGGCGTATGTTTGAAGCCCGATAAAGACCGCGACGTTGAATACGGCGAGAACCCCGAACGCCCGCCACTCGCGCCGGAGGTTCGGCCTCCCGCCCCACACGACCGCGACCCCGAGCATCGCGAGTCCGCCGAGGAGGGACCGAAGCCCGGCGAAGAGCATCGGCGGCGAACTCCGAAGCCCGACCTCGACCACCGCGAACGACGACCCCCAGAAAACGACGAGCAAACCGAGTGCGGCAACGACGTTCCGCCTTCTCCCGAAAATGGAAATATCCGCCTTCCGACCCGCATCGTCCATGAAATCCGCCCGAAACCCCGATAGACTACTATGAAATACAGAATGCGGATCGACACCATAGTTTTCCGAAAAAATCTTTCGAAATTACTTGACAAAGCAGTCTACATGACTATAATTACCTGTTCGTTGGGGGCTGTAAAAAGTCCACAAACCTCGATACGTACTCCCCACTGAAACAGCGAAAAGATCGAGCCGGGCAGAGTTTCGCGCCTATTTGGCGGTTTCGGCTCGCGGGGGAGGGTTCGGGGAGGAGAATGGCGGGTAGGATTTCACGAGATACAAGGAGGCAGCGAATGGCTACTAAAAAGAAAAAGAACGCGAGGACTTTCGATCAGATCGGGGAGACGCCGGATCTCATACCCGGCTATTTCGCCCGCATAGACAAAGGGAGCCTCCTCACGCACGCCGAGGAAATAGACCTCTCGAACCGCGCGAAGGAGGGCGACACACGCGCCCGCCAACGCCTCATCGAGAAGAACCTCCGGCTTGTGGTCTCCGTGGCGAAGAAGTATCGCGGGTATGGGCTTCCTTTCGAGGATCTCATCCAGGAAGGGAACATCGGGCTTATGAAGGCGGTCGAGAAGTTCGACCCCGACCGTGGGTTCCGCTTCTCGACGTACGCGACGTGGTGGATCCGCCAAGCCGTACAAAGGGCGGTCGCCGACAAGGGGCGAACCATCCGGGTTCCCGTCCACATGACCGAGAAGATCCGGAAAATGGCTCGCACGTACAACGAGCTTTCGGCTCTTTTCAACCGCGAGCCGAGCGACGAAGAGGTCGCCGAGAAGCTCGAATGGACGGTCGAGGAAGTTCAGGATGTCAAGGGTGCGATGCCCGACGCCGGGAGCCTCAACCAGCCGATGAGTTCGGACGGCGACGCGTCGGAGATCGGGGAGTTCGTCGAGGACGAGCGAGCCTCCGACACCGCCGGAACCGTCGCCCGCGACATGGAGACGGGCGTGCTTCTCGAAGCCGTCGAGAAGCTCCCGGAGCGAAACCGCCACGTCCTCATAAGGCGGTACGGCCTCGACAACCGCGACCCGGCGACCCTCGCGCAGCTTTCCGACGAACTCGGAGTATCGCGCGAAAGAGTCCGCCAGCTTCAGCGCGAGGCCGAGCGCATGATAAAAGGCGGAGAGTTCGGCTCTCTTTTGAACGGAGCCGCCGCGTAAGCGACTCGCCTCCGGCTCGACGAGCTTTTTCGGAACCGTCCCTTCGGGGGCGGTTCTTTTTTTGCCGCTTTCCGGGCTATGTCGTCTTTCTCCTCGCGCCGTATATGCGACATGGCGGGATATGCTCCGCCAGCTTCGCGATTCGGGTATTCGGCATGATGCGGATTCCGATCGGGAGTTCCGGTTCTTGGGAGGCGTGGAAAATCACGGCTCGACGGGTCGCGCGACCGTACATACGCGGAGGCGGCTGCCCGGCTTCCTCATCACACAGCCGAACGTTGGCGGCGCGTCCCCCGATCCCTCGCTTTTGGCTGACAAACGCGAAGCAAAGCGAAGCGCGTGCGCCGTTTTCGGGAGGGCGCGGCCATTCCGAAAACCGCTTTATTGCGGAATCTGGATGTCCGAGACGGTGAAGGGAAACTCCGGGTTTCCGCCGCGCTCGTCGAACTGGGCGTTGACGACGAGGAGCCTCCCTTCGTACGAGGCGATGGTCGTCGGATAGCTGAACGAGGGGTCGGTGAAGCCCCCGCCGACTTCGCCGGATGCGAACTCCTCGTCGAGTTCGACCGGGACTATGACTCCTTGCGCGTTCCTCACAACATAAAGCGTTTGCCCTTCGAGGAGTATTCCGTCGCCGTTCGCGAGCGTATCCCCGCCGAGATCCACTTCCGCGACCTCCCCGCTTTCGGTGTCCACTCGGAAAAGCTGTCCCGTCTCCGACTGAACCGTGATGAGATAACGCCCATCCTCGGTGGCGGCTATGCCGTTCAGATTGAACCCCTCCGTATACTCGACCGGTGTCCCGTCGAGGTCGAGCCACGGTTCCATCTCCGCGGAACCCTCCGATATCCTGAAAAGCGTCGGGCGCATCGAGTCGGTGAAATATGCGTCGCCGTTCGGCGCGACAGCGACATCGTTTATGAAGGTCATCTCGGCCTCGGGAGTCTCGTAGGAATTCACGAGTTCACCGCTTTCGGCATCGTAAACCCACGCCCGCCCGGTGTCCCCGCCCG
>JACDAJ010000226.1 GCA_013695475.1 Rubrobacter sp. | reverse complement strand
TCCCGTCGCCCCCGAGCCTGACGTTGGTGTGGATGCCGTCGGCCCACGCGTAGACGTAGTCCCCCTCCGAGAGGCCGCGACCCATGAAATGCTCGCGCTCGGATTGCCACATCTCGGTGAGGCGGGTTATGCTCTTCGCCGAAAGCCCCGCCCCGGAGCCGAAGAACTCCTCAAGAGCGGGAACGAAGTCCCCGCTGGAGAGGCCGTGCAGATACAAGAGCGGCAACACCTCAGAGACCTTCGGGGACTTCCTCATGTACGGAGGGAGGACCGCGCTGGAAAACCTACGCCTTTCGCCGTCCCCGTCCACCCTCCGGTCGTTGACGCGGGGAGCGCGCACCTCCACTTTGCCGCGCCCCACAACGACCTCGCGCTCTCTGGCGTAACCGTTTCTCGCGACCAGGGCATGCCCTCTTTGGCCCCCCTCGCCTCTGGCGTTCTCGATGTACTCCTCGACCTCGGCCTCGAGGGCTTCTTTGAGCATCCCCCTCGCTCCCCGGCGGGCGATCTCGTCGAGGCCGGGCAGGATCTCCTCGCGGGCGGTCCCGTCCTGATGTATGCTCCCCATCGGTGTCTCCTTCCCGCCGGCGCGCCAACGCCGGATCTTCCGATTGACTACTCGGAGGGAAGGCGCACCACGCTCTTCAAGAAATCCCCGATCCACAACTTTCGATCATATCTCGCCCTTTCGTGAGCGGAAGTTGTGATTGTTTGTGGAGGGCTTCGTACGGGATGAGGCGCATCGTCGCGAAATAGAGGATCGTGATCATGATCTCCACGAGAACCGCCACGAGCGCGACTTCCGGTGCCCCGTAAAAGGCATACGCCACCGCGAGCGAGAACCCGGCGCTCGAAAGCACGAGCGCGAGCGTGATGTGGAGCCGCGTGAACGTCGCCGCCACCGAAGCCGCCGCGACCACCCCGAGGGCGAGTACGAGCGGAATCTGTCCGGGCCGAACCTCCCCGACCGTGTACATTCCGCTCGGCGTCGCGACGACCGCCAAACCGACCATGAGAGCCGTCGGCAAAAGCACCGAGGCGACCCTCCCCCGAAGGTTGCTTATCTCCAAAACGTGGACGATGTCCGAGAGCCGGTTCACCCCATGGAGCCAGTCCCGATACATCCTCTCCGGCCCGACGACCTTCCCGACCCGCGAGAAGCCGAGCGCCGCCCCCCTCCACACCGGGCGCGAGACGACGAGAAAAGCCCCGACCGCATACGCCCCGGCGGCCATGAAATACTCCGGCAGAAGCTCGAAATGATACGTCGCGTCGATCGGCGTCGCATTCTCGAATGAGACCGCCCCCGCCGCCTCCGAAAGCCTCTCGAACGGTATCGCGTACACACCGCCGAAAAGGCACAAAATCCCGAGGAACGCGACCGGCGACACGAGGAGCCGGGAGACTCGAACCGGAGCCTCTCCCGCCCTCTCTCCGAGGAAGAGTCCGCTCCAAAATCTCCATGTGTACGCGAGGGTCGTCCCGGCGCACAGCGTCGCGGCGACGGCGAAAACGGCGCCTCGCTCGAGGGCGGCGGCGAAGAAGAACTCGTCGGCGAAGAACCCGAGGGTGAGGGGGAGGGAGGTGAGGGTGGCCGCGGCCGCCGCCGAGCCGAGCGCGAGGAGCGGCATTTCCCTCGCGAGACCTCCGAGCTTGCTGAGTTTGTCGTTTCCGGTCGCCTCGGTGACGGTTCCGGCGGTCAAAAAGAGCGCGCTTTTGGCGAGGGCGTGGGTGAGGACGTAAAAGGCCGCGCCGCCCGCGCCGTATGCTCCGCCGAGGCCGTACATCACGACGACGAAGCCGTACTGTGCGATGGTCGAGTACGCGAGGATTTGTTTCAAGGTGTCGCGGGTGAGGGCGAGAATGCCCCCGACCGCGATGGAGGCGAACCCGACGACGAGGAGCGCGGTGAGAAGGGTGTCGCTCTTTTGGACGAGCGGATACACCCGCCCGATGAGAAGCACCCCGGCGGCGGCCATCGCGGCGGAATGGAGGTACGCCGAGACGGGGGTGGGGGCGGCCATCGCCCTCGGGAGCCAGAAATGGAACGGGGTTTGCGCGCTCTTTGCGAGTCCGGCGATGAGGATGAGCGCGCCTGCGCCCGTGAGGAGCGGCCCCGGCTCGACCACGTTCGCGAGTTCCGGGATGGAGAAGGTTCCGTGGGCGGCGTAAAGGAGGAGGGAGCCTATGAGGAGGAGGATCGCCGTCACCCCGGTGACGAAGAGGGCCATGAGGGCGGAGGCGCGCGATTCCGCCTTGTGCGAATCGAAGGCGATGAGGAAGTACGAGGCGATCGCCGTCAAATCCCAGAAAACGAAGATGAGGATGAGGTCGCGGGCCATCGCAAGCCCGACCATCGAACCCATGAAAAGGAGGATGAAGAAATAGAAACGGACGACATCGGTTTCCGGCCTCCCCTCGTGTTCGAGGTGAAGGGGGAGATACCGGGAGGCATAAACTATGACGACGAACCCGACGGACGTGGCGAGGAGCGCGTAAAGCGCCGCGAACCCGTCGAGGGCGACGTCGAAGCGCATATCCCACGACGGCACCCACGCCGCGTCCACGGCCTCGCCGCCCGATGTCGTCCATCCCCACAAAACCGCGAGAGCCGCGAGCGCGGCGAAAGCCGCCCCGACCGGGGCGGCCGTTCGCAGCCGAAGAATACCGGCGAGAAGGGTCGCGGGCGCGGACAGCAAAGCGACGATCAACGGCAGAAGAACGGGCAGCATGACTTTAGTATATGTTCGCCGCCGCCAGCCGGAGCATCATCCCTTCGCCCGAACGAATAACTCGCGGCACGCCGGAACGACGGTCGCAACGTCGCGCCGCCACGGACGTATACATCCGGGCGCGGACTCTGCCGGGAGCAAATCCGGGAGCAAATTCGTCTCCCGCACGGAAATCGCGAAACCTTGATTGTCTCACGCTTAGATTTTATACTCGGCGCACTTTAGATCACGGTCAGAAATTTTCAGAGAGGAAGTCGCATGGCGAAGAGCATTGGGATCGACCTCGGCACGACGAATAGTTGCGTCGCGGTTTTGGAGGGCGGCGAGCCGGTCGTCATCACGAACGCGGAAGGTGAGAGGACGACGCCCTCGGTGGTCGCTTTCGACCGGAAGAGCGGGGAGCGGCTCGTCGGGCAACTCGCCCGAAGGCAGTCGGTGACGAACCCGGATCGGACGATTTACTCGATAAAGCGCTTTATGGGTATGCGTTACAACGATGTGAAGAACGAGCGCACGAGCTACGAGGTCGCCTCGGGCGACGGCGGCGAAGTGAAGGTGAAGATCGAGGACAACGAATACTCCCCGCCGGAGATCTCCGCGATGACCCTCCAGAAATTGAAGCGCGACGCGGAGGAATACCTCGGCGACGAGGTGACGGAGGCCGTCATCACCGTCCCGGCGTACTTCGAGGACGCGCAAAGGCAGGCGACGAAGGACGCGGGCCGAGTCGCGGGCCTCGACGTGAAGCGCATAATCAACGAGCCGACCGCCGCCGCCCTCGCGTACGGCCTCGATAAAGAAGAAGATCAAACCATACTCATCTTCGACCTCGGCGGCGGGACGTTCGATGTCTCGATCCTCGAGCTCGGGGACGGCGTTTTCGAGGTGAAGGCGACGAGCGGGAACAACCACCTCGGCGGCGACGACTTCGACGAGGAGATAGTTGACTGGATGGTCGCCGAGTTCAAAAAGTCCGAAGGCATTGACCTCTCGCAGGACAAGATGGCCGCCCAAAGACTCGTCGAGGCCGCCGAGAAGGCGAAGCGCGAACTCTCCTCGACGACCTCGACCTCGGTGAACCTCCCGTTCATCACGGCGGACGCGAACGGGCCGAAGCATATGGATCTCACACTTTCGCGGGCGCAGTTCAACCAGCTCACCGCCGACCTCGTGGAGGCGACCGCGAACCCGGTTCGCCGCGCCATGCAGGACGCCGGGCTTCAAGCCGGAGAGGTGGATCAAGTCATACTCGTCGGCGGCTCGACCCGCATCCCCGCCGTTCAGGAACAAGTCAAAGAGATAACGGGAAAAGAGCCCCACAAGGGCATAAATCCGGACGAGGTCGTCGCCATCGGCGCGGCGATCCAGGCCGGAGTCCTCGCCGGGGAAGTGAAGGACGTGCTTCTCCTCGATGTGACGCCGCTCTCGCTCGGCATCGAGACGAAGGGCGGCGTGTTCACCAAGCTCATCGAGCGGAACACGACTATACCTACACGCAAGGGTGAGACTTTCACCACGGCTGACGACAATCAGGGAAGCGTGGAAATCAAGGTTTACCAGGGAGAACGCGAGATCGCGTCGTACAACAAGCTGATCGGGAACTTCCAGCTTGTGGGGATTCCGCCCGCGCCGAGGGGTGTACCTCAGATTGAGGTTTCATTCGACATTGACGCGAACGGCATAGTCAACGTCGGGGCGAAGGATCTCGGGACGGGCAAGGAGCAGCGGATCACGATCACGGCTTCGAGCGGCCTCTCGGACACGGACATCGAGGGCATGATGCGCGACGCGGAGGCTCACGCCGACGAGGACAAGCGCAAGAAGGAGGAGGCCGACGTCCGAAACAACGCCGACGGCCTCGTGTACTCCATTGAGCGCTCGATGAAGGACGTTGACGGCAAGGTTGACATGGCGACGAAGAACGACATCGAACAGGCTCTCAAAGAGGCGAAGGAAGCCCTCGCCGGAGAGGACATCGAAGAGATAAAGACGAAGCAGGAAGCCCTCGTCACGGCCTCGCACAAGCTCTCCGAAGTGCTTTACGCGCAGGCGCAGGAGCAGCAAAACCAGGCGACCGACACCCGCGCCGACGAGGAGGATCTCGTCGAGGACGCCGAAGTCGTTGACGACGACAGCCAGACCGATGGCGACAGCGACGCGGATCGCAAAGACGACGGCGAGCGCAAGGACGGGAACCGCAACTAGCCACCGTCCAACGAATCGGCGGGGTCGGGTACGAAGCGAGACCCTCGGCCCCCCTTTCACGACAACGGGAGGGACTCACCGAATTGAGTGACGAACGGAACAAGCGCGAGCCGGACCGCGAAGAAGACCCGAACCTCGAAGAGGGGGAATTCGTCGAGGAGGCCGTGGACGAGCCGGGCGGCTCCCCTCAAGACCCGTCCTCCGAAGAGATGCGGGAGGCGGAGACCGAGGCCGAGGCTTTCGAGGAGGACGTGGAGGCTTTCCCGGCGGAGGAGGCGGCGGAACTCGAACGCGAACTCGAGTCCGTCCGGCGCGAGCGCGACGAATACCTCGACTCGCTCCGCCGCCTGAAAGCCGAGTTCGAAAACTCTCGCAAGCGCCAGGAAAAAGAGAAGGAGCGAATTTACCAGACGGCCTCGGAGCGGCTCATATTGTCCCTCCTCCCGGTGCTCGACAACCTCGACCGCGCCCTCGAATATGAAGGCGATGTCCGCGAGGGCGTTCAGGCGACCCGCAACCAGCTCGCCGACGCCATGAGCGAGGAGGGTCTCCTCCCCATAGCCTCCGACGGGCAAAACTTCGACCCGAACGTCCACGAAGCCGTCATGAGCCAGCCCTCCGACGACCACGAGGAAGGAATGGTCCTCCAGACTTTCGAGCGAGGCTACCTCCTCAACGGTAAACCTATCCGTCCGGCTAAGGTTGTAGTTTCACAGTAGGTTCATAGTTATGGAGACGAAGGATCCCTACAAACTTCTCGGGGTGAAGCGGGACGCGTCGCGTGATGACATACGCGGCGCGTACCGCAAGCTCGCCCGAAAGCACCACCCCGACGCGAACCCCGGCGACCCGAACTCCGAGTCTCGTTTCAAGGAGATCCAGCACGCCTACGAAATCCTCGCGAACCCGGAGAAAAAGCGCGAATACGACGAAGGGCCGCGCACTTTCTTCGGGGGGCGCGGCGACCGCGGAGCCGGAGGCGGCGGCTCCGCTGGCGGAGGTTTCTCGGACATGTTCGATAGCTTCGGGAGCTTCGGGGACGTGTTCGGGAAGTCCGTCCGGCGTGAGACGCAGAGGCTGAAGGGCGAGGACGCGACTGTGAGCGTCAACCTGAGATTCAAGGACGCTCTCGAAGGGGTTACGACTCGTGTCGGGGTTTCGGCTGAGGAGGCGTGTGGGGATTGCGGGGGTTCGGGCGCGGCGCCGGGTACGAGTATAAAGAGGTGTCCGGATTGCAGCGGGCGGGGTGTTCGGAGTCGGGATCAGGGTTTCTTCGCGCTCTCGGAGCCGTGTGCGAGGTGCGGCGGCGGAGGCACGTTCATCGAGAGTCCGTGTTCGGGGTGCCGGGGGAGTGGCCGGGTGAGGAAGGGTCGGCAGGTCACGGTTCGGATCCCGGCGGGGGCGAAGGATGGGATGAAGGTTCGGGTTCCCGGTCGGGGGAGCGCGGGGAGGAAGGGAGCTTCGGCGGGGGATCTCTTCGTCGTCACCCGCGTCGAGGAGCATCCGGTTTTCAAGAGGCGCGGCGACGATTTCACCGTGGAGGTTCCCGTGAGCTTCGTGGAGGCGGCGCTCGGGGCGGAGATCGAGGTTCCGAGGCCCGACGGTTCGACGGTGAGGCTTCGTCTTCCGGCTGGGACTCAAGATGGGCGGAAGTTCCGGGTTCGCGGGGCGGGCGCGCCGAGTGTGAAGAAAGGCGGGGAAGGGGGCGACCTCATCGTGGAGGTTTCGCTCGTGGTTCCGACGAAGCTCCGTCGGCGGGAGCGCGAGATTTTGGAGGCTCTCGCGGATGAGCGGGACGAGGATGTGCGGGAGGAACTGTTCAAGAAGGCGGGGTCGTCGTGAGCATAAAGAGGCGGCCGGTGTTCATGATCGGCATCGCGGCGGAGTTGATCGGGGTCCATCCCCAGACGCTGCGGATGTATGAGCAAAAGGGGCTCCTTTGTCCGCGGAAGAGCATAAAGAACACGCGGCTGTATTCTCAGGAGGACATCGAACTCGGGCAGCATATACAGAGGCTCACGCAGGAGATGGGTCTCAACCTCGCCGGGGTCGAGAAGATTTTGAGCCTGGAGCGGCGGGTGGCGAGGCTGGAGGGGGAGAACCGGAAGCTGCGCGAGGAACTGGATCGTCAGAAGCTCGAGCATAGCCGGAATGTCGCCGAGGTGCATCGAAGCTATAAAAAAGAGATCGTCCTTGTGCCGCGGGGGGAATTGTCGCGCCGGGACTTGAAGGGATTTTGAATGTCCGAACCGATGCGTTGCTATCGCCACCCTAATAGAGAGACGCGCTTGTCTTGCGCGACGTGCGGGAAGCCGATATGCACCGAGTGCATGCGCCAGACCGACGTCGGGATAAAATGCCCCGACGACGCGAAGCTCCCCCGAAGCGCCCGCGTCGGCGCGATGCGTACGAAGCAGATCGCAAAGACCGTCCTCGCCGGGCTGGGGGTGGCCGTCGCCGGATACTTCGTGGTTCTCATCATATTCCAGATCGGGTTCGGGCGGCTCATCCTCTCGGGCCTCGCGGGCTACGGGGCGGGAACCCTCATCCACCGCGCCGGAGGCCGAAACGGCGGCCCGCTGGCAATGGCCGTCTCCGGCGTCTCCGTCGCGATCCCGTACATCGCGCAGCCTTTCTTCATTTCGCAGATACTGGCCGGGGGCTTCCCGCTTTTCGCATTCCTGCCGGCTGCGATCGCCGTCGGCGTCGCCATATATTTCAGTCGCTGAAAGCGGCTCTCCGAGGCGAATCGAGTCGGCCAGCGAGCCAGCCTTTCGTCCGCCGCCATCCGAGTAGTCCTCGGGGGGCATCTCGTCGGAACGCCTATGGAGTGCGTGACGCCGATACCGCCGACCGGGCTCCGGCTTTCAGGGCTAGCGGCAACGAGCCTTGTTTCGCGCGAATCGAGGGAAGGCTGCGATTCAACTTTCTCGATTCGCAACTGCATGGTCCGCGCGTTTCTCGCAATTCGCGGTTCTCTTTCGATTTGCGCCGCCGGACGTATGAGGGGGCAATCATCCAGATTCCTTGCGGGAACCGGAAGCCTCGTCAACCGAACCAGCCGTGAATCTCCGCAGCGGCGATGCGCGATATTAAAATAAATAACGAAATTTACAAATAGCTTTGAACGTTATAGACTTTGATTCCGGGCGAATGGAGTCGAAGTTTGGAGGGAGCATGGCCGTAAGGGAAGCGGAAGTTCGGGATGTTGCGGGAATAGTCGAGTTGAGCGGGGCTTTGTTCCGGGAGGACGCGGGGAGCCGGGACGCCTCGATGAACCTCGGCTGGCCCGAGGAGGAGGGGCGCGAATACTTCTCCGCGCTCGTCTCGGACAGGAACTGCGTTTGCCTCGTCGCCGAATCCGGGGGAGAGATGGTCGGATACCTCGCGGGCCGGATGGAGAAAGGCGACTCGCTTCGCCCCGTGAAAATGGCCGAACTGGAGAGCATGTACGTCCGGGAGGTCTTTCGGAGCGGCGGAGTCGGGGCGGGTCTGGCGGCGGAGTTCCTTCGCTGGGCCGCGGGCGAAGGAGCCGAACGGGTGTCGGTGACGGCTTACGCGGCGAATGGGCGGGCGATAAGTTTCTACGGAAATCTCGGTTTCTGCCCCATGCGCCTGTCTCTGGAAATGGAACTTTGACTACGCATGCCTCCGGCGGGGCGGCTCCGGCATGGAAACTCCGCCTCCCGGCCGCCGCCCGAAGACCTTCGTATGCGATGCTCGACGCCTCGCGGGCATGCGCCGGAAAGCCCGGCCTCGGCCTGTGGATAAATGCGAAGAATGTCCCTAAACCACGGGGTTTAGGCTGTGCCTCAAGCACATGCAAGCTGTGGATAACTTTCGCCGGGTTTCCAGAAACCGCATGGAAGCGGGGAAAACTCCGGCGGGGCTTTCGTCGAGGGGGGTTACCTTAGCCTTAGATAAAATTACACTTAACCCTAAGATCATATTCAACCTCGACTTTAGGTAAAGTGTGAAAAATTTCTTTCGGAAAGCCTAGCGTAGCCTGAATACCCGTGCTAGGGTTGACCGCATGAGAGAGGACATGCAGTACATCGGCGAAGTATTGGACGAGTTGGACGTGATCGTCCGGGATGCATCGGGGGTACCGATGCGGAGGGGTTTGGCGGTCGTTGACCGTTCGGACGTTCTCGGGGTTCTGGACGAGTTGAGAGGAACGTTGCCTGGGGAGCTTTCGGAGTCGGAGGCGATCCGGCGCGAGAGCCAGGCTATGATCGCGGCCGCGCAGGAGGAGGCCGAGCGCATCGTTCAGGACGCGCACAGGCGCGCGGAGGAGAAAGTCGAGCATACCGACGTGTACGCCCGCGCGCCTCTGCGCGCGGGCGAGGTCATAGACCGGGCCGAGCGATACGCTCAGGAAGTCGCGAGTGGATCCGAGGTGTACCAGGATCGCGTGATGGGGCAGCTCGAGGGATGGTTTCAGGATTCCCTCGTCTCGGTCGGAGAGTCGAGGCAGGAACTGAGCGGCGCCCCGGCCCGCAGGCCGGAGCCGGAGGAGGTCGTCGAGCCTTCCCGCGATGACGAGGATGAGGACGAAGGCCGGGGATGGAGGGTGAGCTCGGCTTAAATTTCCGTCGGTGGCCGACGACTTCGCCGGAGCGGCGGGTCGGCGACCCTGCGAATCCTCTCTTCGAATTGATTTCAAACGGGCCTCCGGGCCCGTTTCTTTTTGCCTTTATTGCGTGGGGTCCGGGAAAGTCTCGTTGACGGCTTCGAGGCGGAAGTTGAGTTCGTCGAGGGAGGCGTTCAGCGCGTCGGCCCGCTGCGACGCGCCCGCGCTGTCCATCGAAGCCCTCACAGCCTGCGCCCGGAGCGTGAGAAGCTGCTCGGAGATGCCGTTTATCTCCGCGTCGGCTTTTTGGATGTGGCCTTCGAGTTGGCGGAGGCTCGTCTCGCGCTGCGGCTCGTCGTCCGGCGCGCGGCGCCCCCGGAAGTCGCGGAGGGTTTCGGCGGCCTTCTCGCGGTTCGCGGCGACATCCACCATCCGCTCGGCGGCTTCGTGGAGGCGCGGTATCGAGCCTTCGAGAACTTGCCGCGTTACGTCGTCGGACTCCCCGATGGCGATTATGACCTTCCGGTACGTGACGAGCGCGTCCTCGACCTTCTCCCGCGTCCCGCCCCTCGGGAGCCACCGGGCGCGGCGTTCGGGGGGGATGTCTCGCGAAGGCGCGCCGCCGATGGGGTCGGCTCGCTTTCCTTCCGTGACGCGGCGTTCGAAGACCGGGTCTTTCGCGGCGAGGTATACGAGGGTCGCGTAGGTTGCGAGGGTGAGGATGAGGATCCACCACGTCAAAGTCGTCACGGCGATGCCGAGGCCCGCGACGAGAGTGAGCATATTCAGCGGTTTGAGCGCGGCTGCCCGGATGACTTTCCCTTTTTTCGCCGTCTCGGGCGTTCTCTCCGGCGGTCGCTCCATCATCGCTTTATCCGGACTTTCGCGCCGACCGACAGCGAGAGGGCGTGGGCCGCGCTCCCTTTGTTTATCGAGACGCTGAGCCGCCAATGCGAGTCCGGGACGAGGATGAGCTCCCCCGCCCCCGCCGCGCCGAAGGTCGCCACATACCGGATGCCCATGTCGCCGTCCCCGATGTCGAGCTTCAATTCGCCGCCATATCGAAGCCCGGAGCCGTCCTCCCGAACCGAAAGCCTCGCGTTGCCGAAGCGATCCACGTCAATGACGCGGGCGATTATGTCCCCGTCACGGGCTTCGTCCTCCGCGACGGTCATGTGTTCGAGGGAGTCGAGCGGAATCGCCTCCCCGAGCTCGGAAATCTCCACACCGGATGCGAGGTGCGTCGCCGCCGGGGAGAAAACGTCGCGTCCGTGGAACGTGTTTGAGACCGGGTGTATTTTGTATCGGTCGTTCGTCAGTTCGACGGCGGACGAAACGCCACCGAGGGCTTCCGCGGCGGGGATCAAAAGTCCGTTGTCCGGGCCGACCATCATCGCGCCGCTCGGCGTTTCGAGGGCGATTTCGCGCCGCTCGGTTCCCACGCCGGGATCCACGACCGCGAGGTACACCGAGTCGTCCGGCATGTACCTCGTCGCGTGCTGCAAAATCTCCGCCCCGGCCTCCACCGCGAAGTTCGGAACCTGATGCGTGAGGTCGATGATTTGCGCTCCGGGGGAAATCTTGAGCATCACGCCTTTGCACGTCCCGACGAAATCATCCGCCAGCCCGAAGTCCGAAAGAAAGCATATCGTCCTCATTCGAAAATCCTCATACGCGCATTATAAATCCCGACACCCTCCGAGGCTCCGGGCCTTTTTAGATTCATCTTCCCGATCACATCCACGGGGCGGCGGGAAGCCGTGTCCGCACAAGGACGATGCTCAAAGTAATTGAGATGATGTTCATCGTGGCCGAGGAAGGAGCGCCGAAACTCGGGGAGGAGCCGGGAGACTCCGATTCGCCGAAAATTTCACGGCGCGGCCTTCGCCCCCGGAAAACGCGAACGAAGCCGAAAGGCTCGTACGAGCGGAAGAAGCCTCCGAACCGCCCGACCTCATAGCCCGGATAATTCATGAGGCCGTGTAGGATCGGGAGTCGGGAAAGGCAAAGCGCGAGACACCCACGCCATCGCATTCCCTCTCCTGCGAAGGGGGTCCGTCGGGCGGAGGTGCAAAATCATCCGGGTGGGCGAGCCGGGAGCATCCCGATTCCCGGTTTTCCGAAGGAGCGATGCCCGAACATTCCGCATACGCGACCCGCCCGAGCATCGAGTCGTTTCGGGAGAACCGGAAGACGCGGCTCGAAATGACATCGAGCGCGGGCGGGTGAGTCGAGCATTCGCGCATCGGCGCACCTTCGCGGAAACCATGCCACGCCTCGCGGCGTTATTCGGATGGAACGCCGGAGAGATCCACCGTACTCGGGACGACTCGCGAATCCGATCCGCGCCGACGAGCTCCATGAAGTCAACGAGCGCGAAGCAAAGCGAATCATGTGCGCGGCGAAGCGCGAGCGCGAGCGGAGCGAACCTTCACTCCGAAACCGGCCCCGAACCCCGGCCACGCAGTTTTTGAAGCGCGGCGTACCCGGACATCCCGGCCTTGAAAACACCCGCTTGCAGTGGCTTGAGTCTCTTCTCGTGCGTTCCGGCGTACCGCTCCTCGCGCCCGCCGAACTTCTTCTTGAATTTGTAGACCCCCCACAGCGGGTGATCCTCGGTCGGGGCGCACGGCACTCCATACATGTCATATTTTTTCACGCCCGCCCCCCGCGCCGCCGAGAGAGCCTCGAACTGCGTGAGATACGAGGCGTAAAGATTGTCCCCCTGCCGCGTCGAGGCTCCGTACAAATAAAAAGCCTCCACCCCGAAAGTGAGGACGACCGCCCCCGCCATAAGCTCGCCGTCCCTCTTCGCGACGATGAGATGCGCCGGAAGCTCGCGCATGAGCCGCCGATAATACTCTCTTGGCCTCACCGCGAAACTTTGCCTTTCGGCAGTCTCCTCATGCAAACCCATGAACGCTTCGAGGTCTTCGTCGAGGTTCCCGGCCGGCCCGGCCTCGATCCCTTCCCTCCCCGCCCGGCGAACCCCGTACCGCGTGTCCTTCGGGAAGGCCGCGAGCTGTTTCTCCGCGTCTTCGAGGACATCCAAAACGAGCGTGCATCTCGGCTGTATGCTCTCGATCTTCTCGAAACCAATGTCCGCCGGAAACTCCCCTTCGTCCACCCGAGGCTCCACATCTATGAGGTGCGCCCCTTCCTTCTTCGCCCGCTCCGAAACCTCCTCGATGACTCCTCCGAGGCCGCTTCCCTCCGAGGCGAGCGGCCCGTGCGGAGCATAGGCGATGGCCCCGAGTCCCGGCGCGCTCCTCAATAAAATCTGCGCCGCGCCCGCCTCCCCGAGCAGCCGCATCGGCCGCCACCCGTTGCTCCTCCGGAACTCGCCCCATTCCCACGACTGGAGGACGCTCCCCCCAAGCCCCTTCACGGCCTCGTTCCACTCTTCGCGATCCCTCACCTCTCGAAAAACTTCGCAACCTCCCGATCGCCGTACAGCCGATGCCAAATCCGCCGGAGACGACCCCCGACACCCGGCAATTATCCATAAACCATACCGCCCCATCAACGAACCGACGATCCACACAAGAAAACATCCCCTCGTCTAACCTTAAACTTTAAGGACGTATCACCTTCGATCAATGGTGAAAGAAAAATTTGTTGCAGACTTCACTCGTGGTCGAGGGGGCCACATGTTGTGCATGGTTTCCGAGGGTGGTGGACATGTCGTTGTACAGTGCCGAAAAGGGGCTTATGTATGCGGAATACGTCAAGTTGCGCCGTGCTAGACGGGGTGCTAATTTCAGGTCGTAGCGGAGTTTAGGCACCTGGGGTTCGGTTCTGAAGCTGGGGTTTAAGCATTAACCGCTGCGACGGAGGCTTCGCTGGTCAGGGAGGGGCGGCGGAGTCTTGGCTGGCCTCTTTGTGGGGTCGTGAGTGGGCGGTTCGCGCGCATGCGGGCCGCCCTCTTTTGCTGTCAGGACTTTTCGCGGTTTCCGTTTTGCTCGGCGGTGGCGATGAAAACGGGGGCGGCGGTGCTCACGTAGGCGGTGAGCCAGTGGAGGTCTTCCTCGGTGAAGGGTTCGGTGGAGCTTCGGGTGGCGTATACGACGCCGACGGTTTCCTCCCCGTTTGCGACCGGGACGGCGAGGGAGTTCGCCCACCGGGCGTTCATGCGGGCTTGCGGGAGGCGGCGCGGGCCGGTGAGGGTGAGCATGGGGTGGTTCGTCTTCACGGCGAGCTCGATGACGTTCATGTCCGGGCGGAGAAGGTCGTTTTCGGGGGCGCCGTCGAGCGGGCGGAGGTTCGGGACGGAGATGAGCGCCACCCGGTCGGCTTTGAGCTCGCGGCGCATCCCCTCGGCGAGTTCGTCGCGGGGCGTGTCCGGGTCGAGGTTCCTCGGGAGCGACGGTTTGAAGACGAGGCGCGAACTGAGTATGAAGTTCACGGCGGTCGCCGCGACGATGCCCATGAGGTTGAAGAGGAGATAGTACGGGAAGGCGTCCGTCACGTATTTCAGGAGCGGATAATACACGGCGAAGTTCGCCCCGATGCCCGCTATCGCGACCGGGTACGCCAAAGCGCCGCGGAGTAGGAAGTGGATGCGGCTCGAGTGCCGCACGTCGCGCCACGTGAAGGCGTTGTTGAGGAGGAAGTTCGAGAGGATCGAGAGCCCCACCGCGAACATCCATGCGATCACGAGATCCGCGTTCACGTACTCCGCGAGGAAAAGAAGCGTCGCCATGTTCACGACCACGCCCGAAGCCCCGACCATCGCGAACTTCCAGAAACGCCCCGCCGACGGGACGTACCAGAAAAGACTCAGAATATGAGTCAGATAATCCATCCCTTGCCGCATCGTCGCCTTCGACACCCCGGCGTGCCTCGCCTGGAAACGGAGCGGAACCTCGACCACCCTCAGTTCCGGAGCGCACACGAGGATCTCCAGCAAAATCTTGAACCCCGTCGGGCGGAGTTGTATGCCGGATATCGCCTCGTTCTTCACGAGGAAGAACCCGCTCATCGGGTCGCTCGTCTTGCGGGCCTCTTTGAAGACGATCTGCGCGAGGCTTTTGCTCCCCGCCGAAACCGCCTTCCTCACCGGCCCGGAAAGCCCCGAATAGTCGCCGCCCTTCACGTACCGGCTCGCCACCACGACCTCGGCCTCCGAGGATTCGGCGGCTTCGAGCATCTCGCGCACCTTCTCCGGCGGATGTTGCAAATCGGCGTCCATCACGCACGTGTACATGCTCGCCCCCGACACCGCGTCCATCCCCATCGTCACCGCCGTCGAAAGCCCGCCCTCGCGGTCCTCGCCTTCGCGGTGGATCATGGATATGCGCCCGTCCTCCTCGGACATCGAGCGCACGATGCCCGGCGTGCCGTCGTTCGAGTCGTCAACGAAGACGATCCGGTAGTCAACGCCTTCGAGGCCGCGCCGAAGCTCCTCGACGAGCCTCGGCACATTCTCCGCCTCGTTGAAAGTCGGAACCACGAGCGTGAGCCTCGGGCGGCTCCCGCCGACTCCGTTCCGCTCGCCCTCCGCCGCCGTTGTCGTCCGCCTCTCCGTGTCCATAATCCGCACTAGGCTAGCATACCGGGCGATTGGCCCCAATCCCACACCGTCGTTGTAAACTCCCGGAGTTCACGATTTCCTCGGGAGGCAGATTGCGAAAGGAAGACACCGAACGCACGCGAGTCCGCGTCTCGGGAAGGGTTCAGGGAGTCTTCTTCCGCGACTCGACCCGCGAAAAAGCCGAATCCCTCGCCCTCGCAGGATGGGTGCGGAATACGCCCGACGGAGCCGTCGAAGCCGTCTTCGAAGGCCCGGAGGAGAGCGTCCGAGAAATGATCGAGTGGTGCGAGGCCGGCCCCCCGCAAGCCGAGGTCGAGAACGTCGAGACGAACTTCGAGCCTCCGGAGAACGACCTCTCCGCCTTCGAGGTGAGATGAAGCGCGCCGTTCCCGAAGACCTCATGCGAAAGCTCTCCGCCTACGGGGCGACCGTCTCCGAAACCCGCGAGATAGACCACGCCACCCAATACCGTCTCACCAAAGGCTCCGAGTCCGCCACCTTGAACGTGTACTCGACGAACAAGGTTTCCGAAGGCGGAAAAGAGTCCGGACTCAAAAACCTCCTCCGCGAATGGAGGCTCTCCGGCAAAGGCGGAGGGAAGCCGGGATCGAACGCGGGGTCGAAAAAAAAAGCGAAGTCGAAACCCCCATTCTCCGTCGCCCCGGAGCCGAACGCGACGCCCCGAGTCGGGACGGACGAGGCGGGGAAGGGCGAATACTTCGGCCCGCTCGTCGTCGCCGGAGTCCGGGTTTTGAGCGGGGAAACGGACGGAAAGCTCCTTTCCATCGGGGTGCGGGACTCGAAGGACATCGGCCTCGCCGAAGTGCGGAGACTCGCGGGGGAGATATACGAACTCGTCGGCGATGCGAACATCCGGGCCGTGTGCCTCCCGCCGCGGGAATACGAAACCCGCCGCGAAAAAGCCGGAAGCAACGTGAACCGCCTCCTCGGAGAGATGAACGCCGAGATCATAACTCACCTTCAATCTGAAGTGGAGGTCGCGGTCGTGGACGCATTCGGGGTGAAGGCTGCGGAATATGTCGAGGCTTCTCTTTCGGGCGGCGTGAGGGTCGAGGCGCGTCCTCGGGCGGAGGACGACGCGGCGGTCGCGGCGGCCTCCATAATTGCGAGGTCGAGGTATCTCGAAGAGATGGACAAGCTCTCGGAGGGGGTCGGATTCGAGCTTCCGAGGGGTTCCACGCACGTCATCGGGGCGGCGAAGAGGGTGTACGGGGAGCGGGGGAGGGAAGGACTGCGGGATGTGGCGAAGGTTCATTTCTCGACGACGGACAAAGTAGTCGGGTGAAGATGGGCGCGGGGATCGAATGTCATGCGGAAAATGAGCGCGGGGATCGAACGTCATGCGGGCGACGTTTTTCGTGATCTTCGCCTCATGGCCGGGAGAAGCCGGAGTGGGTGGGACTCGAAAGAAACGCGAAGGGTTCCGTTTCGGGCGGCGGACGGGCGGGAGTGCGCCGGGGGCCGGGGTGGGCTGGAGCGTGGAGGCAGCGGCCATCCGTCGCGGTTTGATCGGGTTTGATCGGGGGTTTCGCGCTCGCGTCCATGCCCGTCCGCGAGGGTTTTCGGTGGAAGAAACGTGCGACACGAAGTTCGGATGGATGGCTCCACGATCCGTGGTTTCGGGAGTCGGGAAAGACGAACGCAACCAGCGGGGGATAAATCAACCGGGTCCGGTATGGCACACTCATCGCTTTTGGCGGGTATATTCGCGAGTGTCCGAAACCCACTATCCGAAACAGGGAGGAAGCGCATGATCGATTTGAGAAGCGACACCGTAACGAAGCCCTCGGAGGAGATGCGCCGGGCGATGGCGGAGGCTCCCGTCGGGGACGACGTGTACGGCGAAGACCCGACGGTGAACCGGATCGAAGAATACGTCGCCGATCTCCTCGGGAAAGAAGCGGCGATATACGGGCCGTCCGGGACGATGACGAATCAGATCGGGGTTCATCTCGGAACCCGTCGCGGCGAGGAGATCCTCCTCCACGAACAGTCCCACATCTTCAACTATGAGGCCGGAGCGCCCGCGCTCCTCTCCGGCGTCCAGTCGCGTCCGCTTCCGGGCGAGGGCGGGGTCATCCCGCCCGACGCGCTCCGTGCCGCCGTCGGCCCCGAGAACGACCACTTCGCGCCGCCGTCGCTTCTCTGTCTGGAAAACACGCACAACGCCGCCGGGGGAACGGTGTATCCGCTCGACGAGTTCGCCGCGGTCGCCGCCTCGGCGAGGGAACTCGGACTCGGGGTGCATCTCGACGGGGCGAGGCTTTTCAACGCCGCCGTCGCCGCCGGGGTTCCGGCCCGCGAATGGTGCCGTCACGCGGACACGGTTTCGGTGTGTTCTTCGAAGGGGCTTGGCGCGCCCGTCGGCTCGCTCCTCGCCGGGGACGAGGCGGCGATCCGGAGGGCGAGGCGCGTGAGGAAAGCGTTCGGGGGCGGCATGCGGCAGGCGGGAACCATCGCCGCCGGTTCCCTCTTCGCCTTCGAGCGGAATATCGAGCGGCTCGAAGAGGATCACGACAATGCCCGCGCCCTCGCCGAAGGTCTCCTCGAAGCCGGATACGAAGTCGAAGCGCCGGAGACGAACCTCGTCCTCGTGAAAGCCGACGACGAGGACGCATTCATCGAAGCCCTCGCCCGCGAAGGTGTCCTCGCCGGACACGGGAAGCGCGGATACGTCCGGTTCGTGACGCACCTCGACGTGGGCGCCGAAGGCGTCGAAAGAGCCGTCGAGGCGGCGGCGAGGGTCTTCGCGAAAGCGTGATGCCGAGGCCGGGGGTCGGGAGGCGTTCGCTCCGGATACGGCTTCGGCGCGCTCCGCCATCGCTCGCTTCGGGAGCCGGGTCGGGAAAAGCCGGGTGTGAAGCGCGGAGAGTGCGAGGCTTCGTCGCGTTCGGGAGGGGTGAGGGGCATCGGAGGAATATCGGCTCGCTCTTTTTCGACGTCTCCACTCTCACGCTCGACTGGAACCTTCGGTGGCGGACGCTTCGATCCCTCGCCTTTCCCGACTCCCCACCCCCGAGGCGACGCGGAGCCGGACGCGGAGCGGGGCGCCTCCCGGATCCCGGCGAGAGGAGCGAGCGGTGAAGTTCGAGGCCGTGTCCGGGGAAGAAATCCGCGAGCCATTGCGACTCCTCGAAAACTCCCTCCGCGCCGGGGAATCGCTTTCGGAAGAGTTCGTTTCGCGGATGAGACGCTCGGTGGAAATGGGCGGCATCGAAGTTCTCGTGGCTCGGAAAGATGGCCGCTCCATCGGGGTTCTCGTCCTCGCATTCCGTCCGAGCATCTCGCTCGGCGGGCTTTTCGCGAGCATCGAGGATCTTTATGTGGAGCCGGGTTCGAGGCGACGCGGCGCCGGACGGAAGCTCCTCGAAACGGTCGCCGAACGATGCCGGAGGCGCGGCGTCTCATACGTCGAAGTCCATGCCGAGGAGGACGAGGCGATGGCGTTTTACGCGAAGCTCGGTTATGAAAAAGAGAACGGTGTCCGAGTATTCAGCCGCTCATATCCGTTGTGTGACGGCGAATTACGCGAGGAATGATCCTCATGGAAACCGCGCATTTCAGCTTCTTGTTTTTTGCTTGCTGGCTGACAAGCCGACCGCGAAGCGTGTGGCGAGCGCGAAGCCGAAAGCGGAGCGCGGGTTTCGGAAGCCCATGCTTCCGGAACTCGCTGCGACGGCGGATGGGGTGATTTTCCGCTCGGTCGCGAAGTAGTCGGTGGAGGAGCCGTCATCGTTTGTTCTCCGTCCCTTGTGGGACATTCCGATCTTCGCCGATACGCGCTTCGAGGCTTTGTTGGCGGGATGGATCTTCGCTTCCAGTCGAGTCAGGCCGCACTTCTCGAATCCGAATGAGACCATCGCGTCGGCGACTTCGGTGGCATATCCTCGCCTCCAATGATCGGCGCCGAGCGCGTAGATAAGCTCGACGACACCCGGTCGTTCCGGGGGACGGGCGAACCCGGCGAATCCGATCATCCGTTCGGAGGGCTTCGCGGAGACGGCGAAGCACCCCCAGCCGCGCTCCCGATGATTGGCGAGCGAAACCCGGAGCCAAGCCTCCGACCGCTCGCGCGACAACGGTCGGCCATCATCCATGTGCCTCATGGCCTCCGGGTCTCCGCACAACGCGGCGAAGTCGTCGAGATCCCCAATTTCCAGCCGCCGGACAACCAGCCGCCCGGTCTCGAGCGCCTTCGCCGACAGCCTAAAATTCGAGAACCTGACAAATGGAAACCTCCCGGAACCCGATGTCCCGGTAGAATTTCCGGCCTCGCTCGTTGGCGGCGGCGACTTGCAAAGAGACTCCGCTCGCGCTCCTCTCGGCGGCCCACGCCCGGACCTCCTCGATGAGGGCGCGGCCCGCCCCGAGGCTCCGGTGTCCTTCGGAGACGAACACGTCGTCCACCGAGGCCCATGTCTTCGGGTGGAAAGTGGGGGAGCCTTCTCGGAGTTCGCCGGAGATGAAGCCGACTATTTCCCCATCCGACTCCGCGACGAAGAGGAACGAGTGGCTGCTCGACGAGAGGTCGGCGAGGAAGCTCCGCATCGTCTTCTCGGCCTCGCGGGAGGTTTCGTAGACGGGGTCGTATTCGGCGTGGTCCTCGGCGCTCCGCATCCAAAGCCGAGCCGCCTCGCGCGCATCCCCCCGTTTTCCGGGACGTATGTTCAAACCCGAACCTTCCATAGTGGAATCGTACAAAAATCGGAGGGGGATTGCGGAGGGACGCGAATCACGGGAAAAGCCGCGAATCGCGATTCGAAGGCCGCGAGTCATGTTTCTCGGTACGCGGCTTTCACCTCGTATCCGGTATCATCGGCGAAGGCTCGGAAAGGAATGCCACGGTCGCCGCGAAATCGCAACGTTTCTGGGAAGTGGACGCCGCCCGAGGTGTCGCGATCCTCATGATGGCCGTGTACCACACCGTATACGACCTCGACTCCTTCGGCGGGTACGCGGTGGATTCGACCTCCGGTTTCTGGGCGCGTTTCGCCGACGCGACCGCGACATCGTTTCTTTTTTTGGTGGGCGTGTCGCTCGCGATCAGCCACGCGAGAGCCGTTCGCGCCGGGCGCGATTCCTTCCGGAAATACCTCCTCCGGGGGCTTCGCGTGTTCGGGTATGGGATGCTCCTCACCGCTGTATTCTGGGTGTTCGGACTCGGATACGTCGTGTTCGGGATACTCCATCTCATCGGGGTCTCGATCATTTTGTCGTATCCGCTCCTCCGGTATCGCCTCGTTAATTTGCTTCTCGGCGCCGTCGTCCTCGCGGCCGGCTTTTATATGATGGGCATCGGGGTTTCGTCGGAGAGCGTGTGGCTTTCGCCTTTCGGCGTCGTCCCGGAGAATTTGCCGATGCCGGATTATCGTCCGCTTTTCCCGTGGTTCGGGATGGTGCTTCTCGGACTCTTCGCCGGGAACGTGGTTTATGGAGCCGGAAGGACTTTGACGGAGGGCCGCGCCCCGTTCTTTGTCCGTCCGCTTTTGCCGCTCGGGCGGAACTCTTTATTCATATATCTCGTCCATCAGCCGTTCATTATTGCGGCTCTCGCGGCGTTCGGGATCATAAGCCTCGGGTTTTAGTTTTCTGGAATTTTCGGATTCGAGCGGGTAAAGTTAGGCGGTCGTCGTGAGAGTCGGAAGAGGGAGAAGAACTCGAAAAGAACCACAGTTTCGTGTCCGTGAGATTCCCGGCGGGTATGCGTTCGGAAGACATGGAAAGTACGGAGAGAAAGAAACACAAAGCGCCAGAACTCCATAGCTTTGGAGTTGACGAGGTAGACGTTCATCGAGGTTTCGGCGGATGCGTCTCGGCTTTTCGGGCGGTCGTGAGGAAGGCGACAAATCCCGGCGGCGACGCCGGAGACAAAACGCCATCCGCGCCTAGTTTTTAGTTTTCGTTTCGCTTTCTCTCCTTTTCCTCTCCGCATGTCCTCGCTCCGGGAGCGTGAGAAGGGAGTTTTTTATGTGCGGCATCGTTGGTTATGTCGGGCGGGAAGGGTGCGTCGAGGTTCTCATGGGCGGCCTCGCCCACCTCGAATACCGGGGCTATGACTCGGCTGGAATCGCCCTCCAAAAAGACGGCGGGATCGAGCAAATCAGAAAAGTCGGGCCGCTCGCGAGCCTCACGGAAGAGGTCGCGAGGAAGAACGGCCATCTTTCTTCGCTTCGGGCGGGCATCGGCCACACTCGGTGGGCGACGCACGGGAAGCCGAGCGAGACGAACGCCCATCCCCACCTCGGCGGAGGGAGCCGCGTCGCCGTCGTCCACAATGGAATCGTCGAGAATTTCTCGGAACTCAAAGAAGGTCTCGAAAGCCGGGGCAAAATCTTCCGCTCCGAGACGGACACCGAGGTTATCGCGCACCTCCTCGAAGAGCGGGTGGAGGCGGGGGAGGTTTTTACCGAGGCCGTCGCTTCGACGCTTCCGAGGCTCGAAGGTTCGTTCGCCATCGCGGCGGTGTGCGCCGACGACCCCGATGTGATCGTGGCCGCCAGAAAGCAAAGCCCGCTCGTCGTCGGCCTCGGAGAGGGTGAGAATTTCCTCGCGAGCGCGTTGCAAGCCCTCCTCGACCGGACGCGGAAGTTCCTCTTCGTCGAGAACGGGGAGATAGCCGTCGTCACACCGGAGAGCGTGGAGCTTTTCGACACCGACGGAAACCCCGTCGAGCGCGAGCTTTTCGAGGTTGACTGGGACGCGGAGGCCATCGAGCTCGGCGGCTTCGAGGACTATATGCACAAGGAAATATACGAGCAGCCCGCCGCCCTCCGAGCCACCCTCGCCGACAGTCTCGATGCCGACGGAAACGTGGATCTCGATCTTTCGCTCGACGATCTCGCGAATATAAACCGGGTCGTCGTCGTGGCGTGCGGGACGGCGTATCATGCGGGGCTTCTCGCGAAGAGCGTCATCGAAAAGCTCGCCCGCGTTCCGGTCGAAGTCGCGGTGGCGAGCGAGTATCGGTATTCGGAGCCGGTCGGGGACGGAAAGACGCTCGTCGTCGCCATCTCACAGAGCGGCGAGACGATTGACACGCTCGCGGCCATCGAGGCGGCGCGTGAGTTCGGTGGAA
>JACDAJ010000276.1 GCA_013695475.1 Rubrobacter sp. | reverse complement strand
TCGTTCGCCCACCGATCCTCCCCACCCTCCATGTCCGCATAGAAAAGCGGCGCGCTCCCCCGGTAGAAAGCGAAGGGATCCGCGGCCATCTTCCGGAACTTGCCCCGGAAAGCGTCCGGGTCGGCGGACATAAGCCCCGAGAACGCCTCCACGAGAACATCCACGATCCTCGCCTGCCGCTCACCGGAGTCGCCCCCGCTAACCGAATCCAAAATCCCCGCCATGAAACCCCTTTCGTGTTCGGTCGGTCGCCTTCGCTTACCGGGCGGCCCCCGCGTTGAGCCGCACGAACTCCACGTGCTGCTCGTACTGGTCGAGGACGTCGTCTATTAGCTGGCTATGGGTATAGCCCATCACGTCATATCCCTGCCCGCCCTCCGAAAGGTGGACGTCGAGCCGGAAATACACGTCGCTGTCACGCAGGGAGCGGTCCCCGTACACCGGCGTCCTCGCCTCGCGCGACTCGACCCGATACTGGAACGGCGCCTCCTCGCCGAGATCCGCGACAAGCTCGACGTATGGACGCTCTTCGTCCGTGCCGTCGTTCACCTCCGCCTCGACTGAGTGTCCGCGCATCTCGTCAGCCACCTCGGTCAATGCCGGGAGCGCGACCCCGGAGAGGAACTCGGTTGCTTTCTCGTGGTTCGGGAAGCTCATGCTCCGTCTCAGTCGCTGGCGCCAGCCGAGCGCGGCCCTCCGGTCGCCGTCGGCGGGGCTGGAGCTTCGTCCGGAAAGCTGCGCCGGGAGGCTGTGCCGCCGGCTGTCCTCGCGGTTGGCCTCCACCCGGAGGGCTTTGTACAAGCCGAGCATGATGAGGACCATCACGAAACCGAACGGGAGTCCCATTATTATCGTGGCGTTTTGGAGCGCGGTGATCCCGCCGACGACGAGCATTGCGAGTGTGAGGAGGCCGGTCGCGACGGCCCAGAATATACGGACCGGTTTCGAGGCGTCGTCGCGCGGGGTTCGACGGTACGAGGTGAGGTTGCCCATGACGAGGGCGCCGGAGTCGGCGGAGGTTATATAGAAAAGGAGCCCGGCGAAGGTTGCTATGGAGGCGACTACCGGGAAGGCGGGGTATTGCTGGAGGAGTGTGTAAAAACCTTGTTCGGGCGTGTTCATCACGGCCTCGCCGAACCCGGCGGCCCCGCCTCTCACGAGTGCGATCGCGCTATTCCCGAAGACCGAAACCCACATGAGTATGTACAGGAAAGGGATGATGAGCGTCCCGGCGACGAACTGCCGGATCGTCCTTCCGCGTGAAATACGGGCGAGAAACAGCCCGACGAAGGAAGCCCATGCGATCCACCACGCCCAGAAAAACAGCGTCCATCCATTCAGCCACTCCGTCGGACGGTCGAAGGCGAATGTTTGCATGGTCAGTCCGGCGAACCCGCTCACATAGTCGCCGATGTTGAGAACGAAGGCGTTCAAAAGGAAGACGGTCGGCCCGGCGATGAGGACGAAGGCGGCGAGTCCGAAGGTGAGCCACACGTTCAGCTCCGAGAGGCGCCGGATGCCCCGGTCCACCCCGCTCACGGCGGAGACCGTCGCGACGGCGACGGCGAGTACGACAAGCCCGATCTGGGCGGGAAGCCCCTCCGGAATATTGAAGAGCGCGTTCAGCCCGAAGTTCAAAAAGACAACCCCGATGCCGAGCGAGGTGGCGATGCCGAAGATCGTGCCGAGCACGGCGGCGAGATCCACGCCGTGTCCGAGCGGCCCGTATATCCGGTTTCCGAAAATGGGGTAAAGCGCGGATCGGATGCTCAAAGGCAAGTTCATCCGGTATGCGAAGTATGCGAGAGCGATGCCCATGAGCGCGTACATCGCCCATCCGGTGATGCCATAGTGGAAGAGCGTCCACACCGTCGCCTCCCGCGCGGCGGAGAGTGTCTCGCCTTCGCCGACGGGCGGGGCCATGTATTGGGTCACCGGCTCGGCGACGGCGAAGAACATCACGTCGGTGCCGATGCCGGCGGCGAAGAGCATGGCGGCCCACGAGAAGGTGCTGAATTCCGGTTCGGAGTGTTCGGGGCCGAGCTTCGTTCTTCCGTATCGGGAGAGGGCGAGGAATATGACAAAGGCGAGGAATATGGTGGCGATGAGGATATAGAACCAGCCGAACCACTCGGAGATCCAGCCGACCGCCACGCCGAGGACGCCGCTCGCGCTCTCGGGGCTTAAGATCGCCCACAGCGCGACCGCGAGGATGCACACCGAGGAGCCGATGAAGACGATCGGGTTGACTCGGGTGCTTGGCTGCGTGCTTTGCTCCTCGGTTTCCCTCGTCTCGCTCATGAAGCCCGCCTTTCCCTTCGTCGAGCCAATCGCCCGTTCGCCACGCCGAACCGCCATCGAGATTCCGGTAGTAAAGCACATCCGCTTTTTTCAGGCATGCCGATGACGCTCCCCGGCGGGCGTTATAACGACCGTTCATTCGCGGAGCGGCGAGACGCGGGCTTCGGGCGTCGAATTCCGGTGTCGGAGAACATCGTCCCGAACGAGCCGGGATTCTCGGACGGAGCCTCGTTGGCGAAGGCTCGCCGTTTATCCACCCCATGTTTCGCGCAGGACACGGATCCAATTCTCGTGGGCGATCTTTCGGAGCGCGTGGTCGTCGTAGCCCCGCTCCCGGAGCGCCGACATGAGCTTCGGAAGCCCCGACACGTCGCCTATTTCCCCGGACAGCGTGATCCCGTCGAAGTCGGAGCCGAAGCCGACCCTCTCGATCCCGACCCGCTCGACAAGATAATCTATCTGCCTAACCATCACTTCGAGAGGAGTGTTTGCATCCTCGACTCCGTCCTCTCGCAGGAAGTGAACCCCGAAGTTGAGGCCGATCATCCCATCGGAGGCGGCTATGGCGTCGAGTTGCGAATCCATGAGGTTTCGGCTGGAGGGGCATATGGCGTAAGCGTTGGAGTGGGTCGCGACGAGCGGGGCGTCCGTGAGTTCCGCCACGTCCCAGAAACCTCGCTCGTTGAGGTGGGACACGTCGAGCATGATGCCGAGGTCGTTGCATGCCCGGACGAGGTTCCTTCCGGCTTCGGTCAGCCCCGGTCCGGTGTCCGGCGAACCCCGGAAGCTCGGGCGGACTCCCTCGGCGAAGGCGTTCGGGCGTCCCCAGACGAGGCCGAGGGAGCGAAGCCCCGCCCGGTGGAGAACGTGGAGCGCGTCGAGGTCGGCGTCGATCGCGTCGGCTCCCTCGATGTGAAGGGCGGCGGGCATCACTCCCTCATTCATGCACCGCTCGATTTCGGCGACGGTGCGGACTATGCGGAGACTCCCGTGAGAGCGAGCCTCGATTTTAAGGAGCGTGGCGATGGCGGCCATCGCATATCGCAATGCGTACGCGGGATCGAGGGCGGGCGGAAGACCGTTCGACGTGCGCCGTTCGGGCGTCGAATCTTCTTTCGGCGAGGGAACCCATACGGCGAATATGCCGCCCCCGAAGCCCCCTTCTCGCGCACGTGGAAGGTCGAGGTGGCCTTTCTCGCCGCGCTCGAAGAATGCATCGGAGCCGCCCCCGTCCGGCCTGCCGAGCCTTTCGAGAACATCGTTGTGACCATCGAAGACGACTGGAGATTCGTTTTGAGCCATGTGAGATTTCCCTCCTTGACGACACCCTTTCGAGAGGATGAAGTGGACGATACCATAGTCGCCATCCGCTACTTTGTCCCGGATCGTTCATGAAGCGTCCGTCGGAGGGAGACCGGAAGGCGGGTTGTCCGGACTGCGTATTAAAGGCTCCAGATTTGTCGTCTGGCGGCGAGCAGCGTCAGCGTAACGGCGACGCAGCCGCCCCCCATGAACACGCCGGCCCACAGGGCGCCCGCCCATTCGGCGACGGCGCCGATGAGGATCGCTCCGAGCGGCATCAGTCCTCTGTCCATCAGTGCGATGCTCAATATTCGGCCGCGGAGCCGATCCGGCACCCGCGTTTGGAGGGCGACGCGGCTCATCGTGCGGTATGTCGAACTGGCGAGTCCCACAAAGAAAATCATGGCCGCCGCCATGACGAGCGTCTCCGTGAACATGAAGAGGAGAAGGAAAACGCCGAGGGTGATGGTCGAGCACACGAGCCATTTTCCCGCTCCTTCCGTTTCGCCGCCGAGGGACAGCCACGCCGATCCCGCGAGGGCGCCCGCCGCGGCGACCGAAAGCAGGACACCGAGCCCTTCCGGCCCGAGTCGCAATAGTTCGTCCGCGAACAGCGGCATCATGGCGGTGTACGGAAACGCGAATATGAGGGGCGCG
>JACDAJ010000257.1 GCA_013695475.1 Rubrobacter sp. | reverse complement strand
CGAGCCGCCCTCAACGTGGACGTAATCCGGCGGTGGAGTCCCGACCTCATCGGCTTCCAGGAATTCCAGCGCGGAAACCAGGAAACGTACGAGAAGGAACTCCCCGGCTACGAGTCCATCCTCGGCCCGAAGTACGAAAACAAAAAGCCCCATGCTTTCAACGCCGTTTTCTGGGACACGGAGAGATTGGAACTCCTCGATTCCGGCGGTTTCTGGCTCTCGGAGACGCCGGGCAGCTTTTCGGGGGCGTGGAACACCGCGCAAAGACGCGCCGCGAACTGGCTTCGTTTCCGGCTCGTCCCGGAGGAGCGCGAGTTCGTCCATTTGAACACGCACCTCGACCACAAAAGCATCCCCGCCCGCCAGAAAGGCACGAAGCTCATCGTCGAGGAACTCGACGCGATGGGCGACGCCCCCATCCTCGTCACCGGGGATTTCAACGCCGAGCCGGGGAAGCCCGTGTACCAAACTTTCATGGAGTCCGGTTTCGAGGACACGCACGTCCGCGTCGGAAACGAGCGGACGAAGACCTTCCACCGCTTCGAGGGGGAAGGCTTCTCTCCGAAGAGGAAAGACCGTGAGTTTCGGATGGACTGGGTTCTCGTCCGCGACGGCGGCGGAGGTTCGTGGGACGTCGCTTCATGCGAGGTCGTCCGCGACTGCGATCCACCCGTGTTCCCGAGCGACCATTATCCGGTGAACGCCCGGCTATTCCTCCGTTAACCGGACTCCCTCGCCCACTCCCGCACCCTCCGCGCCCACGCCGGACGCTCCATTCTCAATCCGTCGGCGACGAACTTCGTGAGGATTTCCCCCGTGGCGGAGGGCAGAAAGGCGCTTTCCGAAACCTCGGCGTATTCGGAGTTTTGGAGGGCGAGGATTTCGATCCTTTCTCTGTCGTGTCGCCATACTTCACGGACTCCGAGGCGGGCGTATATGGGGAGTTTGTTTATTGAGAAGCTCGTGATGGCCACTTCGATGACGAGGTCGGGAGCCGGGACGCCCGCGTCGAGGTCGAGTTTCTTCTTTCCGCGCACGCGCTCGATGTTCTCTCCGAAATAGAAGCACTCGTCCGGTTCGAAGCCGCCTTCGAGATCCTCGCGCTTGTACGTCGTCGAACCCGCGTCGAACACGTCAATGTCCATCTCTATGGCGATTTCTCCGACGAGCGTTCCGGTGATGCGGCTGACTGACTCGTGCTCGATGTACGGACTCATGATCTCGAGTACTCCCCGATCGTAAAAGAAACGCGGATTGCGCCTCTCCTCGCGCTCCTCGATGAGACGCTCGTACGTCTCCCAACTCGCGTTCCGGAGGAGCGTCCTTCCCTCCGCCGGGGTCTTTATGGTCTCTACACGAACCTCCTCGAACCTCTCGTGCCGGAAGTATACATGGCGGTCGAAACCCACCGCGGTTTGACTCATAAAGAAATCTTTATATAATCCGCCCCATGTTGAAAGAGCGAACATCTGCGGCGAGGGAATACGACCCGGTTCCCGTTTTGAAAGCGCTCGCGCACCCGCTTCGGTTCGGTTTGGTCGAAGCTCTCGCGAGCGGCGAGAAGTGCGTGTGCGATCTCGTCGAATCGTTCGACGCCTCGCAACCCCTCGTCAGCCACCACCTCGCCATCCTCAAGAAAGCGGGCCTCGTCCACGACCGCCACGATGCCACATGGGTTTATTACAGCCTCGACCCGGATAAATGGACGGCCTTCCAAAACTCGGTCTCGAACCTCCGCCCCTCCGAAACCCCGACCACCCCATGCCCCCCGGAGGACGAACTTTGATGCCCCCGCGCATCTCTTTTCGTCCGGTATATAAAGGTTCCTTTATTTAATGGTGGATGTGGCGGTGATCGGGGCGGGTCAAGCGGGACTCGCCCTCGGATATTATCTTCGGAGGTCGAGTCTTTCGTATGTGATCCTCGACATGGAAGCCGAGCCGGGCGGAGCGTGGCGGCATGGATGGGACTCTCTCCGGGCATTCTCCCCGGCGCGGTGGAGTTCATTGCCGGGCTGGCTCATGGACGGCGGCCCCGACGAATACCCGACCCGCGACGAAGTCATCGAATACTTCCGAAAATACGAGGAGCGATACGAGCTTCCCATCGAGAGGCCGATGAATGTGCGAGGGGTGCGACGTGGCGAGGATGGCTTCGCCATCGAAACGGACGGCGGAGATTTTTCGGCGCTGGCCGTCGTGAGCGCGACGGGGACGCTCCGCTCGCCGCACGTGCCGGAGTATCCGGGGCGGGGGGTTTTCGGCGGGCGGCAGCTTCACTCGTCGGAGCATCGGAGGCCGGAGGAGTTCGAGGGGGAGAGGGTTCTCGTCGTCGGCGGTGGGAATTCGGGGGCGCAAATAATGGCCGAGGTGTCGAGGTTCGCCGACGCGACGTGGGTGACGGCCTGCGAGCCGAAATTCTTGCCGGACGATGTGGATGGCCGCGTCCTCTTCGAGCGGGCGACGGAGAAATACAAAGCGAAGTCCGAGGGGAGGCCGGAGCCTCCGGCGGCGAATCTCGCGGACATCGTCGTCGTGTCTCCGGTGAAAGAGGCGCGGGAGAGGGGCGACCTCGAAAACGTGAGGTCGTTCGAGCGGTTCACGAAGGACGGTGTCGTGTGGCCGGACGGCACGGAGGAGCGGGTGGACGCGGTGGTATGGGCGACCGGGTTCGGGTCGGCTCTTTCGCATCTCGAACCCCTCGGCGTCGTGGACGAGCGCGGTCATGTCGAAGTCGAGGGAACTCGTTCGGTCGAGGAGCCGGGATTGTGGCTCGTCGGGTATGGGGAATGGACGGGGTTCGCGTCGGCGACCGTCATCGGGGTGGGGAGGACGGCGAGGGCGACGGCGCGGGAGATCGAAGGTGTTTTCGACGGGGAGGCTTCGGAGGCGAAGGCTCGCGCCTCGCCGTGAAGTGCCGGGAGTGGGGAGGTCGCGTCGCTTCGCTCGCTTCGGGAGTCGGGGGCGCGTTTATGAGAGTCATGCTTTGCAAAGAACGGATGAAGGAGGAAAGAACATGGAGCAGAAAACACGGTTGCCGCAGGCGGGGGATATGGGGAATGAGGCGACGAAGGTGAGTGTTTATGATCCCGCGATGTGT
>JACDAJ010000207.1 GCA_013695475.1 Rubrobacter sp. | reverse complement strand
GCGTCCACGAGCGAGATGTTCGGGAAAGCCCCCGCCCCCCAAAACGAGGACACGCCCTTTTATCCGAGAAGCCCATACGCCGCGTCGAAACTATACGCCCACTGGACGACGGTGAATTACCGCGAGTCGTATGGGATGCACGCATCGTCGGGGATATTGTTCAACCACGAGAGTCCCATCCGCGGCGTGGAGTTCGTGACGCGGAAGATCACGCACTCCGTCGCCCGCATAAAGCACGGCCTCCAAAACGAACTCAAGCTCGGAAACCTCGAATCGAAGCGCGACTGGGGATACGCGAAGGAATACGTCGAGGCGATGCACCTCATGCTCCAGCAACCCGACCCCGACGACTACGTCATCGCCACCGGAGAGACCCACTCCGTCCGCGAGTTCGTCGAGGCCGCCTTCGAGGCCGCCGACCTCGACTGGGAGAAATACGTCACGACCGACCCCGCATTCCTCCGCCCCGCCGAAGTGGACCTCCTCCTCGGAGACCGGACGAAAGCGAAGGAGAAGCTCGGATGGGAGCCGAAGGTCGCCTTCAAGGAACTCGTCGCCCTCATGGTCGAGGCTGATCTGAAAAGAGCCGCCTTCGAGGCGAAGCACGGACGCGAGAGCGCGGAGATAAGATAGCCGATGCGGAACCCGCGAAAAGAGCCGCGAATCGAGGGATCTCGAACTTCGGAGGCGCGAATCGCGAGGGCGCGAACCGTCGAATCGCGAACCGAGGTTTCTCGGGTCGAGGTTTCTCGGGTCGAGGTTTCTTGGGTCGAGAAATCGCGGATCGCAAGGATAGTGAGCCGCGGGTCGGTCGGAGTCGGGCGTCGCGGGGACGCGAAGTGTGGAGTCGGAAAACGTGGGGGCGTGGATCGCGGGCTGCGAATCGCGGGATCGGAGATCTCGGAGCCTCGAACCGGGCGACCGCGGCTCTCGGGGTTGGAAAACGCGGAGGCGCGGAGCCGAACATGGCGGAGCCGAGCGTCGCGGGGACACGAAGCGTAGGGTCGGAAAACGCGGAGGCGCGGATCGAGGTGTCGCGGACCGGGGAAACGCGACCCGCGCTCCATCGCGCCCATCGTGCCGTGGAATATCCGCCACGGCGATCCGCCGCCGGGAGCGCCATGACTCGCCGCGCCCTCGTCACCGGAGCCTCCGGCTTCGCAGCCCCGTTCCTCATCCGCCACCTCTTCGAAAGTGGCTACGAAATCACGGGAACCACCCACGGCGGCGGAACATCGCCGGACGCGCGCTCCGTCCCGCTCGACATAACCGACGCCGAGGCCGTGAGGCGCGTCGTCTCCGAGTTTCGCCCGGACGAGATTTATCATCTCGCGGGCCTCACCCGCCCCGCGAGCGGAGCGGTGGACGAGTTCCACGCCGTCAATTTCGGGGGCGCGTTGAATCTCCTCGAAGCGGTGAAGGAGGAGATCCCGGAGGCGTCCGTCCTTCTCGTCGGGAGCGCGTACGCGTATGGGCGCGTGGACCGGCCCATCTCCGAAGACGTCCCGCTCGCTCCGATGAACCACTATGGCGTGTCGAAAGCGGCGGCGGAGATGCTCGGCAAAACGTACGCCCTTGAAGGGATGCGCGTCGTCCTCGCCCGCCCATTCAACCACTCCGGCCCCGGACAAAGCCCGGACTTCCTCCTCCCGACCCTCGTCGAGCAATTCGCGGAGATAAAGAAAGGAAAGAGAGATCCCGTCGTGAGGCTCGGAAACCTCGACTCGGCGCGCGACCTCTCCGACGCGCGCGACATCGTCCGCGCATACCGACTCATGCTCGAAAAGGGAGCCTCCGGCGAGGCGTACAACGCCGCAAGCGGGCGGGGAACCTCCGTCGAGGAAACCTTCGAGATGGTTCGCAAAGCCGCCGGAGAAACGGAGGTCGAACTCGAGGTCGAGGCATCGCGGGTTCGGGCGTCGGACATCCCCTTTCTCGTCGCGGACATCGGAAAAGCGAAGCGGGAGCTTGGCTGGGAGCCGGAGATTTCGCTCGAACGGACGGTTCGGGAGATGGTGGAGGACGCGGAGGCTCGGAGTTAGTTTGAAATGGAGCGTTTCGCTATGTGAGTTTTCGGGCGGTTCGCTCCGCCGCTTCGTTTTGATCCGATGTTGCTCCCGTCTCCACTCCCCGTTCGCGAGTCATCAGTTCATGCACGCGATGGACGCTCGAATCGAGCAGTTCGGCTGCCTTCGAGACGCTTATCTTCCGTCTCTTCAAAAGTTCGGCCACGTAATTCTCCGGTATCCGGGGCGTATGGTATTCGCCGTTCATGTCTTTTCTCCTTCTCGATCTTCGCGCCCCATATACTCCGCCAACGCCTCCCGCCAATGCCGCAATTTCGGACTTCCGAGTCCCGAAAGAACCCCGTTGGCCGGACGCGCCGCCGGGAGCGGATACTCCGAGCCGGGGATGCCTTCGACCTCGACGGCGACTCCGGCTATGCGGAATATCTCCTCCGCGAACTCGTGCCACGAACACGACCCGGAGTTCGTCACGTGATAAAGGCCATACGTCCATTCCTCGACGGCTTCGATGACGCCTTCCGCGAGGTCTTTCGCATACGTGGGGGAGATGTACTCGTCGTTCTTGACTTTTAGTTTGTCCATCTCCGCCTCGACCCGGAGCATCGTCCGCACAAAGTTATCGCCCTCCCCGTAAACCCCCGCCGACCGGACGACGCGCCACCTCGTCGAAAGCCGCATGACAAGCTCCTCCCCCGCGAGTTTCCCGCGCCCATACGCGCTTATGGGGAGCGCGGGGTCGAAAGGTTCATATGGACGTCCGCCCTCGCCGTCGAAGACGTAATTCGTACTGACGTGGACGATCTCGACACCGCGGCTCTCGCATCCCCGCGCGAGGTTCGCCGGGCCGAGGGCGTTCACGGAATATGAAAGCTCCCCCTCCGTCTCGCATCCATCCACGTCCGTATACGCGGCCGCGTTTATGACGAGGTCGGGTGAATGCGCGTCGAGGGCGGCCTCGGTGGCGGCGAAATCCGAGACGTCGAGTTCCCTCCGGGTGAGCGGCACGATCTCATGGCCTCTCTCCGGGAGGAGCCTCGCCAGCTCGAGGCCGAGCTGCCCGTTCGCTCCGGTGACGAGCGCTTTCATGCCGAACCCGAACGCATGATTTCGCCGACGCTCCCACAAGGAGCGTCGCTTCGCGGCGTCTCGTGAGACAGCGGCGTCGAGTCCGGGTGAAAAATCGCGCGTTCGCGCGTCGTCCGGGTTCGGTGCGATGAATCGGCCTCCCGGACTCGGTGTGGGGGCGTATTTCCGGGTTCCACGCCTCCCGGTATCCCGAAGTCCCGGACAGCCGGAGATGCGAAGCGTTTGACTGGATCCGTCATCATACTTTCGAGCCTCCTTTTGTGGCTTCGATCCACGCCCACGTCCTCCCGACTCCCTCGCGAAGCCCGACCTCCGCGCTCCACCCGAGTTCCCTTTCCGCCCGCTCCGTGTCGAGGATGTTCGCCGGGACGTCGAGCGAACGCGCCGGAAGATACTCGACCTTCGGAGTTCGCCCCGAAGCCTCGCCCATCACCGAAAGCATCTCCGAGAGCGAAGTCCCTTTTCCGCTCCCGACATTGAAAATTTTGCTCGTCGTAGTGTCCCTTTCGGCGGCGAGGACGAGCGCATCCGCGAGTTCGGAGACATACAAATAGTCTCGCACGACGCCGCCGTCGCCCCAAATGGAGATTGTTTCTCCGGCGCGTATTTTTTCGAGGAAGACGGAGACGACTCCTTGCTGGCCCGCCGGGTCTTGAAACGGCCCGTACGGGTTGGATATCCGAAGCGCCGCATAGTCGAGGCCGTGGAGATGGCGGAACAATCCGAGGTACTTTTCAATGGCGAGCTTCACGATGCCATACGAGGAAATGGGTTCCGTCGGATGCCCTTCGCGTATCGGAACCGACTCCGGTGGCCCGTAAACTGTCCCGCCCGACGACGCGAACACGACCTTCCCCACACCCGCCTCGACGCACGCCTCGAGCATCCGCACCGTGTCGGCGAGGTTCGAGCGGACATCGTAAACCGGGTCGTCGTTCGAGGTCTTCGGGAGGGTCGCGCTGGCGAGGTGGTACACGACCTCCATCCCCGCGACCGCCTCCCGGAACAGCCCGATGTTTCCGAACTCGCCCTCGACGAACTCCGCCCCCGCCACGCGGTGGAACTTTCCCGGATTCCGGCTGAAAAGCCTCGCCTCATGCCCGTCCGCGACGAGCTTTTCGGCGAGGTGCGTCCCCATGAACCCCGTCCCGCCGAGAAGGAGACACCGCATTATTTATCCGTCCGGACGAGCGACTCGTAAAGTTCTTCGAGTTCGGCGGCGTTCTCCTCGATGGTCTTCACGTGGCCGATGCCGCCCCGGAGTTTTTGCAAAAGATTCGGTTCTTCGGCGAGGCGGCGAAGTTGGCGGGCGAGTTCCGCGTCGTCTTCGAGGGGGAAAAGGAGGCCGTTTTCGTCGTGGCCGATGACTTCGGAGAGGCCGCCGAGGTCGGTCGCTATGACGGGGGTTCCGGCGGCGAAGGCCGAATACACGACGAGCGGGGTGTTCTCGTACCAACGGGAAGGGACGACGAGCGCGTCCATGTTCGAGAGGACGGCCCCGATCCCCGCCGGGGGAAACGTCCCGGCGAGACGCACCCGCCCGTCTCCGGCGATGAGCCGTTTCAAATCCTCCATATACCTCGGGAAAGTCTCCGGGTTGCCGTGGATCGCGAGCGTCGCGTCGAGCGATTTCGGGAGCCTCCGAAACGCCTTCACGAGGATGTCCGCGCCTTTGTGATGGCCGAGCGTCCCGATGTACCCGACGCGGAGCGGGGGAGGGACGTTCGTGTTCCGGGGCGCGTCGGCGACGTTCGAGGTGTCAATGCCGTATCTCGAAAGCGTTATTTTCCCCTCCCCGACGCCGTTCTCTAAAAGAAGCTCCCTCGTGAGTCGGGTCGGGGCGATTATTTTATCCGCGAGGTTCACGCGCTCCCGGATGCCTCCGGGGCGGCTTTCGATCTCCCCGATCTGACGTATGGGAAGCACTTTATTCCCGAAGCTCGTCTTCGACAATCGGCTCGCGGTTTGGAGAGCGAAATCCGGGGTCGCCTCCATTATTTTCTTCGCCTTCGAATCTTGAAAGCGGCTCATTATGCACCTCGGGCAATGGTGGATGTCCGGGCCTCGGCACATGATGCCGTCGTGGCGCATGAGATCCACGACCGGACACACCGACCAGAAATCCGTCGCCGTATACACCACGGGAAGCCCGAGTTTTTTCAACGCCGGAACGACCTCCGCCGAGAGTCCCTGAAGATGCATCGCATGCACGATGTCCGGCGAAGTTTCCCGCGCATACTCCGTCGCCATCCCGGCCATCCGGGGGTTGTCGTAGTCGAAGCGGTACGGGCGGGCGAGACCCTCCTTCGCCCGCCCGACGCGGCGAACCGGAATCCCCTCGTATTCGTAGTCCTCGGTTTCGTACGGGGACATCTCCGAGAAAGGCATGCTTCGTTTCGCGGCGAGGACGAAAGGTTCGTGGCCGCGTTCTTTCGTCGCCTTCGCGAGGCCGAGGGTGAGGACTTCGGTTCCGGCGAAGTGTTCCGGGAAAAACTGGTGGACGGTGAAGAGGATCCTCATACGCCGCGAATTATAGCGGTTTGGGTCGCTTCGCTCCCGGTTGTTGGTTTTTGGTTACGGGTCATTGGTTTTCAGTTTTTGCCAATAACCAATAACCACAAACCAATAACGGCGGCGAAGCCGCCTCACACCCCTTTGCCGAGGAAACGATGCACCTTCGCGTGGAGCTTCGGGCTGGCGCGCGCCATCGCCTCTTCCTTTCCGGCGAGGTATGCGCCGCCTTGCGAGGTGAGGGCGAAGCGGAGGGCGAGGGCGGCTCGCTTCGGGGAGTTCTTTCCCTCGCTTCGGAGGAGGCTTTCCATGCGGCGGGCGGTGAGAGCGGTTCCGAGGGCGAGGCGGGGGAGGTTTTCGACGAGGCGGGTATTGAAAAGTTCGGAGATGGCGAGGGCGTCCACGTAGCTCCGGCGGAGGTCGTATAACGCGCCGCGCTCGTGGGAGTGGACGACGGCGGAGCGCGGCTCGTACACTATTTTGCGTCCGCTCTCGATGACCCGCTTTCCCCACCGGAGATCCTCGGCGAAGCTCGTCTCCTCGAACGGAAACTCCTCCCACACCGAGCGCCGGATGCACGAACTCACGTTGTCGAAGGCGCATAATAGCCGCCTCTCCATCGGCGACATCGCCCGGTATTTTTCCGGGCTTCCCATTTCCTGAACGCGACGCTCGTCCTCCGCCCACGCGAGACCCCCGACGACCGCCCGCGTCAAAGACCCGGCGTCGGGGCGCGGGACATGGCGGCTATACGCGACCGCGACCTTTTCATCATCCGCGAGATTCCCGACGAGCGCGGCGAGCCACGA
>JACDAJ010000215.1 GCA_013695475.1 Rubrobacter sp. | reverse complement strand
GAGTTCGCCGCCGGATGTCGCGGAGAAATAATCCACCCGCTTCTCCGGGGCGAGGATTTCTTCGAGGTCTTCCGGGTCTTTCGCAAGGTCGTAGAAATCGTATGGGGGATCGTATTTCCACGCGGCGATTTCGCGTGCTTCCTTCTGTGTCATCTCATTGAATATAAAGTTCATGGGGCGCGAGTATATCGTGCGTTTGTAACGCGATGACCGTGCTGGTAAACTCTTCCGGCTAATTTCATAAGCCCCTGTTTCTCTCGAAAGAGCGAAGCCGATTCCAGACCGAAGGAGGCAATCATAGACGTTTACGAAGTCATGTTAATAGTGATCCCCGAACTCGACGACGAGCAAGTCGAGAATACGGTGACGCGTTTTCAGACGGTTATAAACCGCACGGGCGGCGAGGCACGCGAGCCGAATTTTTGGGGAAAGCGGCGCCTCGCGTACGAGATCGACAATCGGGCCGACGCTTTTTACGTGGTGATGGAGTTCACCGTCGGGGAGCGCACCCTCGTCGAACTCAAGCGTATTCTCCGTGTATCGGACGACGTTCTCCGGCACATGATCGTGAAGCTCCCGGAAAACTACGCGGGAGGCAATGAAGCCCCGCCGGAGCCGGAACCCACCGAGGAGCCGACCGAGGAGCCTCGCGCCGAAGAAAGCACCGACGCGGACACCGCCGCCACCGACGACATCGAAGAAGAGTCGGCTGAGCCGGCCCGCGTCTCCGAGTAATCCGAGCAAGGAAAGGAAGGCTTTATGGGTCGAAAGAGAACCGGCGCCCCGAGCGGCAATAAGCGCGAGCGCCCGATGAAGAAGAAGCCGAAGGTGGATCTCGGCTATGTGGATTACAAGGACTACAATATGCTCCGCCGCTATACGTCCGACCGGGGCAAAATACGCGCCCGCCGCGTAACGGGCCTCACGCCGCATCAGCAGCGGGAGGTCGCCCTCGCTATAAAGCGGGCACGCGAAATGGCGCTTCTTCCCTACGTCACCGGAAGCTGAGGAGGCTACGTATGCAAGTTATCCTTACCGAGGACGTGGAGAAGATCGGTCGCCGCGGCGACATCGTTGACGTGAGCCGGGGCTACGTCCGAAACTTCCTCACCCCGCGCGGCCTCGCTGAGGTCGCCACCCCCGCCAAGCTCGAGGAGGCCCGGCGCGACATGGAGGAGTCCGAGGAGCGCGAGCGCCGCCTCGCCGAACGCGCCGAGGAGATCGCCGCGACACTCAACAAGAGCGTCATAACCATCGAGGCCCGCACCGGGGAGGACGAGCGCCTCTTCGGCTCGATCACCGCCGCGAACATCGCCGGAGCCATCGAAGACGCCCGAGGCGTCCACCTCGACAGGCGGCGCATTCGCCTCGAAGAGCCGATAAAGTCGCTCGGAACCCACCAAGTTCCAGTCCACGTCCACGGCGAAGTCCACGCGAGCGTCAAGGTCATCGTCGTTCCGAAGCTGTAATTGCGGATTTCGTGGAGGCGCACCGCACCGCGCCTCCACTTCGGGTTCATGTGAGCCTGAGTCACAGAGTCAGGCGAAACCTGAACCAAAGGATGAAGAACCTCGTCTTGTAACGGGGTTCTTTTTGGTTCATTCTTGGGGGCTATGGTGGAGAGGCGGGGGAACATTCGGGGAGTTCCGGCGGGCGGCGACGCGGCTCGCGTGCCGCCGCACGATCCAGACGCCGAGCGGGCGGTCATCGGGGCGATGCTCGTCTCCGAGACGGCGGTCGCCTCGGTCGCCGAGCAGCTCGCCGCCGAGGATTTCTACTCCGAGACGAACCGGGTTATTTACGGCTCGATGATGCGGTTGTATGCGCGTGGGGAGCGGATCGACCAAATCACGTTGACCAGCGATTTGAACAGCGTCGGCGAGTTCGAGAAGATCGGGGGCCGGAGGTACATCTTCGATATCGTCGAGAGCGTCCCGACCGCCTCGAACGCCTCGCGGTACGCCGAAATAGTGCGCGGGAAAGCCCTTCTCCGATCCGTCATTGACGCGGGGAGCCGCATCACCGAAGACGCCTTCCGCGAGCCGGACAACGTGGGGGACGCGCTCGACTCCGCCGAGCAGCTTATTTACAACATCTCGAACCGTTCCTTGAAAGACCATCTCGCTCCGGTGTCGGAGCTTGCGCCGGGGGCTTTGGAGATGATCCAGAATTTGTACGAGTCCGACGGCGAAGTCACCGGGGTCGAGACCGGCTTCGAGGATCTCGACCGACTGACGACGGGCTTCCACAAGAGCGACCTCGTCGTCCTCGCCGCGCGGCCGGCCATGGGGAAATGCCTCGCGGCGGACTCGGAGATCGTCCTCGACGACGGGAGCGTGGCGACCATCGAGGAAGTTTACGAAAGTCGCCGGGGACGTTTGATGACGCTCGGCGAGAACCTCCGGTTTTCGTGGACGAGTCCGAGCGCGTTCGTGGATGATGGCATGAAGCCAGTTTTTCGGGTGACGACGCGGCTCGGGCGGGAGATCGAGACGACGATCACGCATCCTTTCCTCACCTTCGACGGGTGGAGGAAGCTCGGGGAGATCTCGGTCGGGGAGCGGATCGCCGTCCCGCGCCGGATGCCCGTTTTCGGAGACGAGCCGCTCGGCGAGCATTGCGTCAAACTCCTCGCGTACATGATCGGGGACGGGTGCATGAAGGGAACGACTCCCCGGTTCACAAGCGGAAACGCCGAAGTTCAGGCGGATTTCCGCGAAGCCGTGGAGTGTTTCGGCGGCCTCGCCGTCCGGGAATGCGACTCGAACGGCGCGAGAACCCCGACTCTTCGCGTCTCCGCGAATGAGTCCCACACGAGAGCGTGTCGGCGGGACTTCGCTCTCGCTGTGGACGAGGCCGTCGGATGTTTGCCGTATTCCGCCGCGCATCTTGCCGAAAAGCTCGGAGTTTCGCCCGCCTCCGTCTCGAATTGGAGACACGGGGCGACCGTTCCGGACGATGAGGCTTTCTCGCGCCTCTCGAAAACCCTCGCCGAGAACGGCGTGGATTTTGAGTTCGGGAATCTCGGCCTCGCCCGGAAGAACGCTCGCAACGCCCTTGCCGCATGGCTCGACGGCCTCGGGTTGTGGGGCGTCGGCGCGAAGGAGAAGTTCGTTCCCCGAGCCGTCTTCCAGGCACCGAAAGGGGAGATCTCCCTCTTTCTCAATCGGCTCTTCGCGACGGATGGGTGGGCGGCTTTGCTCGCCAGCGGGCAGGCGCAGCTTGGATATTGCACAGTCAGCGAGAGGCTCGCGAGGCAAATTCAGCATCTTCTCCTTCGTTTCGGCGTCATCGCGTCGCTCCGCAAGAAGATGGTGAAGTACGGGGATTCCCGCCGGGCCGCGTACCAGCTCGACATCACGGGCCGGGACTCGATCCTCGCTTTCGTCGAGGAGGTCGGCATATTTGGCAAAGAGGAATCCGTCGAGTCCGTCGCGCTCGCCCTCGCAAAGCGGCGGACTCACTCGAACCGGGACCTCATCCCCGCCGGAGCATGGAAGGATGTCGAAGCGGCGCTCGGCAGCGATTCGTGGGCCTCCCTGGCGCGACGAATGGGGCATGGCGCCGGGCATAATTTCCACGTCGGGAGGCGCATGATCTCCCGTCCGGGGATGCGCGCTTTCGCCGACGCCTTCGACGACAGCGACCGGGAGCTCCGCGAAATGGCCGAAAGCGACGTTTATTGGGATGAGATCGTGAGCGTCGAACCACTCGGTATGAAGCAAGTCTACGATCTCACAATCCCCGAAACCCACAACTTCGTCGCCAACGACATATGCGTCCACAATACCGCCTTCGCCCTTAACGCAATATGGCACGCCGCTGGCGAAAAGAAGGCTCCGGTCGCCATCTTCTCGCTGGAGATGAGCAAGGAGCAACTCGTGCAACGGCTCATCTCCCAGACGACGCGCATCCCGACTCAGGCTCTCCGGAGCGGCAATGTCAAAGCGGAGGATTGGCCGAAATTATTACGAGGGGTCGCGCAGGTTTCGGAGGCTCCCATCTGGATCGACGACACCGCCGGGGTCTCTCTCATGGAGATGCGGGCGAAGACGCGCCGCCTCTCCAGCCAGTTGAAAGCGCGGGGCGAAACCCCGCTCTCGCTCGTCGTCGTTGACTATCTCCAGCTTATGGTCGGACAAGGACGCATCGAAAGCCGCCAGCAGGAAATCGCCGAAATATCTCGCGGCCTCAAAGTCCTCGCCCGCGACCTCGACGTTCCGGTGCTTGCCATCGCGCAGTTGTCGCGAGCCGTCGAGGCTCGCCATGACAAGCGGCCGATGCTCTCGGATCTTCGTGACAGCGGAGCAATTGAGCAGGACGCCGACATGGTGATGTTCTTGTACCGGGACGAATATTACAATCCCGACTCCGACGACAAAGGCATCGCCGAAGTCATCATCGGCAAGCACCGGAACGGCCCGACGGGGAAAACGCAACTCGCGTGGCTGGAGCAATACACGAAGTTCGCCTCGCTCGCCCGCCGCGACTGATGGCGGATTGACGAAGCATCGAGCTTTCACAATCCGCGCTCGCGCTCGTCCGCTTTTGTTTTTCGCTGAAATGCACGGGTGTCGTAAGGTTCATTCCTCACGATTCTCGCTGTGAAGCGGCGAATGCCGGGAGTCGCGCCGCATGCACGGAGGCGGGTCGTTCGCCTTCCCGCCTCGTCGCCGTATGTCGCTATGCGGCGGCGCTCAAACTGAACGCTTCGGCGAGCCGCTCGTACGATGCGAGACGCTCGGAGTGATCGTATACCATCGTCGTGACCATGACTTCGTCGGCCTCGGTGGCTTCGGCGAGGCTCTCGACTTTCTCTCTCGCCGTCGCCGGGGAACCCGCGATTTGGGTCTTCCGGTATGCTTCGATGCGGCCTCGCTCCATCTCCGTGTATGGATAGTCCGTCGCTTCTTCGACGCTGGCGAGCGGCTGTGGATTTCCGGTTTGCATACGAAGCCACGAGAGTTCTTGCGAGGATGCGAGTTCGAGGGCGCGTTCGTCGGTGTCGGCGCAGATCACCGAGGTCGCGAGGATGGCGTGCGGTTCGGAGAGGCGCTCCGACGGTTTGAAATTCTCGCGGTAAAAGCGCATCACCGCCCCCGGCTCCATCGGGCTGAAATGGGACGCGAAAGCGAAGCCGAGGCCGACTTCGGCGGCGGCTTGCGCGGAATAATCACTCGATCCGAGAAGCCATATCGGGGGGAGCGAAACGTCGTTCGGGACGGCGGATATCGGGGCGAACGGATGCCCGTCCGGGAAGCCGTCCCCGGTGAAGGCGAAGAGTTCCCCGAGTTGCTCGGGGAAGCGATCCGCCGCCGCGTGGAGCGCCGAGCCGTCTTCGCCGGGGGCGCGTCGCAATGCGTATGCGGTGCGCGGGTCGGTGCCGGGGGCGCGTCCGATGCCGAGGTCGATCCGGTCGGGGTGGAGCGCTTCGAGGACGCGGAAAACTTCCGCCACTTTGAGTGAGGCGTGATTCGGGAGCATCATGCCCCCGGAGCCGACCCGGATGTTCTCGGTCGCGTTCGCCACGGCTTCGATCATGACCTCCGGCGCGGAACTCGCCACCGTCGGCAAATTGTGATGCTCGGCGAGCCAGTATCTTTTGTATCCGAGGCGGTCGGCGAGCCGGGCGAGGTCGAGCGTATTATTCAGCGCGTCCCTCCCGGACGAGCCGGACGGGACGGGGGAGAGGTCGAGTACGGAGAGGTCGAAGTTCATAAACACAGGCTCCTCTTCAAATCGCGGACGAAAATACAGCCGCGAAGCTCGGGAATCCCCAAACCTCGCGCCCGGATTTTAACGCCCGTACTCGACGAGGACTTTGATCGGGGACACATCGCCCGCCGCTGTTTTCTCGAACACGTGTGGAAGCTCCTTCGCCGACACTCGCAGCTCGAAGAGCGATTCGAGGTTTCGCCGAAGCGATTCGTCTCTCCGAAGAAGATCGAAATACCATCGGGCATGACCCGCATAATCCCACCCGTCGCTCGACCCCACGACCGAGAGTTCTTTTTCGTGGAAGTCCGGTTCGAGCGAAAGCGTCTCGACGTCCCCGTCGGAGAGGACGCATATCCGCCCGCCGGGTCGCATCCTCTTTTGTAAAATCCCGAACGCCGCGTCCCGCCCCGAACACTCGACGCCCACGGAGTATGTTTTTCGGCATTTCGTCGCCTCTTCGGGCTTCATCGCCGACCTCGCTCCGAAGACCGTCGCCTTCGAAAGCCGATGCCCATCCGGCTCGACGACATCCACGTTCGCGGCGCCGTACGCTCCCATAACGAGGATCGTGAGAAGTCCGATGGCTCCCGCCCCGACGACGAGCGAAGGCTCCTCGGGTTTAACGTTCAGTTTTCGGATACCCTTCGCCACGTCGCACGAGAGGATCGAAAGCAAAGCGAGTTCGTCGGTGACGCCGTCCGGGACGCGGATGACCTTCCCCTCCGAAACCACCGCATGCGTCCGGTGTCCGTAAAAACCGACGATGCGATCCCCGACCCGAAGCCCCTCGCCGACGGAGCTTCCGCATTCCACGACCGTCCCGACACTCTCATACCCGGTCATGCGCGGATGCCCCGGTGGAGAGCTTCGCCTCTCATTCCCCATATACGCCGGAAGCTCGCTCCCGACGCTCATGGCTCCGCGGTCGGTGCGAACGAGAACCTCATCCGTCCCGGGGGAGGGGAGCGTTTTCTCCGTCCATTCCAAAGTCCGAGGCTCCGTGAGAAGAAGCGAGCGTCCTTTCAAACCGGAGTCCATAAAGCCCGCTCCCTCCATCCCGGTGACGTTTCCACCGACATCCGCCATCCTCCGGGAGGTGTTCGCTGAAACCTGAAACCCGAAGCCTGAAACCTTTTTACCGGATCTTCGTTCCCATCGCGTGATACCCGCCGTCCACGTGGATTATTTCCCCGGTCGTCGCCGGCCACCAATCCGAGAGAAGGCTCACTATCGCTCGTCCGACCGGTTCCGGGTCGGTGGCTTTCCACCCGAGCGGGGCTTGTTTTCCCCACTCGCCTTCGATTTCCTCGAACCCGGAGATTCCTTTGGCGGCGAGCGTTTTCACCGGACCCGCCGAGACGAGGTTCACCCGGATTCCTTTGTCTCCGAGGTCGCGGGCGAGGTACCTCGCGGTGGATTCGAAAGCGGCTTTCGCGACGCCCATCCAGTCGTATGCGGGCCACGCGACTTGCGCGTCGAAGTCGAGGCCGACGATGGACGAGCCGGGCTTCATGAGATGCGAAAGTCCGAAGCCGAGCGCTTTCAACGAATATGCCGAAGTCCTCACCGCCACCCCGACCGACTCCCATTCGGTTGTGAGGAAGTTGCCCCCGAGCGCGTCGTCGGGGGCGAAGGCGATGGCGTGGAGGATGCCGTCGAGTTCCCCCCACCGACCCTCGATGTCCTTCGCGACGGCCTCGATGTCCTCCGGCTCGTTCACGTCGAGTTCGAGGACGGGTGGTTCGGGGGAGAGTTTCCTCGCGGTGCGATCCGTCAAACTTTTCGCCCTCCCGAAGCCCGTGAGGACGACTTCGGCCCCCTGTTCTTGCGCGAGCCTCGCCGCCGAGAAGGCGATGGAACGCCGGTCGAGGATGCCCGTTACGAGGATTTTCTTCCCTTCGAGAATGCCGCTCATCGTATGCTCCTTTTATGGGTTCGAGGTGTTGTGCCGGGACAGTTTAGGGAAAGCGCACGCTCCCGGCCAATGGGATTTTTAGCAATAATTTAACTTTTGTATAGAATTGTCTGTTGTGCGTGGTTTGTGGAAAAAGTTGCCGGGGATGGAATATTTAGCCGGGGCGGGGGCCGGAGTGGCCGTCGCCGCGGTCGCTTTCGTGTTGTATTTTAGGACGCTCGCGCCGACGATGCTCTATTACGACCCGGCGGGGATGTACGATTCGGTGATGCTTCAAGTCAAGGCTCATGTGCTCGGCATCCCGAACCCGACGGGCTATCCGACGTACATAATGATCTCGCACCTCTTCACGTACCTCCCGTGGGCGAACGTCGGGTGGCGGGTGAATCTCGTCTCGGCGGTGTTCGCCGCGCTCGCCGTCCTCGCGGTGTATTTCATTTGCAAAGCGTTGACCGGGCGGGTCGTTCCGGCGGTGGCGGCCGCTTTCCTCTTCGCCGTCAGCCGCGAATTCTGGACGCAGGCCGTGATCGCCGAGGTGTACACGATGAGCGCATTCTTCATCGCCCTCGATATTCTCGTCCTCCTCGTATGGCATAAAACGAGGGAGGACAAATACCTCCTCCTTTTCGCGTTCCTCATGGGACTGACGATGACGAACCACATGACGAGCGGACTGGTTTTGCCCGCAGCCGCCGTTTTAATCGCCCTCACCGACTGGCGGAAGCTCGTCGAATGGAGGCTTGTTTTGAAAGGAACCGGGCTGTTTCTCGTCGGGCTTCTCCCGTATCTTTACCTTCCGATACGCTCGGCGATGAACCCGCCCCTCGACGACGCCCAGCCGCACACGCTCGGAAACTTCCTCACGCTTGTAACGGGGAGCAACTTCGAGAGCCGGATGTTCGCCTTCGGGATGGACGAGATGCCCGCCCGCCTCGGGCTTTACGCGGACTTCCTCGCAAACCAGTTCAATCCGCTCCTCCTCATCGTCGCCGCCCTCGGGGCGTTTTATCTCGCATACAAGCGCGAGGTCGCGGTGCTTGCGATGTTCACGTTCCTTTTCGTCGGGTGGCTCGTGTACGCGCTCGGATACAACATCCGCGACGTTTATATTTACTTCATCCCGACGTATTTGATCCTCTGTTTTTTCATCGCCGTCGGCTTCGGGAATTTGATGGATGTCGCGCAGCCCCGGCTCTCGCGGCTCCGCGTCGCTCCGAGGGTCGCCGGACTCGCCGTCGTGGCCGCGTTCCTCTTCGTGCTTCCTTTCTCGGGGTTCGCGAAAGCGTACGGTCAGGTTGACATGAGCGGCAACCTCCACGGCCTCCATACGATGAACGCCGTCATAGAGAACGTCGAGGAGGACGCGACCGTGATGCACCGGAGCGGGGTCATGTGGTACATGGATCACGTCACCGACCACCGCCCCGACATAAACGTCGTTGACCCCTTCCCCAGAGGAAGCTGGCAGGCCGAGAGTCCATTCTGGACGGACGCCGCCGAGGAGAACATAAAAGACGGCCGCCGGGTTTACATCCTCTTCCCGAGCGGAACCGCCGAGGCGAACGAAGATCTCTTCCACTCCGCCGGATACCATTTGCTCGAGCACGAGACCGGCATGTTCTACGAAGTCGTCGCGAGGCAGAGAGCCGCCGACGGCGAGACGATGCTCCCGGCGGCCGAAGAAGAAGGGGCCGAAGAAGAAGGGGATCCACTCGAAGACCGTGCGTGACGCGGATCGCTCCGCAATCCGCACCTTCGCGTATCCGCGCTGTCAGCCGTCAGCCAAAAACGTGGTTGGCGACACTCTTCGGAGACCACCGATCTTTTCTTTCATGCCGAACCTGTCATGGAGACGTTCGCCGAAAAGCATTCCACCGGAACGCCTGCGCGCCCCGGCGCGTCGGATGCGGAACCGCGATTTAGCCGAACTCCGTATCATTCGATCGGTCGGCGACTCCCCACTACCGAAGCGAGCGAAGCGATGCGACCTCCCGACTCCCGAATTCGCCGACCGGGAACGGAACCATTCACCCGGACTCCGTGGCGCAACGAAAAGCCCCGCTCCGAAACTGAAGCGGGGCTTTTCGTTTTTGCTGGCGGCTAAAAACTAATGGTGGCTAACAGCGCGGCGAAGCCGCCTACGAATTATGCTCGTCGTATATGGCCCGCACGCGAGCTTGCCATTCGAGGAGCTCGTAGCGTTTCTCGCGGCTCTCCTCGTCGTCCTTCTCGTCCGCGGTGTCTTCCTTTTCGAGCGGGTCTTCGGCGAGGTCGAAGGATTCCTCGGCCCGGTTCGAGAAGTGGTACACGTATTTGTCGTCGCCGTCTATGAGAGACATGCATCGGTTCTCCGTCCAGCAACTCACCTTTATGGGCTTCTCTTCGATGGGGCGGGCGAGCGACTGCCCGTGGTAGTCGTTGTTCTCGACGCCGAAGCCGAGGAGGTCGGCGGTCGTCTGGAGGACGGACATGTTTTGGACGGGTTCCTCGACCGTCTCGCCGCCCTCGAAGCGGCGCGGGTCGTGGAAGAGGAGGGGGATCTTTATGCCTTCGTTGTATATCGTGTTGTCGTGCTGGAAAAGCTCGTGCTCGCCGAAGCCCTCGCCGTGGTCGGCCATGACGACGAAGACGGTGTCCTCGTATAGTCCCATCTCCTTGTATTGGTCGAAGAGGTTTTCGAGGAAGGCGTCCTGGTAGGCGACGGCGTTCATATATTTGTTCGTGAGCGGGTCGTCCGCGTGCTCCCCGGTATCAAAGTCCGATGGGACGTTATAGTCGTGGTGGCCGGTGATCGTGAGGTACGAAGCCATGAACGGCCCGTCGCGATGCTCCTCCAGCCACTCCCGGCTCGGCTCTAGCATGATGTCGTCCTCATAGCCGAAATAATTGACCTCCTCATACCCTTCCCGAGGAAGGTCTTCGAGCGAATAAAAATCGTCGTAGCCGAAGTTCTCGATGAGGTCGGGGCGACGCTCGAAGTTCTCGGTCGCCGACTGGAAGAACGCGCTCTCGTATCCTTGTTCGCCGAGGAGTTCGGGGAGGCATTTAGCGGGGATGGCACCCGGCTCCGACTCGGTCATGTCCGTGTCGAGAGGCGGCTCGACGCCGCAATGAGCCGACACCATTGACTTCGAGGTGTGCGGCACGACCGCGTACGCATTCTCGGCGAAGAGGCTTTCGCGGGAAAGCTCGTCCATGAACGGGGTCGTCTCCAGTTCGGGATTATAAGGAGTCGTCGCGCTCGCCCGCGACGATTCGAGGAACACGAACACGACGTTCCGTTTTTCGGTGTTCTCCGTCTCCACCAATTCCGCGTCGGTCGGGAGGTCTTCGGGGGAGATGCTCGCGGCTATACGCGCTTGGTCAATGCTCGCCGAACTTGCCGAGGCGAACTCGGTCATGAAGAGGTTGACGACGGCGTCGCGCGAGAAATTGTTGCTCGCCCCCGTGACGCTCGGGAGAGCCGAGAGAAGCACGAACACGCCCGAGACGAGGCACACCGCCGCGCCGCCAATTCCGCCGTAGCCGCCCGGCATCCGGCCCCGCGTCCACGACGGGATGTGCCAGTCGCCCCGCGCGAGGCGGGTTATGACAGCCGGTCCGGCTACGCCGTAGAGAAGGACGAGGGAGATGAGGAGCCAGTGGAGTGCGTTCATCTCGGCGGCTATGATGCCTTGAATTTCTCCGAAGGAAGAGAAAGTCATGGAGATCATGGTGTAGTCGAGCGGCGACCCGGTCGTCTGGAAATAGAAGTGCGACGATGTCGTGAGAACCATCATGAGGATGCACGAGAAGTGGAAGAGGACGAGGAGAGCCGAACGCAAACCCCCGCTTCGGACGACGGCGAAAAGCCCGATCCACAAAGCCGCGAACCCGGCGTTGAAAAGCACATCCGACCGGATCTGGTCGAGGAACCCGATCGGGCCGGGGATGTCCGCCTGCGTCGAGACGCGGAGGATTTTGAGCGCGATGTTGTATACGACGAGCGGGGCGAGGAGGCTGAGAAGGTACACCCAGTCCCTTCGACTAAGGATCATGCGTAGCCGCGACGAAACCTTCGACGCGATGGATCCCATGGATGTCATTCCACTCTCCGACATGACGCGCAATTTTAACAAACTTTTAAGTTACGGTCGACGAGCGCGGCCCCGGACGGCAAGCACAGCCCGCAGAAGACGGTGTTCTCTGACAGCGGAGTTCATAAAGGCCGGCCCGCCTCGCAGGCGAGGCTCCGTCCGAGAACCCCGGCCTGTCCGGGCAGTATTTCCCGAAGCCCGCACCTCGCCGTGGAACCGGGGTTTCGGAGGTTCTCGGAGATACACTTCTCCATACTCCGGGTTTCGGGGGCGGATCCTCGAATCGTCGGAGTCCGATAAAATTGGAGCGTCGCGCCGTCGAGGAAGGAGCGGAATATGTCTTCATGGAGCGATGCGGCTCTTCTCCTCGCATCTCTCTCGGACGAGGGGAGGGATGCGTTCTCCCGCCATTCGGGGATCGCTTTGCCGGACGACCCCGAAGACCCCGAAGGCATCGAGGCGGCGCTCGCGTCCCACGCCTCGGAGAATGGCGGAACCCCCGCCGAGCTTTTCGCTTCGACGGGCGCGATGGCCGGGGCGACCCGCGACACGGAGTTCGCCGTGTCCATCGGGGAGGCCGCGCTGGAAATGTCGGAGACTCCGGACGAGCGGCAACTCGCGCACGTGTGCCTCGCTCAGACCCATTTCCGAAATCGGAAAGAGGAGAAGCATCTCGCCTCTTTCGAGGCGCATTGCTCCGAGGCCATCGAACTCGGGGCCGCCGGGACGTTTTGCTACGAACGCCTCGCCACGCTTTATGAATACCGGAAGGAATACGGGCGGGCCGCCGAGGTCAGCCGGAGGGCGGTGGACGCTTTGGCGGACGGGCGCTCGGTCGAGCGGTTTCGAGGGAGGCTCGCCCGGCTCGGGGAGAAGTTGGATTGACTCGGGGCCGGTCGAGGAATCTTGCGTTCGGGCGCATCCATAGTTTGTGGGGGAGTGCGTATCTCCGAGTTGAGTTCGGAAGAAGATGACTTTTCTTCGGGTGGCGCGAGCATCCAGCCCGTATGAGGCCGAGGTTTTCGCAGGCGGGATGCCCGCGCCCTCGGATTCTTGGCTGCGTTTCCCATTCCTCGGAGGGGGTGTCCGGCGACCAAGCGCCTACTCGGATTAAGACGCGAAAAGAGTGGGGAATATGATCTAGAATGGCTTATGTCGGCGCAGAAGGGAAATGCGCCGAAATTCACACATGCATCGGCAGCGCGAGAAGGAGGAGTACATGACCGACGAGCAAACGACGCCACGCACTTATGATCCCCCGGAGAAGTTCGCCAGCCAAGCGAACGTGGGCGACGCCTCCATATACGAGGAGGCCGAAAAGGACTACGAAGGTTTCTGGGCCGACCGGGCGAGGGAACTCCACTGGTTCAAGGAGTGGGACAAGGTTCTCGAGTGGAACCCGCCCGAGGCCGAGTGGTTCGTCGGAGGGAAGACGAACGTTTCGTACAACTGCCTCGACTATCAGGTCGAGCAGGGTCGCGGGGACAAAACCGCCATCCTCTGGGAGAGCGACGAGCCGGGGGAGGGGCGCACCCTCACCTATTCCGAGCTTCTCGCGGAGGTCGAGAAGTTCGCCAACGTCCTCAAGGGACTCGGTGTGGAGAAGGGCGACGCGGTCGCGATTTACATGCCCATGATCCCCGAGCTTCCCGTCGCGATGCTCGCCTGCGCCCGCATCGGCGCTCCGCACTCCATCGTCTTCGGGGCGTTCTCCGCCGACTCCCTGCGAGACCGCATCAACGACTGCGAGGCGAAGGTTCTCGTGACCGCCGACTTCGGCCCCCGCGGCGGCAAGAACACTCCTCTCAAAGGCAACGCCGACGAGGCGCTCGCCGACACGCCCTCCATCGAGAGCGTGGCCGTGGTCAGGCGCACCGGCGACGACGTGGAGATGACCGAGGGCCGCGACCTCTTCTTCGACGAACTCATGTCCGACGCCGACCCCGAATGCCCCGCCGAGGAGATGGACTCCGAGGATCTCCTCTACATCCTCTATTCCTCCGGCTCGACGGGCAAGCCGAAGGGCATCGTCCACACTACCGGCGGATACCTCACGCAGGTCAAGGCCACGACGAAGTGGGTCTTCGATCTCAAGGAGGACGACATTTTCTGGTGCCAGGCCGACATCGGCTGGGTTACAGGCCATTCGTACCTCGTATACGGGCCGCTCTCGAACGGGGCGACGACCGTCCAGTTCGAGGGGACGCCGAGCTATCCGGGGATTGACCGCCACTGGGATCTCATCGAGCGCCACGGTGTCACGATTTACTATTCCGCGCCGACCGTCATCCGGGCGTTCATGAAGCAAGGCACCGAGCCGGTCGAGAAGCACGACCTCTCCAGTTTGCGCCTGCTCGGGACGGTCGGGGAGCCGATCAACCCGAGGGCGTGGGAGTGGTACCACGACAACGTCGGCAAGGGGAACTGCCCCATCGTGGACACGTGGTGGCAGACGGAGACGGGCGGCATCATGATCACACCCCTCCCCGGACTCACCGCGACGAAGCCGGGCAGCGCGACCCGCCCGTTCCCCGGAATCTTCGTGGACATCTACGACGACGAGGACAACCCCATCGAGGGCGCGGGCAAAGGGAACCTCGTCATCACGAAACCCTGGCCGGGGATGCTCCGCACCATTTACAAAGACCCCCAGCGTTTCCGCGAGACGTACTGGGATAGGCTCGGGGACAAGTACTTTGTCGAGGACGGCGCCGAGCGCGACGAGGACGGCTACTATACGATCACCGGCCGCATAGACGACGTAATGAACGTCAGCGGCCACCGCATCGGCACGATGGAGGTCGAGAGCGCGCTCGTCCGCCACACGTCCGTCGCCGAGGCCGCCGTCGTCGGCCGCCACGACGAGGACAAGGGACAGGCCATCGTCGCCTACGTCATCCTCGAAGGCGACAAGGAAGGCTCCGACGACCTCATCCAGGAACTCAATCAGCAAGTCAGGAAAGGCATCGGGCCTCACGCGAGGCCGGAGGAGATAATCTTCACCCCCGATTTGCCGAAGACGCGGAGCGGTAAGATAATGCGCCGCATCCTCCGCGGAGTCGCGGAGGGCGAGAGCGACCTCGGGGACACCTCGACCCTCGCCGACCCGTCGGTGGTGGACGACCTCCAGGCGGCCCGCGGAAAGTAGCCAGCCGCGAAAAACGAACCACGAACCCGGCCGGGAGGCATCGCCCTCCCGGTTTTTGATGGGAGACGAATCTTTGAGCGAAGAGCGGAACTGGAAGACGATCGACTGGAACGAACTCGACTTCCTGAAGTGGCCGGGACTCGCGCTCGTCGAGGCGAGGGACGGGCATTCGGTGATGGAGCTTTCCGTCGAGGATCACCATCGGGGCGGGGGCGGCTCCCCGGAGACGGTGAACGGCGGGATTATCAGCTATATGTTCGACGCGACGTGCGGCGCGGCGGTCTCCTCGACGTGGGACGAGACGATCATCGGCCAGGCGACGATGACGCTCAACGTCCAATTCCTCTCCGCGCTGAACGCGAGGGAGGAAGTCCGCTGCGAAGCGCGGATAACCCGGCGCGGCGGGACGGTCGCATACGTCGAAGGAAAAGTCTTCGACGACGACGGCGAGGTCGGGGCCTCGTGCGTCGGCATCTTCAAATTATTCAAGCGGCGGTGATGCTCGCCTTTCAACTTCGCGCTTGTCGGTGTCCGCTTCGCTCGCCGCTTGCCAGTCGGGGAGTTCGAGAACCTCGCCGGGACGAATGGTGTACCCGTCGAGGCCGTTCTCGGCTCGTATTTCCTCAACCGTCACCCTCGGATCGTCTGTGGACGGATAGTTCTCCGTGGCTATCTCCCACAAAGTGTCGCCGGGACGGACGGAATGAAGCTCGCTCTCGGACTCCGCGTCGGCTCCGGCGGCGGCGTGGAGAAAGAAGGCGACCGCTGCGATGACGACGACCGCCCCGGCTCTCCTCCTTCGGTATTTCTCGGAATTTTCCACCCCGGAAAGATACCGGGGAATGCGCGGTTTCCAACGGGGAGTTTGACCAAAACCGGAAACTTTCGAGTCGGCTAAAACGTATGGTTATGTAGTAAAATACATCTCTAACCACGATTTCAAATCAGGAGGTACACGTGGGATTTGGCGGATACATTTTAGTGATGATTGTGGGTATGGTGATCTCCGGCGTCGCCGCGCTGTGGGTGAGGAAATCGTACTCGAAATACTCGAAGCAAATGAGCAACTCCGGGATGACCGGGGCGCAGACCGCGCGCATGATCCTCGACCGGAACGGCCTCACGAACGTCCGCGTCGAACCCGTCGCCGGAACTTTGACCGACCACTACGACCCCGGCGCGAAGGTCGTGCGGCTCTCGGAGGACAACTTCTCGAAGAACTCGGTGGCGGGCGTGAGCGTCGCGGCGCACGAGGTCGGACACGCGATTCAAGACGCTTCGGGCTATGTGCCGATGAAGCTCCGGTCGGGACTCGTGCCGATCGCGAACATCGGGGCGCAGCTTTGGATGCCCCTCTTCATCGGCGCGCTCCTCGTCGGTTTCGGGACGGGACTCGGGCAGCTTTTCGTGCAAATTGCGGTCGTCCTTTTCCTCGGGGTTCTCGCGTTCCACGTCGTGACCCTCCCGGTCGAGATCAACGCCTCGACGCGGGCGTACGGGCTTCTCACGAACTACGGCGTCCTTTCGCACAGCGAGGCGGGCGGCACGAAGCGGGTTCTTTCGGCGGCGGCGTTCACGTACATCGCGGCGGCCCTCACTTCGCTCCTCACGCTGCTTTACCTTTTGCTTCTCAGCGGCTCGGAGTAACGGCGAGAAAACGGGTTTCCGACAGAGTTTCTTTTCGGGCGGGGTCTTCGGGCCCCGCCTCTTTTTTATGCCGCGACTCCGCTCCTTTCCCCCGGCGGGGGGCAAGCACAGGCTGTAGAATATCCGCTATGGAAGATGTGCCTCGCATAAGCCGCCGGAAGAGGCGGCTCCGCTCGACCGACGAGCCGCAACCCTGGGAGCCGCGCCACATGAAGCTCTCCGGCGTCCGCCTCGCCGAGTCAGTCGGCGGCAAGCCCGACGAAAGGCGGAACACCACCCTCGGAGTCATAAACCATCTCTGGCGATCCCCCGTCCCTTTCCTCGCTTTCTACCCACCCGAAGGAGTGAAAGTCACGGAGAGCCGGACGTATTCCCCCGCCCCGCCGAGGCTCGTTGACGACGCTGAATACCTCGTCGGGGTCGAGGCGCACAAAGAGAGGTTTGCGAAAGACCTTCTCGACGCCATGATCCCCTCCGGTAGTCTCAAAGGGTATTTCGAGGTTCCGACGGACGAGGGATGGAAATTCTCACTCGACCTCGTCGAGAGTCGGCTCGAGCTCTCCGACCCGTGGGGGATGGCGACGGAGACGGATGTGGCGGGCGACATCGCGCCTTTCGTGTGGGCGTATCGGCACACCGGATTTTGCATCGTGACTTTGTACGACAAGGACATAGACGCGCTCCGCGACGACCTTCTCTTCGTCGCCAAGCGCGAGGGGGTCTCGCTCAAATGGCGCGAGAAGGCAGCGTAAAGAGGCCATTCTCCGGGTAAGTATCTTCGATGTAAAATAGGTTGCGCCAGCGGGAGCGGAGTCCCGCGAAAATAGGGGCGAGAATTCAGGACGAGAGGCGGATGGTGATGCTCAAGCACGACACTGGAGGTTTCGCGGCGACCGGGCCGCCCATAGGCTTCGACATCGAGGACTTCGAGCGGGCCGGGCTTCGGACGGTCGAGCGCAAATTCAAGCCGAAGGACACGATCTTCACCCCCGGCGACCCCGACGACCAGCTTTATTTCGTGTCGTCCGGCGTCATCCGGCTATACAAAATCTACGGCGACTATAAAGAAGCGACGATCGCCCTTCTCAAAGACGGTGGCATGTTCGGCAAAATAAGCCTCGTCGAAGGCCGCTGGCAAGACGTGTTCGCCGAAGCCGTCACCGAAGCGAAGGTCGCGAGCGTCCAGAAAGCCTCCATCGAGCAAGTCATAAAGAGCCGCCCGGAGTTCGCGCTCAAACTCTTCTCGTCGCTCTCCGAGCGCCTCCGCCAGTCCGACGAGGTCATCGAAAGCCTCCTCCACCGCGAAGTCTCGACGAGGCTCGCGACATTGCTTTTGAATCTCGGCGACCGCTTCGGGGAGAAGAACGGCGGCGACGGGGTCGAACTCGACGTGAAGCTCACGCATCAGGATCTCGCAAACATGATCGCCTCGACCCGGGAGGCCGTCTCGAAGGTGATGAGCGAGTTCCAGCGCGAAGGCCACATCGAGGCGAAGAGCCGGAGGATCTCGATTCTCGACAGAGAAGCCCTCTCGGAGCATGCCTCCGGCCCCTCCGGCCTGTCTGTCGACGGTCAAATCTCGATCTGAAACGCCTCGCCCCTCGGAACGGCGCGCCGGGGCGGACACTATATTCTCAGCCCGCCCCTCTTCGCGAACGCCCACACCGCTCCCGCCGCCGCGATCTCCGCCAATGTTTGCCACAGCCGCGAAAGCACGGTGAGGAGCGCGGCGACCGGAGCCGGGAAGACGAGCGCGAGGATGACGAAGAGAATGCCTTCCTTCACCCCCAGCCCGCTCGGCGTTATGAACGAGAGGAACCCGACCTCCCACGCGAAGGCGTATCCCCCGACGAGGAGCGCGACCTCCGCGAACTCCACCGGGGCGACCGACGCGGCGAGCGCGGCGAACGCAAGCCCGAGGAGCGCCCACCCCCCGACGTAATAAACAAGGAGAGCCATCACCCGCCCGAACGGGAGCGTCGCCGAGAGTGGCTCGCGTCCCGTGCGGCGGAGGATGGCGTCGGACGCTTTTCGGAAAACGGCGGGATGGAGGAGGGCGAGTCCGGCGGGGGCGAGGGCGACGAGGATGAGCGCGTAGTTTTTGTACTCGAACGGTGGCCATAACGGAACCGTCGCCGCCGTTATGAGAAGCGCGCTTATTAAAATGAGCGCGTTCTCATAGACCATGCTCGCGAGCGTCGTCCGGGCGGGGATGCCGCGCCTTTGGCAAAGCCCGACACGCCCGGCGACCATCGCGACGTTTCCAGGGACGTACCGGCCGAGGATGGATGCGAACCATATCGCCGCCGAATCCGAGCGTCCGAGCGGGTCGCCGAAGCTGTGCATCACGAGCCGCCATCCGCCCCATTGCTGCGCGTAATAAAGGAAGATGAGGACGACCGAGAGCGCGAGGTACGAGAAATCGAAGCTCCACTCATACTCGCGAACTTCGCTCCATCCCCCGAAAACCGCCCTCCCGAGGAAAGTCGCCGCGACGAGAATGAGAGCCGGAGCGAGAACCTTCTTCGCGATCCCCATCGCCCGGCCACTCACGCCGGACACATCCACTCGCCGCCCCATATCCTCCGGTGGACATGCCCGAAGGCGACGCGGAGGCTTTTTTTCACCGCGAGCCGAAGCGATGCCGAACCCGGGTACTCGCCTCCTCCGCCGCGAAGGCGGCCATGCTTTCCCATGGAGACGCGGCGCGCGACGTCTCCGCAATGCGCGACGAAGGGACGCGCCGACCGCTCGGTGTCCTCCATCCGGATCCCGTACAAAGCATTCTTCCGAGAGACGTTCATGCGGAAAGACTCCGACGAGCCATGATCCGATGGGTATGGTGCCGGACGGATGTGGTCTTTTTCGACGAACCCCGGCGACCATTCGCCGCGTCCTCCCCGATGAATACGCTTCGCCTGCGCCGCGAGCCAAAGTGGAGTGTTTTGCCGCGAGGCGTTCACGCGGAACGCTTCCCGGCCATGGGGAGTCGGACGGAGGCGGTCGTCTCCGGGCGGACTCGACGGCCATTCGCCGCGAGTCGAAGCGATGCGTTTCGTCCGGAGACATTCGTATGGAATGACCCCGAGATGCGGGGTGCCGGAAGGATGGGATCTTTTTCGGCTGGCTCCGGAGGAGGTGTGAGTCGTCCGACGGACACGACGTTTCCCGACCGGACTCGGACGACTCGTGTTCCTCGCTCTCATAGGCGGCCATTCTCGTATATTTCGAGGTGCTTCTCCGCGATGGAGTCCCACGAAAAGAGCCGCTTCGCCCGCTCCCGACCCGCCTCCCCGAGCCGCTTCGCAAGTCCGCCGTCCGAGATGACGCGGAGGAGCGCGTCGGCGAGGATGTCCGGGTCGCCGTGGGGGATGAGAAGCCCGGTCTCGCCGTCCGCCACCGCGTCGGGGATGCCGCCGAGGCCGCTCGCGACGACGGGCTTCCCGTGGCTCATCGCCTCGATGAGAACCACCCCGAGACCTTCGGTTTCGCCGCGGGAATCCACGATGGCCGGGAGGCAGAAAACCGCGCACCTCGCGTAAAGAGCCGAGAGTTCGGCGTTCGAGAGCTTTCCGGCAAGCTCGACGACATCCCCGACTTTTCGTTTCTCGACCTCGCGGGCGAGGGATCTTTCGTCCTCGCCGCCGCCGACTATGACGACGCGGGCTTTGCCCCGGAGTCGTTCCGCCGCCCGGACGAGGACGGGGAAGCCCTTTCTTTCGATCACGCGCCCGACCGCGAGGATGATGGGGAGTTCGTCGGACGAGGCGGCTTTCGTATCCGGCTTCCGGGAGGGATCCACGGCTCCCCGAGGCGGCCCCCACGGGATGACATATGGCTCGACTCCGGTGAGTTCGCGCACGGTGTCGGCGGTGCTTCGGGAGTTCGATATAGCCGCGTCGAGGTTCTTCGCGATCCACGAAAGCACCGGACGATAATGTCCTTTCCGCTTCGCGAGCGCGACCTCCGCCCCGTGGAATGAGGCGACGAGCCGAGAATTCCCTTTCGAGGCCCATGCCCCGGCTTGCGCGGGGAGGCCCATAGGGAGCGGCCAATGCGAGTGGATGGCGTCGTATCGGCTCTTCCGGGCGAGCTTCGCGGCGGCCGCCATGCCCGCGCCGACGAGGGCGAAGGCGGGGATGGCGAGGTCGCTTCGGGCGGCCATTTTGTTCATCGCCCCGGCCTCGTGGGTGACGACCTCGCGCTCCTTCGTGAAGTATCGGTACCGATGGACGGGGACGCCGTAAACCGTGTGGCTTTCGAGTCCGGCGTATGTGGGGGCGAGGA
>JACDAJ010000151.1 GCA_013695475.1 Rubrobacter sp. | reverse complement strand
CGAGGCCGAGGAGCGAGCAAACGGCGTCAGCCTCCTCCGCGCTCATCGGGTGCTGTCCGTGGAGGGCGGCGGTCGTCCATACTTTGTGCTTCCCGACTTTGCTCGCGATCGCCTCGAAGGTGAGTCCTTTTTCGCGCTTCGCTTCGAGGATTTTCTGTGTCGCCGTTTCGCGGTTCATATGGTTCCTTTCGGTCTTTAGTTTTTCAGACGGCTATCTCTTCCCGGAGGAGGGCGAGGAGTTCGCGGTGGAGTTCCGGGTACTCTTTGCTGGAGAGGATCTCATCTTGATCCCTCGGCCTCTCGAACGGTACATTCATGTCGGCCTTTATACGCGCCTGGGGCCCTTGGCTCAAGACGATGATCCGGTCGGCGAGCAATAATGCCTCGTCCACATCGTGGGTGACGAGGAGAACGGTCTTCGCAGCCTCCTCCCATATCCCGAGCAACTCCGTCTGCATGACACCCCGCGTGAGCGCGTCGAGCGCGCCGAACGGCTCGTCCATGAGAAGCACCCTCGGGTCGAGCGCGAACGCCCGCGCCAATCCCACGCGCTGCTTCATGCCGCCGGATAACTGCGACGGTTTCTGGTCGGCGAAGCGCGAAAGATGGACGAGGTCGAGATACTCCGAGGCGGCCTTTTCCCTCTCCTCCTTGTCGCGTCCGTCGGGGTTGCAGTCGAGGGCGAAGAGGACGTTCTCCTTCACCGTCATCCACGGAAGCAGCGCGTGATCCTGAAAAACCATCCCACGGTCGGGGCCGGGGCCAAAGATGGCGTCGCCGTCCATCGTGATCTCCCCGGCGGTCCTCTCCTCGAGTCCGGCGACGAGGCGAAGCACGGTGCTTTTCCCGGAGCCGGACGGCCCGATCAAAGCGACGAATTGCCTTTCCTCCACGTCGAGGGATATCGGGGCGAGCGCTTTGTATTCCCCGTCCTTCGTCGGAAACGCTTTCTCGACCCCCTCGAAGCGGAGTTTCCCTTTCGTCCCGGTCGCCTCATCCCTCATAGGCGAACCTCCTTTCGAGAAGCGCGAACGCCCGGTCGAGCATTATGCCGACGAGGCCGACGAGGAGGATGGCGACGATGATGTTAGCGATGTCGAGGTTGTTCCACTGATTCCATATGAAGTACCCGATGCCGCGACCGCCGATGAGCATCTCCGCCGCGATGATGACGAGCCACGCGACCCCCATGCTCACGCGCAGACCCGTCAAAATATTCGGGAGCGCGGCCGGGATTATGATGCGCCGCATCGTCGTCCATCGGCTCGCTTTCAGAGTGCGGGCGACCTCCAGATACGTCTTCGGCACGGAGTTCGTCGCCGCGATGGTATTCAGGAGCATCGGCCAGATCGCGCTTATGAAGATCACGAATATCGCCGTCTGCTGCGAGTCCCGGAGAAGCGCCAAACCGATGGGAAGCCACGCCAGCGGCGACACCGGGCGCAAAACCTGGACGAACGGGTCAACCGCCTTGCTCAAATTCGGCGACGTCCCGAGGAACACGCCGAGCGGCAACGCCACGACCATCGCAAGTCCGAACCCGATGAGAACGCGAAGGAGGCTCGTGCCGAGCTGTATCCCGATCCCCGCGTCGTTCGCGCTCGCGATATAGAACGGGTTGCTGAGAGCCGCGACGAGTTCCGTGAAGACGAGCGACGGCGGCGGCATGAGGCTCGACGTCAGCCCGACCCTCACCGCCGCCTCCCACACGGCGAGGAAAGCCGCGAGGAGAACGGCGAAAAGCACCGCCGGATGTATCGGCCTCCCCGATGATTTGGTTCTCGAATTCGCGGCTTTCGCGCCACCCGATCTCGTAGTCTCGGTTTTCGTGGAAGTCGTCATGCGCCCGCTCCTCTCGTAATGTTCGCTTCTCTCGTTGTCGTTCCGGCGTTCGCGCGCGGTCGCCGCCCGGTGGAGACTGCGTCTCTGCGGATGCTCGCATCGTTTGCACGGGACTCGGTCGGTGGATTCCGCATCATATACGCGCCCCGATGTTCTTCTCCATCCACGACGCGGGGTTCGACGGATCGAAGGTCCGCCCGAATATGATCTCCTCCCGGTACTCATCATTCGTCGTCGGGATGCCGAGTTCCCTTTGCGCCTCCCTCACGCCTTCGGTCAGGAAGACCTCGTCGGCGAGGTTCCGCATCCCCATCGCCTCGACCTCGGATTTCGTAATGTATCCCCACCGGACTAATTGCGTTTGCATCCAGAGCGCGAACGACTTCCACGGATACGGGTCGAAGCTCATCCGGCCCGGCTCGGTGACCGTCTCCCCCTTGCCGTTGTCGAAGTGTCCGGTCATCGCCGCCTCGACGACTTCGAGCGGCTGGTTAAGATACTCGGTCGGGGATATCGCCTCGGCGATCTCACGCCGATTGTCGAGGTTCCGGCTGTATTCGGTCGCGTCCACGATGGCGGAGAGGAGCGACTGATACGTCCTCGGATTCTCGTCTATAAATTGCTGGCGGACGGAGAACGAGCAGCACGGATGTCCGTCCCACATGTCGCGGCTGAGTTCGTGGATATACCCCGCCCCGGCAAAAACGGCCCGCTGGTTCACCGGCTCCGGACCGAGGAATCCGTCAATGTTTCCGACCGAAAGTTGCGCGACCATGTCCGGCGGCCGCATGACTACGAGTTGCACGTCGTTGTCCGGGTCGAGTCCGCCCTCGGCGAGGTACGCCCGGAGGAGGAAGCTATGCATCGAAAACTCGAATGGGATGCCGAGGGTCATGCCGCGCATGTCCTCCGGCCCGGCAACGTTCCCGAGGTGGCGTTTCGCCAACGTGATCGCCTGCCCGTTTATGTTCTCGATGGCGGAGAGGCGCATCGGGATCGGGTCGGCTGGGCCGATGCCCATCGCCAGCGCGAGTGGAATCGGGGCGAGGAGGTGGGCCGCGTCGATCTCCCCGGCGATGGCGGCGTCCCGGATCTCCGCCCACCCCCCGAACTTGAGAACCGTCACATTCAACTCATACCGCTCATATATCCCGAGGGGGTCGGCCATGATGATCGGCGTCGCGCAATTTATCGGAACGAACCCGATCGTAAGCTCCGGCGTCTCCGCCTCATCGAGCGAAGCCGATGCGTTCTCCGTCGAACACCCCGCCAACGAAAGAAGCCCCGCCCCCGCCACAAGCCCGAGTCCCGCCCCGGCGGACCGCTTCAAAAACTCACGCCGCGTCGAACTCGTGAACCCGGCGGCTCGAAGCTCCTTCACATAACCCCGGTCGAGTCCCGGAGCGTCGGGCGGCGAATGTCCATTTCTGTCCGGCGAATGCTCGTGTCTATCGTTCAAATTTCTCCCGGTCTAAAAAGTTTGTGTACGCTTCGGCGGCTCTGGTCCGCTTCTCTACGCGACGGATCTCCGGCGGCGCATCGGGTCGCAGACAATCTTCTCGAAGACGGGATCGAGTTCCGCCGCGAAGAGTGTGAGTTCGTCATTCCCGTGCCTCGAAAGCACTTCGAGCGGCGTCCGGCACCTCACCGTCACGCCGCCTCCTTCGTCTTCGTGGACGTGGATGCGTATGGGGATGTCCACTCCGGCTTCGATCTCCATCGCCCAAATTCGCGCCGCGTAATCGGGACGGAACACTTCGAGAATACGGTTGCCCGTCAGTTCGATCCCCCGCTTCGCGGCGTTTTTCCGAACGTCAATGTCCGCGACGAGGAGCATGCCGCTCGACTCGATGCTCGCTATGATCGCCTCGACGACTTCATCGAATGGAGAATCGTATCTTCGGGTTTTCATATCTCCCACCTCCCGATACTCGTATGAAATGACATGGCTATGATCTCGCCGCCTCGTCGGCGAACCTCGCAAAACGGGCGGGACATTGTCGCCCCGCCCACTCTCTCGGCAGCCAGCTTTTTTGTCATCGCTGATTGCCGAGGGCGGATTCCATGAAGTGGGATCCACTTCGCCAGCGAGGCTCCGTCGAAAAACCCCGCTTCGTCCGGCGCCGCTTTTCCTGACACCTGAAACCTGAAACCCAGCCCGCGAACCCTCGAAACTTCCGCAACCCACGGCGAGCCAATGACTGACCGCTGACAGCTACTTTCTCAGGCGACTTTCTCCGCCGGGTCGCCGCTCTCTATCGGGAGGCTCGGGTCTTTCGACCACTCGTTCCACGAGCCGAAATATGTTTTCAGAAACTGTCTAAAAACTAAGTACATTCATGTAACTTCCGCGGGGCTCTTCGAGCCGACGGCCGAGAGGATCCGCCACGGCGATCGGTTGCATCGCTCGAAGAAGCCGTAGGCCGCCGCGGCGAGCGCCTCCACGTCCGGGAACAGCCCGCAATGGGCCACCTCCCTCCGGAAGTGCCGCCAGAGCATCTCGACGGGGCTGGGCCAGGGACTGCAGGTCGGAAGGTGGAGCGAAACCAGCCTGCCCGCCGCCCCGCGCAGAACCGCCTCCACCTCGCCGTCCCCGTGGGCGCTTGGATTGTCCCGGGCGACATAGACTTTGCCCGTCGGATGCTTCCGCGGGAGGGCTTCGAGCAGTTCGGCGACCTCACGCCTGCGTTTTCGGCGGCGGAACAGGACCACCGTCTCGCCGGTATGGCAGTCGACCGCTCCGATGCCGTATCGCTTCTTCGGCTGGGCGGGCGTCGG
>JACDAJ010000136.1 GCA_013695475.1 Rubrobacter sp. | reverse complement strand
CGCGGCTCGCCGCCGCCTCGTCGGTGTTCGCCGGGGATGTCGGAAAAGAGTTCGGCCTCGAAGCGGAGAAGGTCGAAAAGCTGAAAGTCGCGGCTCTTTTGCAGGATGTCGGGATGGTCGGGGTGCCGGACGAGGTTCTCATGTCGCCCCCCGATAAACTGAACTCCGTCGGGAGGATGGCGCTCGAGCGGCACGCGGTCGAGGGGGAGAGGATATTATCCGGCGCGCCGGGTTTCGAGGAGGCAGCGAAGTGGGTGAGGTGGTGCCATGAGAAGGTGGATGGGACAGGATATCCGGATCGCTTGAAGTCCGCCTGGATCCCCTTCGAGGCCCGCATCCTCGCCGTGGCGACGGCATATTCCGCGAGCATCCTCGAAACCCTCCACAGCCCCGCCCTCGCCCCCCACGAAGCCCGAATGGAACTCACGAGCCTCTCCGGGCGCAGCCTCGACCCCGAGGTCGTGAAAACCCTCCTCCGCGTCCTCGACCGCGAGGACGGAAACTACGCCACCGCCGCCGACGACCGCTTCGCCTTCGCCGCCCCGACGAACGCGGACGACGAAAGCGACTCCCCGCCCTCACTCCGCATAGTCTGAAAAAACAGGGAGCCGGGATGCTCTCGACGCGTTCCTCCTCCACACCCCCGCATTCCCGCGCGGGAAACTCACGGCGGACTCATAGCGGCGCTGTCGGCGCGGAGCCTCAATGTCGGGTCTTTCCCGACCCCCCGCCACCCACTCCCCGCCCTTCCGGGCGAAGTTCTTTTTCGAAGACAGCCACTTGCCGGGCGACTTTCATACCCGCCCTCTCATAAAGGCGGGTCGCTCCGGTGAGGCTTTCGGAATCCACGCCGAGTTCGACGGAGGTTTTGCCCCGGCGGCGCATCTCGCCGAAGGAATGGAGGAGGAGAGCCTCGCCGAGGCCGCGCCTCCGCCACCCCCGCCTCACGCCGAGGACGGCGACCCACCCCTTCGCCTCCGAGGTCGAGCGGCACAGGGACATTCCGGCGACTTCACCCTCGTTTTCGGCGATGAACCACAGCGAGGGATCATAGCCCGGCCCCTCCGCCATGCGGCGGCTCCATTCCTCGAAAGGCTCCTCATTCTCCCCCCAGTGATCCCGGAAAGCCTCGCGCTGCGCCTCATACACCGCCCTCTCGTCACGGCCTCGGAAACACGTGCGGACGGAAATTCCTTCCGGCCACGCCGGGAGAGCCGGATTTCCTCCCAACTCGATTTCCATCGTCCAGAAATTCCGGGCGAGTGCGTGGCCCGTGCTTTCGAGGAGCTTGCGAGCCTCCTCATTCGCGGCATTCACGGGACGGTGGAGGACGACGCGCTTCTCCGGCGGCGCGAGCGGGACGTGCTCCCCAGACCGCCCTCCCGTGGCCGAGATCAGGAAGCTCCCGATCCCACGTCCCGAATACTCCGGGTGGACGGCGGCGGAAACCTCGATGCGGGAATGCCCCCAGTGGAAAAGCTCCGCCGACGCCGCGAGGTCGCCGTCCGGTGAGAAAACGAGCCACGAGTCGCGCTCGAAGTCGAGAGCCATGCCGCGCCAGTCGTCGGACAGTTCATCCTCCACGGTATCCGCCTCGAAGAACCCCGCCCAGTCCGTCGCCATAACGAGGCGGGCGACGTCCCCCACATCATCCGGCGCGGCGGCCCGCGCGGAAAAGCCGTCGGGGAGTTCGGGTTTTCGGTTTCGCGCCATCCGGGCCTCCTTCGGGAAAGTACGGCACACCGCCACGGCGCACCGCCACTATTGTGAACCATCCGGCGTCCATAGCCGGGCCGGCCACCGTCGCCCCCTGTTTTCGCCCCGGCCAAAAACCAAAAACCGGAGCGCGGCAACCAGAAAATTGTCGGTTAAAGACATTCGGAGCGCGGGAAGGCTGGGGTATACTCCCTTGCTATGCAAAGCGAACGAAGTGAAATCTCCGAATACAGCCATTCCATAACCTCCCGCGAGTCGTTCGACGGGGTGTCCATCGTCATCCCGGTATACAACGAGGCCGAGTGCATCGCCAAGACGCACGCGGAGACGGAGGCCGCCCTCCGGGGCATACCGCATGAGATCATATACGTGGACGACGGCTCGACCGACGAGACCGGGAGGATACTCGAAGGCGTCTCGGAGAGTTCGCCGAACGTCCGCCTCGTCCGCTTCCGGCGGAACTTCGGGAAGAGCGCCGCCCTCGGGGCGGGCTTCGCGAGGAGCCGGCACGGGGTCGTCGCCACGATGGACGCGGATTTACAGGATGATCCGGCGGAGATACCGCGCCTCGTGAACAAGCTCTTCGAGGACGACCTCGACCTCGTCTCCGGCTGGAAGAAGAACCGGAGGGACCCGGTGGAGAAACGCATCCCATCGAAGCTCTTCAACCGGACGACCCAGATTTTGACCGGGGTGAAACTCAACGATTTCAACTGCGGCCTGAAAGTGTACCGCCGCGAGGTAACGCAGGAAGTAACTTTGTACGGCGAGCTCCACCGGTACATCCCCGTCCTCGCCCACTATCGGGGCTTCCGGGTCGGCGAGGAGACAGTGAACCACCGCGAAAGGGGCGGCGGAAGCTCGAAGTTCGGCATCGAGCGGTACGTGCGCGGGATGTTCGACCTCGTGAGCATCGTGTTCCTCGGGATTTACCAAAGGCGGCCATTGCATCTCTTTGGCGGGATCGGGATGGGCTTCGCCTCCATCGGCCTCGTCATATGCGCTTATCTCTCCGTATTATGGTTCATGGGGGATGGGATCGGGGAGAGGCCGCTCCTCATCCTCGGGGTGCTTCTCATCATCGTCGGCGTTCAAAGCGTCTCGTTCGGCCTCATCGCCGAGCTCATCGCCCGCACGAGCTACGCCGCCTCCGACCCGCCATACAGCATCGCCAGCGAACATCGAGGCGAGGAGCGAAGCGAAGCGAACTCCACGAACTCCACCCGCCACCCCTCGAAATAAAGCATAATAAAGCCATGAAACGCGACGAGGCGATACGGAGGCTCTCCGAGCATCGTGAGGAACTGAAGAGGCGCGGGGTGGAGCGGCTTTATCTCTTCGGCTCGACGGCGCGGGATGAGGCTGGGTCGGGGAGCGATGTGGATCTCATAATCCGAATAGACCGTGAATCGCGCGGGAAGTTCGGTCTCTTCGACTTGATTCGCGTCAAGCACTATCTCGAAGACACTCTGGACATCAAAGTGGATCTCACCACGGAGGAGGGCATAAAGCCCCAACTCAAGGAACGGATAATGGGAGAGCGGATACC
>JACDAJ010000124.1 GCA_013695475.1 Rubrobacter sp. | reverse complement strand
CAAAGAGGTCGCCGAGACGGGAGTGAGCCGGAAGCTCGTCGGGGTCGAGATGGGCGGGCAAAGGCTCGGCTCGTTCAACGACGGCTCGATGCCGGACTTCTTCCCGGTCTTCGGCAAGGACACCGGTTTGCAAGTCGGGCGGGTCACGAGCGCATGCTATTCGCCGAGGCTCGACAAGAACATCGGGTTCGCGATGGTTCCGGTCGAATACTCCTCCCTCGGGACGGAGCTCGCCATCGAGACGCCTCATGAGCGGACCGACGCAGTCGTCGCCGACCGACTCTTCTTCCGGCCCGAGCGCGCCGAGCAGAAATTGACTCCGACAAGCTAGAAAAGCGGGGAGTGGGGAGTCGGGAAATACGGCTCCCCGTCTTATGAAAGGTGTTTGATGTGATCGGAAGAAGCGTGGCCGTGAAACGCTCGAAGGGCGAGAGGGTTTCCGCCCTTTTTAGTACGGCCCGGTATGAGGTGATCCCACTCGCGGGGGTCGAGGAGGACGTGGTTTCTCACGTCCCGAAGGACATAAAGCTCACCGTGACTTCTTCGCCGAAGCTCGGGGTCAACCGGACTTTGGAATTCTGCGAGGGACTTTCGGAGGCCGGATATTCTGTCGTGCCGCACCTCGCGGCGAGGCTCGTCGCGGACGAGGTCCATCTCGCGGAGATATTGTTCCGGCTGCGCGAGATGGACGTGAAAGAACTCTTCGTCATCGCGGGCGACGCCGAGGAGCCGGTCGGGAAGTTCGACGGAGCGGGGCCGTTGCTCCGGGCGATGGGGAATTTGGATCACACCGTCGAAAAGATCGGCATCTCCGGCTATCCCGAGAGCCACCCGGTCATAAGCGACGAGGCGACCATCCGGGCGATGGAGGAGAAAGCTCCATCCGCGACGCACATAATCAGCCAAATTTGCTTCGACGCGAAGGTGACGGGAACGTGGATCGAGGCGATGCGGAGCCGGGGCATCGAGCTTCCACTTTATATCGGCGTTCCCGGCGTGGTCGGAAAACAAAAGCTCATGCGGATATCGTCGAAGATCGGCCTCGGGGAGTCGGCCCGCTTCCTCCGCAAAAACCGAGGCTGGCTCCTCAAAATCTTCTCCGGCGGATACTCTCCGAACCGCCTCATCGAAAACCTCGCACCGACCATCGAAGACCCGAAAAACGGTGTCGCCGGACTCCACATATACACATTCAACGAACTCGCGAAGACCGAGAAGTGGCGTCGGGAAACCCTCGAACGTCTCGGAGAAAAGAACGAAGCGGAGCGAATGCACGTGTCGAGCGGAAAAACCAATAACCAATAACCAAGAACGGGAGCGAAGCGACCCCATGACCCCACGAACGAAAATCCCCTCCGACCTCGACATAGCCCGGCGGGCGACCCTGAAACCACTCCCCGAACTAGCGAAGGAGATGGGCATCGCCCCGCGCTTCCTCGAGCCGTACGGGAGCGACGTGGCGAAGGTGAAGCTCGAAGCCATCGAAGAATTGAAAGACCGCCCGAAGGCGAAATACGTGGTCGTATCCGCGATCACCCCGACCCCGCTCGGCGAGGGGAAGACGACCTCGACGGTCGGCCTCGGACAGGCTTTTCGGCACATCGGCAAAAAGGCGACGGTCGCCGTTCGGCAGCCCGCGATGGGGCCGACGTTCGGGATAAAGGGCGGCGCGGCGGGCGGCGGATATTCGCAAGTCGTCCCGATGGAAATGCTGAATTTGCATTTGACCGGGGATACGCATGCCGTGACTTCGGCGCATAATCTTCTCGCGGCGATGCTCGACAACCACATCCACCATTCGGACGACTTTTTTCATGTGGATCGCCACAGCGTCACATGGCGGCGCGTCCTCGACGTGAACGACCGCGCTCTCCGCGACATCGTCATCGGACTCGGCGGGCGAGCCGATGGCGTTCCGAGGGAGACGGGCTTCGACATCACCGCCGCCTCGGAGGTCATGGCGATACTCGCTCTTTCGACCTCGCTCCGGGACATGAGGGAGAGGCTCGGGCGGATCGTGGTCGGGTATACGACCGATGGAAACCCGCTCACCGCCGAGTATTTGAGGGCCGCCGGGGCGATGACGGTGATGATGCGAGAGGCGATAAAGCCGAACCTCATGCAAACTTTGGAGAACACCCCCGCCCTCGTCCACGCCGGGCCGTTCGGGAACATCGCGACGGGGAACTCGTCCATCGTGGCCGACATGATCGGCATCCGGGGCG
>JACDAJ010000122.1 GCA_013695475.1 Rubrobacter sp. | reverse complement strand
CTCGCCCTCGGGGTGGTCGCGGCGGCTTCGGTGGCGGCGACGTTCACGCGGCTCCACATCACGCTCGCGCTCGTGCTTTCGAGCGCCGGGTTCTCGCTCGCGGTGGCGTATGCCTTTTACGGGGCGCCGGACGTCGCGCTCGTCGCGGTTCTCGTGGAGATCATGATCACGATCCTCTATTTCGCGACGATGCGCCTCATCCCGTACGAAGCCCTCCGCAAACAATCACAACTTCCGCTCACGAAAGGGCCTCGGAAGGTACTCATCTCCATTCTCGCGGGGGCGTTCGCGTTCGTCGTGGCGTGGGGCGCTCTCTCGGTTCCGCCCGCCGGAGAGACCGTCGCCACCGAGCACATCCGCCTCACCCCCGAAGTCCACGCCGGGGATGCGGTCACGGCGATTCTCGCGGACTTCCGGGGCTTCGACACGCTCGGGGAGATCACCGTCGTGTGCATCGTGCTTCTCGCCGTCGTGACCCTCATCGGACACAAAAACCCGGAGTCGGAGGAGGAGATCGAAGCCGGAGGCCGCGCCGAACGCGAAGGGGCGACCGTCGAGCGCGTAACGCGTTCCATCGCCGGACTCCTTTATCTCCCGACGCTCGTCGTGGCGGTCGCGCTCCTCGTGAACGGATACGCCGAGGCCGGGGACGGCTTCTCCGCCGGGGTCGTCGCCGCGCTCGGGGTCGTCCTCCGCCACCTCGCCCTCGGAAGCCGCGGACACGGCTCCCTCCCCCCGACCAAAATGGCGACCGCCCTCGCGTTCTCGGGACTCGCCATCGCGCTCGCGGTCGCGGTCGTCCCCGCGTTTCTCGGGGACGCGCCGCTCACGCATTATCCGGCGCCGGGGGCGAGCGTCGTATACCTCGGGACTTTGGAGATAATAACGGCGGTGCTTTTCGACATCGGCATCGCCATCCTCGTCCTCGGGGTTTTGACCGGAATACTCTCGGCCTTCACCCACGCCACCCCCGCCGCCGAATCCGGGGAGAAGATGAGCTATGAAGAACGCCACGAAGGGAGGGAAGGCTCGTGAACCTCCTTTCGGCGCTCGTGGTGGCGGTCATATTCGGATCGGGGACGTTCCTCCTTCTTCAGCGCGACCTCACGCGGGTGGTCGTCGGGATCATACTCATCTCGAACGCGGCGGTTCTCTTCATCATCTCCTCGGGACTCCTCCGGGGCGCGGCCCCGATATACCCGCTCGAAGGCGGCGGACTCTCCGGCGAGGGCGTCGCCGACCCGCTCGTTCAGGCGATGGCGCTCACCGCGCTCATCATCGGCTTCGCCCTCGCCGCGCTCATACTCGTGTTCATATACCGCGTGTACGCCTCGCAAGGAACTATGGATCTCGAAGAAATCGCCGACTCCGAAATGCGCGACGCCCAGTCCCTCGACCGCGCCGACGACCCCGAACGCGAGGAAGTCCCCGAAGAAAAACAAGACGGCGAAACGGACGACCCCGAAGAAGAAACGAGGGCGAGGCGATGAGCGCGCCCGAGCTTCTCGTGATGCTCCCGGTCGGGGTTCCGTGGCTCCTCGCGGTCGCGCTCGCGCTCCTCGACGGGCGGAAGTGGTGGGTCGGGGCGTTCGCGGTGGCGGGGCTTTCCGTGAGCTTCGTATCGCTCTTCGCGCTCGCGTTCGAGGTCGTCGGGGGCGAGACGGTGACGGTCGTTCTCGGGGGATGGCCGGAGGGGGTCGGGATCTCGCTCCGGGCGGACGCGCTCGGGGTCGTGTTCGCGCTCGTGTCGGTCTTTGTGATCCTCGCGGCGATGCTTTACGAGGTCTTCCTCGGCGTGCGGTGGAGCGCGTTCCCGGCTCTCGTCCTCCTCGTGGCGGCGGGGCTTTCCGGGTTGTTTTTGACGGGGGACGCTTTCAATTTTTACGTCTTCTTCGAGATCTCGATGACCGCGTCGTTCATCCTCACGGGGTATCGGGAAGAGGATTATCAGGTTCGGGGGGCTTTCATTTTCGCGGTCGTGAACTTGCTCGGCTCCGTCATCTTCCTCATCGGCGTCGCGTCTTTGTACACGATCACGGGGAGCCTCGACATGGAGGTCATCGCCGAACGGACGGACGCCCTCGAAACGGGGCCGGTTCTCGTCGTCGCCACGATCATATTCGCCGCGTTCTTTTTGAAGCTCGGGCTTTTTCCGTTCCATTTCTGGCTTCCGGCGGTGTATGTGGGGAGCCACGCTTCGGTGGCGGCGATCCTCTCGGGGGCTTTGGCGAATATCGGGAGCTATGGGCTTCTTCGCTTCGGGGCGGATATCCTTCCGAGGGAACTCGGGATCGGGGCGGTGGTGGTGATGGCGTTCGGGGCGGCGAGCATCGTGTACGGCGCGCTTCAAGCCGTCTCGCGCCGCGACGCCTCGGAGGTGATGGCGTACTCGGCGATCGGGCAAGTCGGATACATCCTCGTCGCGCTCGCCATCGGCGGGCCGGTCGGATACGCGGCGGCGGTTCTTTATTCGGTGGTGAACTCGCTTAACAAGGGCGTGGTTTTTCTGGCGGCGGGGCTTCGGGGGCCGCTCGTGGGGGCGGCGTTCGCCGTCGGGGCTTTCAGCATCGCGGGCGTTCCCCCGGCGGCGGGGTTCCTCGGGAAGCTCGCGGTTTTCAAGGCCGCCATCGAGGGCGAGGGCGGTCTCGTCGGGGCGACGCTCGTGGTTCTCGTCTTTGTCGGGGGGGCGTTCTCGTTTCTTTATTCTTTCCAGATTTACCAGCGACGATATTTACGACCGGGCGGTTCGAGCCACGACCCGGAGGCGGACGCCGATCTCGTGAAGGCGACGCCCGGTTCGGCTCCCGCCCGCGTCCTCGTGTTCGCGCTCGCGCTCGCGATTCTCGCGATCGGGGTATATCCGGAGCCGCTCGTCGGGGCGTGCCGGGCGGCGGCGGAGGCGATCATCGGAGGCGGGCCGTGATCCGGTACGCCGTCGCCGCGCTCTCCCTCACGACGATATACGCCCTCGCCCTCGCGAGCCTCGCGCCGTGGGACATCCTCGCCGGACTCGCGGTCTCCTCGGCGCTTCTTTTCACGGCTCGTCGGAGGTTCGGACGGGGACTCTCACCCTCCGACGACGCGATGGATGACGAGCGAATCGCATTCGGCGAGGCTCTCCGGCGCGTGGCGGCGTTCCCCCGGTTCGCGGGGGCGGTCGTTCGGGAGACGGTCTTCGGGGCGTGGAGGGTTTTGCTCGCGGTGCTCGGGGTGAGGCCGCCGAATGAGCCGGGGATGGTCGCCGTACCGCTCGATGACCGGACGCCGGAGGGGATCGCGGTTTCGGCTTTCCTCGCGGCCTTCTCGCCCGGAACTTTGCTCGTGAGGGTGGACGAGGAGGAGCGGGTGATGTGGATACACGCCATGGACGCCGCCGATCCCGAGGCGGTTCGGCGCGAGCGGCGGGAATTTTACGAACGGTATCAAAGGAAGGTGTTTCCATGAGCGAAATCGTGTCGTTCGTCGCCATTGCGTGGGCGACCGTGCTTCTCATCTTGTGCGCGGCGGCGGTGGTGAAGCTCCGCTCGACGGCGGCCCGCGTCCTCGCCTTCGACACGCTCACAATCATCACCGTGTGCCTCTTGGCGATTTATTCGGCCTCCGAGGGCGTCCCGTACTATATGGACGCGGCGCTCATACTCGCGCTCCTCGCCTTCGTCGGGACGCTCGCCGCCGCACGTTATTACGCAGAGAGGCGGGTGCTTTGACGCTCCTCTCCGACATCCTCATTGTCTTCGGCCTCCTCGCGTTGAGCGTCGGAGTTTACGGTATCGTGGCGATGCCCGACGTGTATTTGAAACTCCACGCCACGAGCAAAGCCGCCCTCCTCGGGGCGATGCCCATCCTCCTCGCCACCGCGATCGGCGGAGGCGCGGCCATCGCGGCGAAGGCGGCCATGATCTCCGTCCTCCTTCTCCTCACGACCCCCATCGCGACCCACGCCATCACGAAAGCGGTCGCCTTGACGGAAAACCGGGACAAACGAGATCTTTGACCGGGCGCGAGACGGGTCGCCTCGATCTAAAATCTGTCGACTGAAAGCCAAATACGATAGGATACGGGTTCTCAAAGGGCGTTTTTGCCCACGACGCGGAGGGATGGTTTTCGGGAGTTTGGAAGAGACTATTTTGCTCGTTGACGATGACGCGGCCTTATTGGAGGTTACGTCCATCGTACTTTCTTCGGAGGGGTATCGGGTTCTCACGGCGGAGGACGGGTACGACGCGCTCAAGGAAGTCGGGCGCGAACGCCTCGATCTCGTCGTCCTCGACGTCATGATGCCGAACCTCAGCGGCTTGGAGGTTCTCAAACGAATACGCGAGCAGAGCGATGTCCCGGTCGTGCTTCTCACGGCGAAGAGCCAGTCGGTGGACAAAGTCGTCGGACTCGAGCTCGGGGCGGACGACTATATTACGAAGCCCTTCGACACGAAGGAATTGCTTGCGAGGATAAAGGCGATCCTCCGTCGGTTCGGGCGGCAGGAGGGGGAGAGTCGGGGCGGCGTCATAAAGCTCGCGGGGATCGAGCTCGATCCGGGCGGGTACACCGTCAGCCGCGACGGCGACACCCTCGATCTCACGCCGACGGAGTTCAAAATACTCGCGATGCTCATGCGGAGGCCGGGGCAGGCTTTCACTCGGGCGCAGATTTCCGAGTCGGTCTCGACGAGTTCGCATTATTTGGCGAGCCGGTATATTGACGTGCATATAAGCCGGCTCCGGGGGAAGATCGAGCGCGACCCGTCGAAGCCGGAGGTCATTCAGACGGTGCCGGGCGTCGGATACCGGGCCGCCCGTCCGGGGAGGTAAAACCGGATGATGAGGCTGAGGACACGGCTCCTTCCGCCGCTCAGCTTCAAGTGGCGCGTGTTCATCGCGCTCGTCGGAATATCCTCGGTCGCGAGCCTCATCATCGGACTCGTCCTTTATTATTTCGCCCAGGACCGACTCATCGAGGCCGAGAATAATTTGCTCGTTCAAAGGTCGAGGACCGCGAACGCCGGAGCCGGAGCCTTCCTCGAAGGGCTTCGCAGCCCCGAGGATCAAACCCTCCCTTCCCCCGATTCATACGCCGAGGAACTCGTCCGGGTCGTCGCCGATCCGACGGGGCTTGGCGTGGTGTATATCGGGCCGGGCGGGAACGCGCTCGCGGCGCGCGACGGGCTTGGCGAGTCGGCGTCGCCGGATGGGACGATGGCGCGACTCGGGATACCGGAGGGGGCTGTGGAGCGGGCGCAGGAATCGTCGAGCGGGGACGGAAGGCTCGTGAGGGGCGAGGATTCGTATGTCACGGTGTGGCCGCTCTCGGTGTCGGACGGCTCGTCAATGGGGGTCATGGTATATGACGCTCCGCAGGACGAGCTCGATCAGACGCTCGCGTACCTCCGGTTCGGGGTGCTTGGCGCGATCCTCACAAGCGTCATCCTCGGGAGCATCGCGAGCCTCCTCATGACGCGCCAGATCACACGCCCACTCTCCGACACCCGCGACGCGGCGATCCGCATCGCCTCCGGCGACTACGGCACCCCCGTCCCCGTGAATAGCCGCGACGAACTCGGCGAACTCGCCCGCGCCGTAAACTATATGGCCGAGGAGATTGAGCATTACGTCGGGGAAATTCAGGAACAAAAACGCCGCCTCGAAGCCGTCCTCGAAGCGTCGCCCGAAGCCCTCGTCGCCACCGACACCTTCGAGAGCGTCACGATGGCGAACCCGGCGGCGGCGAAAATCCTCGGTGTCCACGCCCACGAACAGGGAAGGACGCTCGAAGAACTCGGCGTGAACGCGGAGGTCATAGCGTGCGCCCGGAAGGCCGCCGTCGAGGGTTTCGCCATAAAAGAAGTCGAGATGGCGGACAAAGTTTACTGGGCGTATGCGGCGAAGATGGACCGGCCGGAGTCGGACGCCGAACTCAACGGAGCCACGCCGGAGGACTCGGGGATCATACTCGCCGTCCGCGACATCACCGAGCACCGCGCCCTCGAACGCTCGAAAACCGCCTTCCTCTCCGATGTCTCACACGAACTTCGGACACCGCTCACGACGATACAAAGCGCGGTGAGCCTCCTCGGGCGCGCCGAGGAGAGGCTCGACCCGCTCGAACACCGGGCATTGGAACTCGCGGAAGGGGAGCTTGTCCGGATACGGGGGATGGTCGAGGAATTGCTCACGCTCGCGCAGATGGATTCGTGGCAGTATTCGCTCAAGCTCGAGACGACGGAGTTGGCGAGGATCATCGAGAACGCCATAGATTCGGTGGAGGTGAAAGCGGGGAGGTTCGGGATCGAGATACAACTTTACGACACGGCGGTTCAATGCACGTGCGACACGCAGAAACTTAGCCAAGTCTTCCTCAACCTTTTAGATAACGCCGTGAAATACTCGGAGCCGGGGGCGAAAGTTGACATCACCGTCGGCGAGGATAAAAACGAGCACATCGTGCGAATCAAAGACACAGGCGTGGGCATACCGGAGGCGGACCTCCCCCACCTCTTCGAGCGTTTTTACCGGGTGGACAAAAACCGCTCGCGCTCGACCGGGGGAAGCGGCCTCGGACTCGCCATAAGCAAGCAAATCGTCGAGCTTCACGGGGGAGGCATCTCGGTCGCAAGCGAGGTCGGCGTCGGAACCACCTTCACCGTCCGCCTCCCGAAAGCCCCGCAACAAACCATAAAACATGCCGTATAAAACGGCGAATCTCATCCTCGCCGTGCTTCTCGCCGCGTTCCTTTTCGGGTGCGCGGCGGGCGAGGAGGTTTCCATATCGCCGCTTCCGTCGGGGGAAAGTGGGTCGGAGCTTGGGTCGGGGGTGAGGCCGCTCAGCCACGGCCCCGGATACAAAGGCTCTCCGGCGTGGAGCGTGGACGGGGCGAGGATCTCCTTCACCATAGACGGATACGTCGTGGACAAGCCGATTCGCGGAAGAGAGACGCAACGGTGGACCGCCCGCGACTTCGGGGCGAGGGAGGTCGAGGCGAACACCGGATGGAGCATGCTCATCCTCGGCGAGGACGACGATTCGGGCGGATCGGGTTCGCTATATCTTTCGCTCCCCTCCGACGACTCCACCGAGGTGGCGGAGATCACACCGGACGTACTCACCGCCGAGCAAGTCGGCGAAGGCGGAGCCGTCATAGCCGCCCTCCAAAGCGACGAGGACGAGAGCGAACTCGTCCTCGTGCGGGGCGAAGAGGTCGAGAGCGCCTTCGGGAGCGTCGAGGGGAGCGTCGCCGGAATCTCGCTCTCCCCAAATGGGCGGCGGCTCGCGGTCTCCGTCGCGCCGCCGGGGGAGGACGCGGCGTCGGAGATCCGCGTTTTCGGGCTTTCGGACGGTTCGGAGAGCGAGCTCGTGAGCCTCGAAGACGGGCGGAGGATCTTCGGCGCTCCGCAGTGGGCGGGGGCGGGGATATATTTCGTGGCCGGGACGGAGGACGGGAGCGAAGAAAACTCCTCGCTTTACGGGCTTTACCGGGTTCCGAACGGCTCCGACGAGCCGGAGTCCGCGCCCGGAATCGGGGGCGACTTCGCCGCGTCGGGCATAAAGCTCTCGCCGGACGGGACGAAGCTCGCCATCGTCGGGCGCCTCCACGCGAACTCCCCGACGAACCTCCACATCCTCGACCTTGCGACGGAGACGCTGAACGCCGCCACGAGCAGCGAGGACATGGACATCCGAAACAACCCGAGGGACATGGCATGGTCGCCCGACGGGGAGAGCGTCGCCATCGTCGCCCGAAGCTCTTTCTCGAGCCCCCGTGTGCGGGCCGCCTCCGCCGACACCCTCCTCGAAGAGTTTTACAACCTTTACGAAGTCCCGGTCGCCGGACTCGGGGGCGGGGGATGATCGGGAATCCGGGCGAATGGCTTCGTCGTCCGCTTCGGGGGGCGGCTTCTCCGCCGTTATTGGTTGGTGGTTATTGGTTATTGGCGAAAACTGAAAACCAAAAACCAGGAGCGGAGCGACGCGACCTCCCGACTCCCGCGCAGGCAAAGATGCGAAGCTGCCGAGATGGTTTGTCGGGGCGGGACGAGGCTTCCCAATCGCCCGAGACATCTCGGACCGAATGCCTCGCCCCGGTTCGACCGGAAACTGCGGTGTTCCGAGCCACGGAGAGGCGCTTTCTCCGAAATTGGCGAATCATCGGCGAACGGGGTTCCGCATGAGGGGCGTGGTTCCGTGGGCGGTGGGTGCGATCCTCGCTTTCCTCGTCACGAGCGGGGCGTTTCTTTTGCTCGCGAACCTCGGGACGGAGCCTTCGGACGTGCGGCTCGAACAACGCCAGTCCGCCGCGAAGTCGAACGCCCCCCTCGAACTCGACCTCGACGAAAATCAACTCGCCTCCTTCGAGTCCGACTCCGGGCAAAACATGGCGCTCGGCGTGAGGAACGGCGGCTCCGAGAGCCTCGCGGACGTGAACCTCACCGTCGAAGTCTATTCCGAGGACACCGCCGTGCCGGAGGGGGAAAGGCAAAGAAAGACGATACAAGCCCTCGGCCCCGGCGAATCGGCGGACGTCTCCTTCGACCTCGACCTCTCACCCGCCGAGACGATGGACTCGTACCCCGGCCCCGAAGACCCGAGGAAAATCGTCGAGATAAGGGCGACCACCCCCGGCGGAACCTCGGCCATACGAACCGTGATCCTCCAGCAGTGACGGCGACTTCGGGTGATCGCCCCTTTTCCCGGTATTCCCGATAGCCACACCCGCCCGAATTCCGTATGACGAACGTCCATTCCGGCCGACGAAACCGACCCCGCCACACGGCTCCGCGTCTCGCCCCAGAAACACTCCGTCGGAATGCGGAGACTCCGGACGCGCCATTCTTCGGAAAGCGACTCGGCGTGAGAAACATGGAGGTGGCGTATCGGCGAATCGGACTCGCCTCGTGAGCGGAATCCGAGTGAATGGCTCCGTACTCGGTCGGCGGGTTCGGGAGTCGCCGACCGAGTACGGAGACGGCTTTCGTGGAATGATTATCCGGATTCCATATGAAAACGAGGATTCGGAGCGGATGGCGTGGAAACGGGGCGTCCTTTTTTTCCCCGGATGGGGGTCTTCGTCGCCCTCCGAACTTCGAGGCGAAACTACGAAGAAGGGGGCGAAGTAATCGAAAACACTCCGGCCCCCGACTCCCGGCCACCCGATTCGCGGAGGATTTCGCGCGGGTTTTTGAAGTCCGCGGCGATGGCTCCCGGCGAAGGCGACCGCCCGAGTCTCGGGAGTTTGACGCGCCCGATCAAACCCCGCGCAAGCTCCCCGACTTCCACCGCGCTCCCGAGGTCGGTGCGGGCGAGGGTATACGGCCTCCCCCGAAGCACCCCACTCCGAACGGGACGCCACCCGCTCTCCATGAGAAGCCTCGTCGGGACGTGCCGTGAAGCCCCGGTGTCGCTCGATATCGCCTCGACCTTCGAGACTCCCCGCTGCCGGAGGTCGCGGAGCATCCTCACGAGCAAACGTCGGCACGCGCGAAAGTCCCCTTCGACGTACGCGAGAAGCACGGCGTCGTCATCGAGAGGCCCGACGGGATACTCGTCGGCCTTCGGAAAGTGGAGCTTCGGGCCATAAACGAGGAAGCCGAGAACCTCGCCGCCGCGCTCGACGAAAAGACCCGCGCTCCCGAAATCCTCGCGTATTCTCCGAACCCGCTCCGAGACGAGGCTTTCGACGGAGCTTTCGGAGGAGCCGCATCCGAGCGTCCAATGGAGCATCACGGCTTCGAGTCCGGCGACGCGCCCGACGTCGTCCGGGGTTATCTCGGAGATCGCCGGAACGAAAGACGGTGCTTTCAACCTCGGGTGCCTATTCTTCATCCCCGCCCCGCGGCTCGTTCTCGACCGGCCCGTCCATCCGCGCCCGGAGCCTCTCGCGCGTGTCCCGCACCTTCCGGCGAAGCTCCTCGGAGCGCCCGACTCCCCCGCCGCCATCTCCGCTGTCTCCACCGCCACCGCTCCCGACATCGCCGACATCGCCGCCGCCATCCTCCGGGATGTCGCGTGAGACATCTCTCAAAACGGGGCGTTCCCGGACTTCCTCGCCGCCGTCCTCGGCGGGCGGGCCGCCATCTTCCGCGCCCGGAGAGACGGTGGCTTCACTCCGTTCGAAGCCTCGGCGGGATCCTCCGTCGCGGTTCGCGGAGAAGCGCTCGCGCATGTTCTCCTGTGTGTCGAAGTATCTTTCGCGGCTCTTTTCGCGGGCTTCCCCGGCCCGGTCGGCGATGGTTCCGCGGGTTTCCTTTCCGCTCTTCGGAGCCAAAAGAATACCCGCGAGGACACCTGTGAGGCCACCCAGTAAAAAACTCCGCAAACGCTGCTTGTCGAGCATCATACCTCCTCGCGCCGTGCTACCCGTGCGCGGCTTTGCGACCATTCTAACCGCTATGGCCCCCGAGGTTACGGCGGATGTCGGAAATCCGGATCTCCCCCGTGTCGCCCGAACCGCTCGCGTCGAGGAGGAGTGAAGTGCGCTTCTCCGCCCGCTCGGCGATGCCGGAGACGCGGTTCGCCACGATCTCCACCGCCGCGTCCGACGTGTTCTCGATGGAGAGATTCTCCACAGTTTGAACCCCCGCCCGCCTCGCGCTCGAAACTATATAGTCGTGGATCTTCCGTATCTCCATAAAGTGGCTAATATACTCCTCCGCCGGACGACGCATCGCCGTCCCGAGCGCGCGTATATAAAACCGCGACCGATGCGAAGCCTCGTCCGAGAGATAAACCACGATCGAACACACATTCGGATGGTCGCGGTACCGGCCCAAAATCACCTCCGGCACGAGATGGACACCCTCGATCACGAGGTTCGTGCCTTCTTTGAGGCCGCGATCCACAATCGCCTCGACCCCGACGGCGACTTGCGAAGCCTGTACGCGGAACCCGTCGAGAACCGTCTCCCCCTCCTCGGCGTGAACCCGGAGATCCTCCGGCTTTATGTCGAAGGAGCTTTTATGGAGGGCCGGGACGAGGTCCGGGCTGATCGCATGCCGGAGAACCTCCCGAATGGAATCCGTGCTTATCACACTTTGTATGTTCAGCCGACGCGCCACATCCGCCGCCAAAGTGCTCGTCCCGACCCCGGTCGCCCCGCCGATGAGGACGACGACGGGTTCGGTGGACTCACGCAAAATCCGCCATTTATCGAGCCGTCCGACGATGATGGCGTCCTTCTTCGTGAGTTTGTCGCGGACGCGGGCGAGGACTTCCTCTTCTTCGACGGTGAAGATTTCCTCGGAGACGAGGTCGGACCGTATCTCCCCGGCGATCTGGTGGGCGAGGTCGAGCTTCGCCCCGGCTTGAGAGAGGGTTTGGGCGAGGATGCCACGCGAGAACGGGGTTTGGCGGCCCCCTTTGACTATCATGATCTCCCGCTCTTCCATGCCATCCCCTCCGGGAGTCCGAAGTTTTCACGAGCCGTTCGTCAGTCGCCGAGGATGCGAAGCCCCTCGTACTTCCTCCCACGCCGCTTCCGCACACGATAGAAAAAGAAAAGCACGAACGCAACCAAAACGAGCGGGACGAACGCCACAAACACCGCCACGATCCCCCCGACGATCCCGACGACATCCTCCATCGCGCTCAAAAACGCGGGCGAAACCCCCGACCCGCTCGACGCCGGACGCAAAACAATCCCCAAAATCGCAACGACACCCGCGACGACCCCGCCCGCCGCAAGCTCGGGAACGGAGGCCGCATCGAGTCCCGCGCCCGTCGCGGCCGCGAAGAGGACGGCTCCCGAGGCGATCCGGATCGGGAGCATCACGAACCCGACCACCCGCCGAAGCGAAGCGACTTTATCCAAAATCCCCTCGGCGACGGCGAGCGCGAACAAAGCCGCGACGACCACCGCATCGGCCAAAAAGCCGAACGAAGCCGAAAGCCCGAACAGCCCGGCGAGGGCGAAAGCCCCCACGAGCGCGAGCGGCAAAAAGGCTCGCAACCCTGCCACCGAGGCGAGGCCGACGCCGATCCCGATTAAAAGCAAAATCTCCATCAGGATATTATAGCGGGATAAAGGAAAGGGAAATCCCCGCTCGTTCTCGCTTCACTCGGGTCGCTCCCTTTGTTCGCTCCGGGACGCCGGAAGCCGCTTCGCTCCGCCTCCGCGACGCTTCCGGGAGAGGCATGTAGTCGGAACCCCACAATATGTATGCGTCCTTCGAGTCTCGAAAAATCCCGTCGGACGGCGCGACGATGCCATCGAGTCAAAGAAAGTCGAGAACATCCCCACTCCCGAAACGAGCGGAGCGAGTGCCTCCCCACTCCCCGGAGCGGAGCGACCCGACCGAAGGGAGCGACTATCGGCCTCGCTCCTCCGGCGTCCATTCCGGGAGGGCTTTCCCGGCCTTTATATGGTGCGAACCCGATGTCTCGCGGATGAGGACGTATACGTACTCGACCGGGGAGCCGATGGTTTCGTGGACGACGCGTGTGATCCCCTCGGCCATCGCCTGTTTTTCCTCCTCGGTTCGCCCCTCTCGGATGTCGCATTGAATCACGGGCATTAAATTCTCCTTCCTTTGGAAACGAAAACTCCATTGTACGGACGAACCGTCGGGTCTCTCCCTTCGGTCGCTCCGGTTTTTGGTTTTCCCGGATTGTTCACGAAGCCTCCATGCGGAAAGCCGGGAGTGGGGAGCGTTCTCGACCTTCTCTCCTTCGACGCCTCCGCCCGACAAAGTCTCGCCGGAGCCGAACGGAGGATCAGGCGGCGGGAGCATCGCGTCCGCGTCTTTCCCCGACTCCCGGCGATCACATCACGGATGATCCGGGGTTCCGTTTTTTGCCAATAACCAATAACCACCAACCAATAACCGGAGCGAAGCGACAGCGAAACCCCGCTCCCCCCTGCGATATACTCCCCCCTTCACGCAAATTCACGGCTTCGGAGGATCTTTATGTCGCAGACGGTCTCGATGGAGAAAATTGTCTCGTTTTGCAAACGGCGGGGCTTCATTTTCCAAAGCTCCGAGATTTACGGCGGCATCCGATCCTCATACGATTACGGCCCCCTCGGCGTCGA
>JACDAJ010000121.1 GCA_013695475.1 Rubrobacter sp. | reverse complement strand
CGGGGTGCGGGAAGACGACGACGATGAAGATGATCAACCGCATCATCGAGCCGACTTCGGGCCGGATCTTCATAAAGGGCGAGGACGTGACGGACGCGAACCCGGACACGCTCCGGCGGAACATCGGCTACGTCATCCAGCAAATCGGGCTCTTCCCGCACATGACCCTCGCGGACAACGTGGCGACGGTTCCGAAGATGCTCGGCTGGGACAAGAACCGCGTCTCCGAGCGAACGAAAGAGCTTATGGAGCTCGTCTCGATCCCGGCCTCGTACGGAAGCCGGTACCCGAAGGAGCTTTCCGGCGGGCAAAAGCAAAGGGTCGGAGTCGCGAGGGCGATGGCCGCCGACCCCCCGATCATGCTCATGGACGAGCCGTTCGGGGCGGTCGACCCGATCACGCGCGACCGTTTGCAAGACGAGTTCCTCCGCATTCAAGAGGACATTCGGAAGACCATCATCTTCGTCACGCACGACATTGACGAAGCGATAAAGATGGGCGACCGGATCGCGATCTTGCAAGAGCGGTCGGTGATCGCGCAGTACGACACGCCGGAGCGCATCCTCACCGACCCGGCCTCGGACTTCGTGGAGGACTTCATCGGCTCGGGGGCTTCGTTAAAAAGGCTTTCGCTCAGCAAAGTCGGGGACATCGATCCCGCGAACTGGCCGGTCGCGAGCCTCGAAGACAGCCACGACGATGCGCGGCGGAAGATGCGCGAGTCGGGCAAGGAGCATGTGCTTCTCCTCGACGGAGAGAGGAAGCCGCGGCGTTGGGTGAGCATGGCGGACATCGAGCAAAACGGGGTTCCGCTCAAGGAGGCGGGATGGCCCGCCATCGCCATAGTCGAGGCGCGGGCGAGCCTGTATGACACGCTCGACACCATGATCACTTCATACAAAGGTTCGGCTATCGTGGTGGACGACGACGGCCGGTATCAAGGCGTCGTCGATTTCGAGACGGTACTCGCGTCCATCGAGGACATGCGCCCGCAAGACGCGAACCGTCCGGACAAAACGCAGCGGGACGTGACGCGATGAGAACCCCGGAACAAACACGCCCCGAGGAAAAGACGCGACCGCCGCAATCGGAGGCCGTCGAAACGAAGTCGGGGACGAGCTCGAAGCCGGGCGGGGGCGGCCCGACGTCGAGCCTCCCGTACAAGCTCGCACGGTATCTCACGATGCCGATCATACTCGCCGGGGTGTGCATCGCTCTTTATCTTTGGGTGAGCAGCCAGACCCTCGACAGCATCGAGGCTCGGAACCTGAACGCCGAGCTGATCGTCGAAAAGCTCGTGCGGCACCTCGAGATCACCGTCATCGCGACCATCGCCGTCGTCGCGCTCGCGGTTTCGGCGGGGGTCATTCTCACTCGGCCCGCGATGCGGCGGGTGTCGCCGTACATCGTCGCTGTGGCGAGCACCGGGCAGGCTATGCCGTCCATCGGCGTCATCGTGCTCATTGCGGTGCTTCTCAACCAGTTCGGGTTCACGATCGCGATCGTCGCGCTCGTCATCACGGCGTTCCTTCCGGTTCTTCGGAACACGATGGTCGGGATCCAGCAGGTTGACCAGTCCGTCATCGAGGCCGGGCGCGGGATGGGGATGACGAAGAGGGCGGTATTGTGGAAGATCGAGCTTCCGCTCGCCGTCCCGATCATGCTCGCGGGCATCCGCACCGCGCTCATCATCGTGGTCGGCACGGCGGCTTTGGCGACGTTCATCAACGCGGGCGGGATGGGCGACTTCATAAACACCGGCATCAAGCTCAGCCGTGAGACGATCCTCATAACCGGGTCGGTCTTGACGGCGGTATTGGCGCTTTCGGTTGACTACGTCGCCGGTATCGCCGAGGACGTGCTTCGCCCGAAGGGTCTTTAGTAGTGGACACAATGGAGAGGAGAGCAGTTACGTGAAATCGCTTGGCAGGTTAAAGGTCGGGGTGGCCGGGGTCGTCTTCGCGGCCGCGATGTTCGCGGCGGGATGCGGGGGCGGCGGGGAGAGCGCGAGCGGCACCGATCTTTCGGACGCCAGCTTCACCGTCGGCTCGAAGGACTTCACCGAGCAGTTGGTTCTGGGATATATAACGGTCTCCGCGCTCGAAGCGACGGGCGCGAACGTCACCGACCAGGTCGGCCTCGCCGGCACCGACGCGGCCCGGCAGGCTCTCATAAACAGCGAGATAGACATGTACTGGGAATACACGGGAACGGTCTGGATCAACCACCTCGGAAACACCGAGCCGATCCCCGACCCCCAGGAACAGTACGACGAGTCTAAAGCCGCAGACGAGGAAGAGAACAACATCACGATGCTCGAGCCCGCGCCGTTCAACAACACATACGCGCTTGCGGTTCGCTCTGACGCCTACGAGGAACTCGGCGTCGAGACCCTCTCCGACATCGGCCCACTGATCGAGGAAAGCCCCGAGGAGGCGACGCTCTGCGTCGAGAGCGAGTTCAACTCGCGCGACGACGGCCTTCCGGGCATGGAGGAGACGTACGGCTACGAGGTCCCCGAAGGCAACGTCTCACTCTTCGACACGGGCGTGGTCTACGACCGGACCGCCGAGGGCAACCCGTGCAACTTCGGCTCCGTCTTCGAGACCGACGGACGTATCGCCGCCCTCGACCTCCAGCTCATCGAGGACGACCAAAACTTCTTCCCGGTCTACAACCCGGCGGTGAACCTCCGTATGGAGACTTTTGATGAGTACGGCGAGCAGCTCGGCGAGGTCTTCAACCCGATAGCCGCCGCTCTCGACATGGACACGATGTCCCAGCTCAACGCCCGCGTTGACGTGGACGGCGAACTCCCCGAGGATGTCGCCGCCGACTGGCTCACCGAGGAAGGCTTCATCGAATAAAGCCACTTCGAAGCGAATAAAGAAAAAGGAGGAGTCGGAATATCCCGGCTCCTCCTTTTTTCGTGCGTTCTCGCGGCGATCTTTACGACGAGGATGTGGGTTTGTCGAAAGGCGGAGGTTCTTTTCGCCCGAAGAGTTTTTCGAGCGCCCACCACGGCGCGGCGAGGACGGCTTCGAGCGGCCCTCGGGAGAATAGTGTGCGCCAGATCGTACATACGGCTATCGCGGAGAGCATGAACGCACCCACGGTGAAGGCCGCCTCCGGCACGGTTTCGCGCCGGAGGAGTTCTTCATTCGCGGCGAGGATAAGCAAATGGCCGACGTATACGGTGAGGGCGAGTTGTCCGGTGGCTGCGAGGGGCCACATTATCCTCGGGAGGAGGTCGGCGATGAGGAGGGTCGCGGCGAGGGTGGCGGTCGCGGCTCCGACGGCTCCGAGCATCCAAAGCGGCATTTGGCTGTGCGCCTCGGATGAAAGAAGATTCGAGAAGCCCGCGTTCTCCGCGTTGCGCGGAGGGCCGATGAGCGGCTCCCCGAAGTTTTCGACGAGATAATTCGAGACGAACGGGGCGGCGAATGCGACGGCGAGTCCGCCCCAAAGCATCCACAGCTTCGTCGAGGCGGCGCGGAGGTTCCGGGTTCCGAGCCACATCCCGAAGAGGAGCGGCGCCGACCACGTCGCGAGCGGGTACGCCCCCGAAAGGAGGATGTCCCCGGCGATGTCGCCGAAAGGGTCTCCGAGCGTCGCCGGGTTCTCGATGAACCATTCGGGCGATATGGCCTTCACGAAAACATAAACGAGCGGGCCGAGGGTGAAAGCGGAGATCGCGCACACGAAAAGCCATCGGGAGGAGAGCGACAAAACGAGGGCGGCGAGGAGGAAATACACGGCGTAATATTGGAGGATGACGAGAACGCCGTGGTCGAGTCCTTGAAGCCAAAGCCCGAGCGGCAAAAGCAAAGCCCCCCGTAAAATCAGCCGCCCGCGAACCCGCCAAAGACCCCCTCCCGAACGGCTCCTCGAAAGGAGCGCGACCCCCACTCCGGCGAGGAGCGCGAAAAGGATCGAAGCCCTCCCGAGGACGACCCCATATATATCGCCGCCGAGGCTTTCGGGCGTGGGGTTCGGACCGAAGTGGGCCATGACCATCCCGAGAACGGCGATGGCGCGGGCCGCGTCGAGGCCGTCGAGCCGGCGACGGCCGCTGTGTTTATCGCCGATGGCCTCCGACTTCGCCCCCGGGCCGCCGCTCCGGGGGCGTCTCGACGGGTCGTTCGATGCGCTTTCCATAGGCACGTACCGTACCATCGGAAAGACCGGGAGTCGGGAGGTCGCATCGCTTCGGAGTCGAGTGAAGGACGGCGGCGGCACTCGTATTCTCCATCGCCTCGTCCGAGTTTGCGGATGGGAG
>JACDAJ010000119.1 GCA_013695475.1 Rubrobacter sp. | reverse complement strand
TTCCATAGGCACGTACCGTACCATCGGAAAGACCGGGAGTCGGGAGGTCGCATCGCTTCGGAGTCGAGTGAAGGACGGCGGCGGCACTCGTATTCTCCATCGCCTCGTCCGAGTTTGCGGATGGGAGATCGAGGCTCCGAAGAAATGGAGGTGGATAAAGAACGGTGGCGAAACCCGCATCCGCCCCCCCCTTCGAGTTCGGAGAGAGTTCGCCGCTCGGGGAGGCGAGGGTGTCGAAAAAGCGAGTCGAGTACGCCCCGACCCCCGAAACAAAGGAATGCGGCGCGACTCCCGACCTCCCCGATCCCGGCGTTTTTCAGGAGCTGACACGGTATCCGAGTGAAGGATTCCGTGCGAGCGACACGACACTTCGATGGCCATCGCGTCGAAGGAAGCGGATGGCCGGAAGACGATTCGGTCAAAACTCCCGCCATCGAAGCCCCACTCCGAGTTCGGAGAAAGCTCGGCGGCGAGACATCGGTGCCGGAAAAAGCGAGTCGAGAACTTCCCGACTCCCGAAGCGAGCGAATGCGAGCGGCTCCCCGCTTCCCACTCCCGGCGTTTTTAGTTTGCGGAAATCGTCCTCACGAACATGCTTCTTCGAGGGGTTCGGGGTTTTTGCGGAGCGTGTCGCCATAGAAAGTTCGCCACCATCCGGGCGCGTCCGGGTCGAGGCGGGCGACGGCGGCGGCTCCCCGCACTTCGGAGGCGCGGCTTCCGTCGGGGCCGAATATGCCGCCGGGGGCGTGGAATGCGGCTTCGGGATAGTCGCCTTTTTGGTTTGCGCTCGCGATGTATACGGCGTTGTCGAGGGCGCGGGCGGCGCACGCGAGGTCGTATTGCGGCCCCCACGGGTCGCGCCACGCGGCGGGGGCGAGGATGAGTTCGGCTCCGCTCGCGGCGGCCTCCCGAACCATCTCGGGGTGGCCGATGTCCCAGCAAATCACGAGCGCGACTCTCATTCCTCCCGCCTCGACGACGGGGAGGCTCGAGCCGGGCGTGAAGACGCGGTGTTCCGGGGTCGTCTCGACGAGGTTCTTTTTGCGGTATGTGAGGAGCGGGCCTCCGCTCCCCGGCCCGACGAGGTTCGCGCTCGTTGCCGTCCCGCCGCCCGGAAGCCTCTCCGGGAAGCCGTATGCGATGAACACGTCGAGTTCGTGGGCGAGGGAGGAGAGCCGCCGCACGCTCATGCCGTGATGGGCGTCCTCGGCGTGGAGGGAGACGTTTTCGAGATCCGCGTATCCCGATGTGAAAAGCTCCGGAAGCACGATCCATTTTATGGAGGGGTCTTCGCGTTTCGCGCGGCGGATTTCCTCCTCGGCCATCCGGAGGTTCGTTTCGAGGTCGCCGGACTTCGGCGAGAGGTTCAGCGAGGCGACCGACGGGAGCGGGGGTTTTCCGTCAAACTCCGCCGGGGGTCTCTCTGTGGAACGAACATATGCGGCGTCGAGTCCGCCGGGGATCACTCGCACCAAAATCGCCTCCCTCCGTCTTTGATCGGCATGTTCGAGCGAATGATAGTTTTCCGGCGGCCGTTTCCGCATCGGCCATCGGGAGGAATATTCGTGGATGCGTGCCGCTTCGCGTTATACGCCGGGGAAAGTGGCGCGGTCGGGCACGTTCCGACCGTTATCCGGAATCCGGACGATGACTTCCCGAAAGCCATATTCGTCGGTCGGCGACTCCAATTCCCGAAGCGGGCGTGAGTGAGCGGCTCCCGGCTCCCGGTCTTTCCGACCGAATGCGGAACCGTTCACCCGGATTCCGTACCGTCCGCCGACAAGCATCCCGTTTTCTGGTATCTTATGCTTATCGTGATCGCGGACAACCCCCCGGAGGGGCGAAAACCCGGCTCATCACAATCTCCACCGCCGGGTGAGCGCGCCACGATATTTTTTGCTCGCTGGATAATCCGAAAAGGAGAATAAAAAAAGCATGTGTGGAATCGTCGCCGGATACGGCGGACTCGACCTTGACATTGCCTCCGAAATGCTCGAACGCATCACCCACCGAGGCCCGGACGACGTCGGGAGCGCGGAGGTCGCCGGAAATTGGCTCGGCCACCGCCGACTCTCCATCGTGGATGTCGCGGGCGGCAAACAACCGCTTTCGACGGAGAACGGCTCGGGCAAACTTTTCCTCGTCGGAAACGGTGAAATCTACAACCACGCCGCCCTTCGGGAGACACTCCCCGATGTGGATTTCAAAACGAACTCGGACAACGAGGTCGCTTTGCAAGTCGTCGCGCACCGCGGCAAAGAGGCCGTCGCCGAGCTTCGGGGGATGTTCGCGTTCGCCATCGCCGGGGAGGACGGCTCGTTCCTCGCCGCCCGCGACCCGGTCGGGATAAAGCCGCTTTACTGGGCCGAGCAGGATGACGGCCACGTCCAGTTCGCCTCCGAACTCCACGCTTTCCACGAGGAGTACCAGCCGGAGGTGAAAGTCTTCCCGCCGGGTCATTATTGGACGCCCGAGGACGGCCTCACCCGCTTCGCGTACGCCGTGCCGCGCGACCGGGACCGGCTCCACAAATTCGAGGGGCCGTCGGAGCCGGGCGCGGACATCCCGGACGACATCCTCGCCAAAGTCCGCGACCAGATAATAAAGACGACCGAAGGCCAAATGATGGGCGACGTGCCGGTCGGGGTTTTCCTCTCCGGCGGCCTCGACTCGACGCTCATCGCCGCCATCGCCTCGAGATGGTATGAAAAACGCGGCGAGAAACTCAAAACCTTCGCCGTCGGCCTCGATGGCTCACCCGATCTCGAAGCCGCCCGGCAAGCCGCCGAGTACCTCGGCACCGAGCATCACGAAAGCATATATACCGCCGAAGAGGCGCTCGACGCAGTTCCGAAAGTTGTGCGGACCATCGAGAGCTTCGACCCTTCGCTCGTGCGGAGCGCGGTTCCGAACTATATTTTGGCCGAGTTCACATCGAAGCATGTGAAAGTCGTATTGACGGGCGAGGGGGCGGATGAGATCTTCGCGGGCTATGAATACCTCGACGAGTTCCGTACGGAGGACGACCTTCATACCGAGCTTGTGCGAACCATCGAGGGTCTTCACAATCTCAATCTTCAAAGGTGCGACCGGGTTACGATGGCGCACGGCCTCGAAGCCCGCGTTCCATTCCTCGAACTCGACATGATCGAGCTCGGACTCGCGCTCCCCGCCGGGTGGAAGCTCGCGGGCGAGGGGCAAATGGAGAAGCGGCTCCTCCGCCTCGCCTTCGACGGATGGCTCCCCGAAGACCTCCTCTGGCGGAAGAAGTCGCAGTTCGGCGACGGCTCCGGCGCGTCCTCCGTCCTCAAAAAGCGGATGGAGGAAAGCATATCCGAGAAGGAGTTCGAGAGCATCCGGGGCGAGACCGCGCCTCCGCTCCGCACCCGCGAGGAGGCGGCGTACTACAAAATCTTCGCCGAGCATCTCGGTGACATCCGCACGAAGAACACGATCGGGCGTTTCGCGACGGCGTAAATACCGGGAGTGGGGAGTCGGGGGTTCTTCCGACTCCCTTTTTCATGTCCCCCGCGATCGAGTCCGACGAATCCTCACCGGACTCGATGGGATGCTTCGGCGGGGCGAGCCGTGGTTTTTCGGGAAAGGTGGAGTCTTTCCGGGATCCCCTCTGGCGCGATTCGTTCCGGCCATATACGATGCGGCTATGAGAATAGCTTTGGCGCAACTGAACCCCATACTTGGCGACGTCGGCGCGAACATCGAGAAAACGGCGGAGGCCATCCGGGAGGCGAAGTCGCTCGGCTCCGACCTCGTCGTCTTCCCCGAACTCAGCCTGACCGGATACTCCCTCGGTCAAATAAGCGACGAAGTCTCCCTCGACATAAACAACGACGAGCGGATAAAGGCTTTGCTCGAAGCGGCCGGGGATACATCCCTCCTCCTTTGTTTCCACGAGGACGACGGGGGCGTGCGGACGTACAACAGCGCGGCGTACTTCGAGGACGGACGCCTTGTCCACCTCCACCGCAAACTATATCTCCCGACATACGGCCACTTCGAGGAGCGAAAGCACTTCGCGCCCGGACAGAGGATGCGGGCATTTTCGACGAAGTTCGGGCGGATGGCCGCGCTCATATGCAACGACGCCTGGCAGCCGACGCTCGGGTTCCTCGCCGTCCAGGACAGCGCGCGCGTCCTCCTCGTCCCGACGAACAGCGCGGACAGCCGCTTCCCCGGCGACATGGACACCACCGAATACTGGCACGACATAACCAGCTTTTACGGACGGATGTACGAATGCTACGTCGTCTTCGTCAACCGCGTCGGAACCGAGGGCGACCTCGCATTCTGGGGGAACTCCCACGTAACCGACCCGATGGGCGACGTCATCGCCGAAGCCCCTCTTTACAAAGAAACCCTCATCACCGCCGACCTCGACCTCGGGAGCGTCCTCCAAAGACGACGCCGCGTCCCGCTTCTCCGGGAGGCCCGCCTCGGCCTCCTCAGCCGCGAGATGAACCGCCTCTCCGACGAGGGCGGGGATCTGTAAATGCGCGGGCGCATTTACGCTGTCAGCCATCAGCTATCAGCCGTCAGCAAAAACGCCCGTATCCGAATTCGCCACCCGATTTCGCAGCGGGTTCGGATTTCAAACGCTTCGATGGGCTATGGGAAACGAAGTCGAAAAATAGGTGCGCC
>JACDAJ010000074.1 GCA_013695475.1 Rubrobacter sp. | reverse complement strand
CGGCTCGGGGGGTCGGAGGTTTCTCCTCTCCGGTGAAGAAGCTGATGAATTGCTGCATGCCGGCGGTCGTCAAAAGGACGGTCGGGTCGTTGTGCGGGACGAGGGACGAACTCGGATAGGGTCTGTGGCCCTTCTCTCCGAAGAAGTCGAGGAATCTCTGTCGAATTTCGCTGCTCTTCATATTTTCTCTCATGCGGTGGATATTGTACTTATGCGGCGGGCGTTTTCTAGGGCGGAGCTTCGCTCCGCGCACGCGCTTCGCTCGTCAGCCCGCTCCCTCCGGTCGCCTGCCGCGTTTCAGCTAGTCAGCTTTTTTGCGCGAGCAGCTTCGTTCGTCGGAAAGTCGGGCAGCCATTTCATGGCGGGAGCCGCCCGACTTTTAGCTGACAAGCCGACGAGCGAAGCGCGGCTCGACGAAGGAGAAGCGCTTTCAGCCGCTGTTTTTCACGCTTCGTCCGTTCTCGCTGTTTTGACCGGTTTCGAGGTCGGCGAGTTCGGTGCGGAGGTCGGCTATGGCGCGGCGGAGAAGGCGTGAGACGTGCATTTGGGAGACGCCGATGCGGTCGGCGATCTCGGTTTGCGTCTTGCCTTCGTTGAAGCGGAGCTCGAGGACTTGGCGTTGCTGATCCTTCAAAGTTCCCATCGCCCGCTGGAGGAGCATCTTGTCTTCGATGCCCTCGATCGGCTGGTTCTCGTCCGCCTGGAGATCCATGATCGTGTCCCCGTTCTCCTCCGACTGGCTCACCGGAGCGTCGAGGCTCGCCGTGTTGTACGCCCGTCCGAGGGTGAGCGCCTCGGCGACGCTTTCCACGTCGGCGTCGAGCTTCTCGGATAGCTGCGCCATCGTCGGCGAGCGCCCGGTCTTCACCGTCTCGACCCGGATGGCTTCTTTGGCGGCCTGGCGAAGTTCCTGCAAACCGCGGGGGACGCGGACGGTCCATCCCTTGTCGCGGAAGTGGCGCTTTATCTCGCCGAGGATGTTCGGGGTGGCGTATGTGGAGAACTCTATTTTGCGATCCACGTCGAAGCGGTCAACGGCTTTTATGAGCCCCATCGAGGCGACTTGTGAGAGGTCTTCGACGGGTTCGCCGCGTCCGGCGTATTTCCGGGCGAGGAATTCGGCGAGGGGGAGTTGTTCTTGGATGACTTGTTCGCGGGCGTGTTCGTCGCCGTGCTTGTGGTAGCGGACGAGGAGGCGGCGGGTGCGGGCTTTGTCCGGTCGTCGGTATCTCCGGCTCATGAGACGAGTTCGACCACGGTGCGCCAGCGGGGGCCGGGGTTTCCGTTCTCCGCATGCTCCTCGACCTCGGCGATGACGCCGTCGTCGTTGAGGGAGAAGCGGAAGTTCGTGGGGGAGTTTTCGTAGTGGCAGCTTTCGAGGAGATCCACGGCGTCCTCCAGGTTGCCGACCCCGATGTGCGCCCTCGCGGCCATCCCCGCGAGCACGAGGCCCACGCATGAGCGCATCTCGGCGGCGGGCGGAACGGTCAAATACGCGGCTTGTCCATCGAGTGTCTCAGACAATCTTCTATCTCCCTCCTAAAGGGGATGAGCTTCGTGGGATTCTACTACGAAGGCGAGGGCGGGTCGGTTTCATCGTCGGCGGAATTAATCGTCGTCTCATCTTCGGAGACGACGGGCGACGGCCCCGCCGGAGGAGCCGTCGGAGGCTTCGCCGGGGGATGGTTTTGGGTATGGGCTTCGAGATTGCGGAGGATCTCCTCCCGGCGGCCCGCCGAAGCCTCGCGCCCCGCCGAAACCGCGCTCTCGAAGCGCTTTCTCACGTTGTCCGGGAAGTCGCGGGCGGCTGTGGGGAGTTTCTCGCGCGCCTTCTTGTTCGTCGCGTAAATAGTTCCGGCGACGCCGAGGGCGACCCCGGCGGCGATCTTCGTCCACCCGTCCACTTTTCAGTCCTCCCCTTTCATCTTCGGCTCGTCCTTTTTCCGCTCGCCCCGCAGGAAGGTGCTTATCCCGCGCGAAAGCCCCGCCGTCGTCGAGGACGCCTTTATGACCCCGCCCCTCACGCCGCGCGTTATGACCGTCGTCGTCTGGTCGAGCTCGTCCGTGATCCCGGCGACGTCACCGACCGCTTGATCGAGTTCGGATAATTGGCTGTTTATGTTGTCCACGGTGATGTGGGTTTTGCCGAGGAGCGGGACGACCTGTTCGGAGACGTCTTTGATGCTCTTCTCCGTCGTCGTGAAAATCCTCGCCAGCCGGAAAAAGACGAACGCGAGGAGGAAAAAAGCTACGGCGATCCCCGCGAAAAGCAAACCCTGCATAAGCTGCACGAAAAGATCCAAACCCAATTACCTCCCGCCGGAAACACCGTCCACGAAGATTATACCCGCACCGCGAACGCCTTTACTAGCCGCGCCGCGCTAGCCGCGACGCGAAACCACGCCGCCCCCCACGACCCGCTCCCCGTCCTCCGTGTAAAAAACCGCCGACTGCCCTGCCGCCACCCCGATCACCGGCTCACGGAAACGGACGACATATCCACCCTCGGCGTCGTCCTCGGACACATCGCACTCGACAGGCTCGCCGTTGTACCGGATTTGCACGGAGGCGGACTCCTCCGGATCGAGGAACCAATTCAGGTTCTTCACGCCAATCTCGAAAACCTCGAGCTCCTTCTTCCGACCGACCACGACTTGATTCGTCGTCGGACGAACGTCGGTGACATAAAGCGGGGTCGGGGCGGAAACCCCGATGCCGCGCCTTTGCCCGACGGTGAAGTTCGCGATCCCGGCATGCTCCGCGAGGACGCTCCCCTCCCGGTCCACGATCTCCCCGGCCTTCGCCTCAATCCTCTCCCCGACGAACTTCCGATAATTGCCATCCGGTATGAAACAAATATCTTGACTCTCCGGCGTAGTCGCCACCGCGAGGCTCCGCCCTTCGGCGATGGCCCGAACCTCCGTCTTCCGGTAGTCGCCGAGCGGGAACACCGTCCGGGCGAGAAGCTCCTTCGGCATCGGCCAAAGCACGTATGTCTGATCCTTCGTCTCATCCTCGGGGCGGGCGAGGCTCGGCCCGGTTTCCCCCTCAGCGACGCGGGCATAGTGTCCGGTCGCCACTTTGTCGTATCCGATACGGTCGGCGAGGAACGCCGCCGCGTGGAATTTCACGTGCGCGTTGCATGAGACGCACGGGTTCGGGGTGCTTCCCGCCGCATAAGATCCGACGAAATCTCCCATCACCCGCGTCCCGAAAAGCTCCTTCAAATTGAGCGTGAAATGCGGAAGCCCCATACGGTGCGCCGTGTCGCGGGCGAAAAGAACCGTGTCCGGCGAACAGCATGATCGGCTCCCCGGCTCCCCGTCGTGGAGGCGGAAGGTGACGGCGACGACATCATATCCGGCCTCCCGCAAAAGAAGCCCCGTCACCGCCGAATCCACGCCGCCGCTCATCGCCGCGACGACGGTTTTGCCTCCGTTCTCCCCGTTTCCGAGGTATCCGCCGTCGGCGAGGAGGGCTTCGGAGTCGTGGTTCCAGTGATCCTCGAACGCCTTGTGGAGCGCGTCGAGGACGAGGGTGAGCGCATGCTCCTTCCCCTTCGGGAGCGGCCCTCCGAGCGCGGCCTCGATGTCGTCCTTCGTGATGGCCGCCGCCTCGATGA
>JACDAJ010000204.1 GCA_013695475.1 Rubrobacter sp. | reverse complement strand
CGTTGCCTTCGAGCATGGCTATGGCGGCCTTTCCTATGTGGTAGCCGAGGTTCACCGGGACGGCGTTTCCGATTTGCTTGTATTGAGCACCGACGGATCCCGAGAAATTCCAGTCGTCGGGGAAGGTTTGGATGCGGGCGTACTCACGCACGTTGAGAGGGCGGGTTTCTTCGGGGTGGCATCTTTCCGTTTGTTTCTGGGACGGGCTGCATGTCAGGGTGAGACTCGGCTCGTCCCATGAGAGCCGACGCGCCATGCCCGTCTTTCCCCCGGTCAAGAAATAGCTTGCCTTCAAATAAGAACGCTGGGTGTCCTCCGGAAGGTCTCGCCAATATCCACCCGGCGGAACTTGCTCCAAAATAGCCTTCTTATTTTCGGAGTACCGTTGCCCCTCGGACTCGGGCCTGTCGCCTATGGCCTCTCGGAGAGAGACTATATAGTCACGCTCTTTGGGGAAGAGGATCGGGCTTTTCACATCCTCCCTGAGCGCGAACATGAAGAGGCGCTCGCGCTTTTGAGGAACGTCGAGATACTGGGAGCGAAGGACTTTATATGCCGCCCGGTATCCGAGGCCCTCCAATGTCGAGACCATCGTCCGGAGCGTCCTTCCACCGTCGTGGTTGACGAGGCCGCGCACGTTCTCCCCCACAACGACTCTGGGCGATGTCTCCTCGACCGCCCTCGCGAACTCGTAGAAAAGGGTCCCCCTCGTGTCACCGAAGCCGAGCTTCTTCCCGGCGTAGCTGAATGCCTGGCACGGGAATCCCCCTTCGAGTATGTCAACCTCGCCCTCGTACGGTCGGAAGTCGATGTCCGCGACATCGTCATGCACGACGTTCCACCCGGAACGATTGGCTCGAAGGGTCGCCGCCGCATTACGGTCGAACTCGTTTAGAAGCGAATGCCCGATGCTCGCGTTCTCGAAGCCGAGGGCGGTTCCCCCGGCTCCGGCGAACAAGCCAATGGCTTTGTATTTCGGCTCGCCTTCGTACTCGTCTTTCAAAACTTTGTGGCTGTCCTCGGAGCCGACGCCCTGTAATTTGGCTTGAAGGCGCCTCACCTCCCCGAGATCAAAGACCCGATGGTTCCTCTCCGACCTCCGAGACCTTATAAGCCCCTTCTTCTCCCACCTTCGTATCGTGTCCGAGGATACGGAGAGTTGATTCGCAGCTTCCGAAACGGTGAATAGCTTGTCCATGGAGCAACGTTAACAGTAACCTTTGCAATATGCAAAGGTTGTTTTAGTCATTCCCATAAACTTGTTCGTAGAATTCGATGAATTCGGGTGAAGAAGACAATGTATGCGGCTTGACGGGGAGTATTTTCGAGAGCATTTCCGGCATCGCCTCGTAGATTTTCTGAACCGCGTCGGGGTCGCCGGATGCGAGGGCGTAGAAAGACTTTCCGTCAATGCGCCTTATGTCTTCCCGTAGCGGGGTGCTTCGATGCGATGCAAACATCTCGTCGTATGGAGTGGGTGTTTTCGGGATTATTTGCACGAGATACGCCGTGAAGCCAGACTTGTCCCCATCTAAATGTTCCGCGAGGGTGGCATATACTCCTCTCGCACCAGTGGCATTCATCGTATTGTGCTTGTTCTTTACTTCGGCAATGATACCCCTCGAAGAGTTCTCCACGTCGAAGCTCCCGGCGTATCCGGCGTCCCGCCAGCCGGGCATGGAGCCGAGGATATTCTGATGGAAAGCTCCAATCGCATTTTGCAACGATTTCTGCGCCTGCCGAGCCTTCTCTTGTTCCAGCCATTCACGGGGGGAGATATTCTGGTGGGCGGCGTCCACCAGAGACGAGAACGGGTCAATGCCGTTCCGGTACGGGTCACTATCCGCTTTGACTCTCCCATCTTCGACAGCCTTCACCAACCTCCTCACAGCTTCGAGGAAATCGCTGTCGGATATGAACGGCAGATTCATTCAAGCTCCTCCCCCGCACGAGATCTCATGCCCGAATAAACCAAAAAAGACCCGCCCCCCGATCTTTCGGAGGACGGGCCTTTCCCGGAAACTTGGCTTTCGCCCGTTGCTATGCGGGCCAGGAAACGTGGACGTGGTCGTAGTGCGCCCCGTCGCCCCAGGGAACCCACGTGTATGCGGCGCCGTTGTAGTTGGTGAAGCGCGAGTAGAAATCGTCGTTCCACATTATGTAGTCAATGCCGTATGAGTCCATGTTCGCAGCGAGGTGGTCGGCGATCTGCTGTCCGAGGGCCGAGTCCGACCCGACCATGAAGTCAACCGCGAGGCTCTCGTCCGGAGAGTGTCCGGGGTACGTCGTCGCCGGAACTCCGAACATTTGAGAGACGCTGTTCGCAACCTGCGCGACGTGCGGCTGCCACGGCCCGTTCGCGCTCGCGCCCGGCCCCTGCAAGTTTCCACCGCCCGTGCTTCCGCCCGTGGTGGTTCCGCCACCCGTGCTTCCTCCGGTGTCCCCGGCTGGCGGGGTCTCCGCTTGCTCGACGACCGGCTGCTCGAGTGTCTCCGCCTCCTCGACGGGCTGCTCGACAGTCTCCGCCTGCTCGACGGTCTCCGCCTGCTCGACGACCGGCTGCTCGAGTGTCTCCGCCTGCTCGACGACCGGCTGCTCGACGGTCTCCGCCTGTTCGACAGTTTCCGCCTGTTCTTCCGCCGCCGCGGCGTTGAGGGCGGCTTGTTCTTCGGCTGCGGCTTGCTGATCGGCCATGATCTGCTGCGACTCCTCCTCGGCGGCCGCGGCTTCGAGGGCGGCTTGCTCCTCGGCGGCGGCTTGCTGATCGGCGAGTTCGGCGGCGGCCTGCTCCTGAGCGGCGATCTCCGCCTGTCGAGCCGCTTCTTCCTCGGCGGCTTGCTGCTGCGCCGCGAGCTCGGCGGCTGACTCTTCCTGAGCGGCTATCTCCGCCTGGCGATCAGCCTCTTCCTGAGCGGCGATCTCCGCTTGCTCCGCCGCTTGCTCCTCGGCGAGATCCGCTTGACGGTCGGACTCCGCCGCGGCCGCAAGCTCAGCCTGTATCTGCTCCTCGGCGGCCTGCATCTCGGCCGCCGCCCGACGCTCCGCGGCTTCCCTCTCTGCCGCGTCCTGCTCTGCGTCGGCGGCTTTCTGCGCGGCGGCTTCCGCCTCCTCGGCTGCGGCTTGCTGCTCGGCGGCCCGCTCGGCGGCCTCTTCGGCTTGCTGCCTCAATGACTCGGCGAGGGCATTTTCACGCTCGCGGGCTTCGAGGATGCGATCCTGCCTCGCCTGAGCCTCGGCGTCGGCGAAGAGCTGCGCCTGAACCGTCGCCTGCATCTGCCCATCGAGCGAATTGAGATATTCCATCGTCTCGGCCTCGAGCTCCGCGGCCTCGGTCCTCTGCCCCGCCGCAGCCTCGACCGCCGCCGAGCGATCCTCCCGTTGCTGCTCCAGCGCGGCCCGGTCGGCCGCGAGCGCGTCCCGAAGCTCGCCGACCCGATTCACCTCGGCTTGCTGCTGACCGAGAACCCGCACCCAAAGCTCCATCCGGGCCGCGAAGTCCGAGAAGCTCTCGACCCCCACAAGCACGTCTATGAACCCGACATTCCCGCTCCGGTAAACCCTCGACGCCTGATCCTCGAGGTTCCCCTGTGCCTCCACAAGCTCCTTCTCCGCCTCCATCAACTCGCCACCCGTCGCGCTGATGTCCGAGTTGAGAGCCTCGAGCCCCGTCAATGCCTCCTCATACGCCTCGTACGCGGCCCCGACCTCTCCTTGCAACTCAGCCAGTCGCTCCTGCGCCGCAGCCGCCTCAGCCTCCATCGAAGCCACGTCCCCCGACTGCGCCCCCGCGGGCAATGCAACCAAAAGTACCGCCACGACAGCGGCGAGCGTTGTTAAGATACCGATTCTCCGAGGCATGGCCGAACCCCCTCCATATTGATCGCTATTAACTTCATTCGGGGGATAGGCATCCCCCCTCCAGCCGTGAAATCTAAAGAACTCGCAACCTCGCCGCAACACCCCTCAACATCGCAAAACAGACAGAATATCCACGAAACCCGCTTACTTATCGGAAATAACGTGTATCCCGACCGAAGCGATTATTTAACGAAACTTAATAATTTCGTTACGGTTTGGACAGATTTCGGGGGATCGGGGCTATTTTCGGACTATTTCCCCCGTTTCAGCCGAGGGCGACATCGAGGGTCATCATTACGGCGAAGCCGACCATGAGGGAGAGGGCGGCGATGTCGGGGGAGCCGCGTTTCGCTTCGGGGATGAGTTCTTCGGCGACGACGAAGATCATAGCCCCGGCGGCGAACGCGAGCGCATACGGAAGCATCGGCTGCGCGACGATGACGACGGCGGCTCCGACGACGGCCGCGATCGGCTCGACGGAGCCGGAAAGCTGCCCGTAGAAAAAGCTCTTTCGGCGGGACATCCCATCGCGGCGAAGTGGCATTGAGACGGCGGTTCCCTCGGGGAAATTCTGGAGGCCGATGCCGATGGCGAGCGCGATGGCGGCTCCGAGAGTCGCCCCTTCGAGGCCGGACGCGACCGCCCCGAACGCCACCCCGATGGCGAGTCCTTCCGGAATATTGTGGAGCGTGATCGCCGAGACGAGAAGAACACTCCGCCGCCACGTCGTATCCACTCCCTCGGCCTCGCTCATCTTCATTCCGGGGTGGAGGTGGGGCAAAGTGAGATCGAGGCCGCGGAGGAAAACGCCGCCGAGGAGGAAACCGATGACGGGCGGGAGCCATTCGGGGAGCGGGCCGTTCGCCGAGAGTTCGATGGCGGGCGCGAGAAGCGACCAAAAACTCGCGGCGATCATGACCCCGGCGGCGAAACCAAGCATCGCGTCGAGGAGCCTCCGTGGAACCTTCTTCGTCCCGAACACGAGCGCAGCCCCGAGCGCGGTCATCCCCCACGTGAAAAGCGTCGCGAGAAAAGCCTGCGAAACAGGGGGAAGCCCGATGAAAAATTCCATCAAACCCGACCCGGATCCTTCGTTCGCCCCTCGTTAAAAGCAATCTCAGACACGGCTAATTTCTACCACCCACCGTCGCATGTATAACGCGAAACGGATTATGAAAACCTCCGACCTCGAAAATCGGGGAAGCGCGGACGGCGAGTCGTATTTCCTCAATCCACGACCCTTCCATCCCCCGCCGACCGGAAGGAAAAAGCACCCCGAAGGACGCTTCGTGGATCTCCCAAAAAAGTTTCGACTCTCCGGACGATGGCACGGTCGTTCGTCGTCGGTGGCGCGGGTTTTTTATTTCGCGGATCGCCTCATACGGAATCCGGGTGAATGGTTTCGAACTCGGTCGGCGGCGGGTTCGGGAGCCGCTCGCTGTCGCTCGCTTCGGGAGTCGCCGACCGACGAACACGGCTTTCGGGAAGTGATCGTCCGGATTCCGTATCACACCGGGTTGCGGAATCATGGGTTTCCATAACCCGCGCGGGCTTCCCTCGTCATCGAGTCAGCAAAAACAAAAAGCTGGCACGCTGAAATGCGCGGGTTACGCGAGAATCATCCCCACGGAACCCGCCCTCACGCGAGGCTTCCGGCTCTTTCGCGTGCGGCGTCCCGGCCTTTCCTCGTCGCGGCGACCTCGCCGCTCGACGGCCTCACGATGAAACCTCCGCGCAACGCCTCGTCGAGGGAGCGGGAGATCTTCCTCCTCTCCCATCCGAGGCTTCGGGCGAGTTCCTCCTCGGTCGTCTTCTCTCCGAGGGTTCCGATGCGGGAGAGAAGAAGGTCGCGGGAGAATATGCGGCGGTTCTCACGGCGGCGCGAGAAAGCGGCGGCGAGGCCGTGGGAGGGCGAGAAAAGGAGGGCGAGGATGAAGAGAAAACCCGTCATCGTCGCCATCATCCCGGAGATCGAAACATCGAGGAAGGCGGCGAAATAATAGCCGGAGACAGCGGAGAGCGTCCCGAGGGCGACGGCGAGAGCCATCATCCGCCAAAGTTGCTCGGTGAGCAAATAAGCCGTCGCGGCGGGGGCGATGAGGAAGGCGACGACGAGGATCGCCCCGACCGAATCGAAGGCTCCGACGACGGTGATCGAAACCGCCCCCATGAGGAGATAATGGACGAGGACGGGCGAAAGCCCGACGGCGGCGGCGAGGCCCGCGTCGAAGGTCGCTATTTTGAGTTCCTTGTAAAAAAGGAGGACGAAAGAGACGGCTATGACCGTGACGACACCGAGCGTCCAAAAAGAGATCGGGCCGAGGTTCACGCCGCCGATGATGAGCGAATTGAGCGGCGAAAATGCGATCTCCCCATAAAGAACATGCTGCAAATCGAGGTGTACGCTCCCGGCGAAGCGCGAGATTAAAAACACCCCGAGCGCGAAGAGAGCCGTGAACACGATGCCGATGGACGAGTCTTCTTTCACTCTCCCGGTGTTTTTCAACGCTTCGATGAGGACGGCGCAAAGAAGCCCGAAAACCGCCGCGCCGATGAGCGAGGTGAGCGCGCCGAGCGACTCCGAAATGAAGAACGCGAACACGATCCCCGGCAATACGGCGTGGCTGATCGCATCCCCGATCATCGCCATTTGCCGGAGAACGAGAAGCGTCCCGAGGAGCGCGCACGGAACCGCGACGAGTATCGCGGTCGTTATGACGATGAAATCCGCGCTCACGGTGAACCTCCTTCGAGGGCGGCGCGTCGGTTCCGGCGTTCGCGGAGGCGACTCCACAAAAACCCGTGTCTCGCGCCGAAGACGAGGGAGAGGAGGAAGATGCCAGTCGCGGCGAGGACGATGATCGGCCCGGTCGGAAGGTTCGAGCCGGACGCGCTCACCATCGCCCCCGAAACCCCACTCAAAGCCCCGAAAAACCCGGATACGAAAACCATCATCGAAAGTTTATCCGTCCATTGCCTCGCGGCGGCGGCGGGGGTGATGAGCATGGCGGCCATCAAAATAACGCCGACGGTTTGTATCCCAATGACGATGGCGACCACGATGAGCGCGGTGAGGAGGATGTTCAATTTCCCGACGGGGTATCCCATGCTCGCCGCGAACTCCGGGTCGAAGGAGAGGATTTTGAACTCTTTGAAAAGAACCGCGACCACGACGAGCGCGATGCCCGCGAGAATCCCCATCGTGACGACATCTTCGCGGACGATCGTGGCGGCTTGTCCGAATATGAAGCGGTCGAGGCCGCTTTGCCCGGAGTTCCCCGTCCCGGCGATGTACGTGAGCATCACCGTCCCGGCCCCGAAGAACACCGAAAGCACGATGCCGAGAGCGGCGTCCTGTTTTATGCGCGTCCCACCGACGACCGCGAGGATGAGGAGCGCCCCGAGGCTTGCGGAGATGGCGGCTCCGAGAAGGAGGATCGCGGGCGTCCGAGTCCCGGTCAAAATGAACGCGACGCACACGCCGGGCAATGTGGCGTGCGCGAGCGCGTCGCCAAGAAGCCCTTGCCGACGAAGGACGGCGAAGCACCCGAGAACGCCGCTCACGACACCGAGAACCGCGCACCCGAGCGCGACGTTTCGGAGCGTATAGTCCGTGAAGAGGGCCGAGAAAAGGTCGAGCATTTCAGCTTCCCGCGAGGTACGAGACGTTTCCGCCGTACGCTTCCGAAAGGTTCTCTTTGTTGAAAACCTTCCCGACCGGGCCTTCGGCGACGAGGTTTTTGTTCAAAATAACCACCCGGTCGAAGTATTCCGGAACCGTCCCGAGGTCATGGTGGACGACGACCACCGTCTTCCCCTGTGATTTGAGTTCGCGGAGAAGCTCGACGATCGCCCGCTCGGTTTTGTAGTCAACGGCTGCGAACGGCTCGTCGGTGAGATAAAGGTTCGCATCCTGCGCGAGGGCGCGGGCGAGGAACACCCGTTGTTGCTGACCGCCCGAAAGCTGCGAAATCTGGCGGTCGGCGAACGAGGCTATTCCGACTTGCTCGAGGCATTCCATCGCCTTTTCGCGTTCTTTTCGTCCCGGCCTCCGGAACCATCCGAGCTTTCCGTAAAGTCCCATTTGGACGACATCCAATGCGCTCGTCGGGAAATCCCAGTCCACGCTTCCGCGTTGCGGGACGTATCCGACGAGGTGGCGGGCTTTCTCGAAGGGCATTCCGTACACGAGGGCGCGCCCCGCGGCGGGTTCGATCATGCCCATCACCGCTTTTAACAACGTCGTCTTCCCGGCCCCGTTCGGCCCGACGATGGCGACGAGCTGCCCCTCGGGAACCTCGAAAGTTATGTCCCAAAGCACGGGCTTGTCCCGATACGCGACGGTCAAACCGCTCACTTCGAGCGGCATCTCGTCCGGCAGCGCTTCGAGGTTCCGTCCGCTTCGATTTCCCATTTCCACCTGTCTCATATGTCTCTTTCCTCCGATAAACCGGGCGGCTGCCCATTTCGGGGGCGCCGCCCGGCGTTGTCGCGCTCCTTGACTTTGTTAGCCGCCGAGGCCGCCGACTATCGTGTCGGCGTTGGCGCGGAGCATACCGGAGTATGTTCCGGCCTCGGTGCCGGGTTCGCCCATCGCGTCGGCGAAGAGGGCTTGCTCGGGGATCGTCACGTCCCAGCCTTGATCCCGGGCCGCAGCCTGAACCGCTTCGACGTTGCGCCTCGGGATGGAAGACTCGACGAATATGGCCGGTATCTCTTCTTCGACGAGGGAGTCCGCGAGCGCGCTCACGTCCCCGGCCCCGGCCTCGGTCTCGGTGGAAAGCCCTTGAAGACCCTCGACCTCGAAACCATATGCCTCGCCGAAATAGCTGAAAGCGTCATGCGAAGTCACGAGAACCCGCTCGTCTTCGGGGATGGACTCGACCCGCTCCTGAACGTACTCGTGCGCCTCCATCGCCTCGGCGCGGTATTCCTCGCCGCGCTGCTCGAAGTCCTCGGCGGCGTCGGGCTTGAGTTCCGAGAGTTGCTCGACGACCGGATCCACGCCCGTCACCCACAACTCGGGATCAAACCACACGTGCGGGTCGTTCTGCCCCTCGTAGTCGCCGGAAGGAAGCAACTCCTCCTCCGGCATAGCCTCGGTTACACGCACGGTCGGAGCTTCTTGTCCGACCTGGATCAAGGTGTCGTTCAACTGGCCTTCGAGGAAAAGCCCGTTGTAGAAAATAGCGTCGGCCTCCTGCAAAGCGCCTATGTCGCCCTGGCTCGCCTCGTAAAGATGCGGATCCACACCCGGCCCCATCAAAGCCGTCGTCTCGACCTCATCGCCGCCGATGCTTTCCACCATGTCCGTGATGTGCGTCGTGGTCGTCGTCGCCTGTATCGTCCCCTCGACCGCCCCCGCTTCCCCGGAACCTCCGGACTCGCCGGAACCCCCGCATCCCATAGCGAACAGCGCGGCGAACACTGCGGCAAACAAAAATCCGAGACCCCTCGAAACCCCCGACAACCCCGCGAACCCCGATCCCCCTCTTTCCAACAACCTCGTGCTTCTCACAACCGACAACCCTTTCCGTTTTTGTATTTCCGCCGTTCTCTGAAATATTTTAGCTTTGGCTAAAGTTTGCACTAATGCGCGGCAATCGTCAAGCTGCGATTCAACTCAAAATATAATTTGTTCACGCCGCGATCATGGTCTGCGGCTTCGTTTTCATGGCGGATCCGACAGCGGCTTCGAGGCCGGATTCGCAGTATCTTCGGTCGGGGATGGAGGCTCCTCGGTGGCCTTGAATCAAAGCGACAGCGGTTCGCCGGAGGGTTCGCCAGCGGCGAGCAGCTCCATCGGGAAGCCCCTCATGCTAAATGCTAGTATTCGCCGTGCGATGACTGATTCGGCGCAAGCACACCCGCTCTCCGTCTCGACGGGCGACTATATTAAGGCCATATGGACGATAGCCGGGGACGGCGCGGCCTTGACAAAGGAGGTGTCCGGCCATCTCGCGGTCGCTCCGGCGTCGGTGACGAACATGCTCGGGCGTCTGCAAACCATGGGCTTCGTCGAGTACGAGCGGTACCACGGAGCCTCGCTCACCGAACGCGGCCACGAAGAGGCGCTCCGGCTCGTCCGGCGGCATCGGCTCATCGAGACCTTCCTCCTCGAACACCTCGGATACACGTGGGAGGAAGTCCATGACGAGGCCGAAAAACTAGAGCATGCCGTTTCCGATGTTTTCACGGAGAGGCTTTCGGAGTTCCTCGGACACCCCGGCCATGATCCCCACGGCGACCCCATACCGACGCGGGAGGGCATTCTCCAGCCGGACGACTCAAAGCCGCTCGGGGAAGCCGAGGCCGGGCAAAAAGTCCGCATTTCCAAAGTCAGCGACGAGAGCATCCCGATGCTCGACTATCTCGGGGAGCGCGGCCTCGTGCCGGGGAGGGTTCTCACCGTGCGGGAGATCCGGGACATAGACGGCGTGGTCGTCGTCGAAGACGCGGACGGGGGAATACACCATCTCGGCGGGCCATTGGTGAAATCGGTGTTCGCGCAGCGGATCGGATAGCCGCGCTCTTCCGGCTCGCCAGATAAAATCATGAACGAGAAATTGCCGCGAGCGAGGAGTATGAGGCATGGCGTACGCTGGATACACTGCGGAGGAAGTCGCCCGGCGAGGCAAAGAAATCTACGAGCGCCGGATACGCCGGGATGTCGAAGGGGAACATCGGGGAGAGTTCGTGGTGGTGGACATTACCACGGGTTCGTACGAGCTGGACGCCGACGACCTCGCGGCCTCGGATCGGGCGTTGGCGAAGAACCCCGACGCCGTTCTGTACGGTCTGCGAATCGGCGACCGAGCCGCGTACCGCATCGGCGGGGTCGCTGAACTCGCATGATGATCGGCGCGGTGAACGCGCGTCGCGAAGCTATTTTGCATGTCGAAATCCTGGGTTTCGACGATGGCCGGATCGAGGTCGCCGCCGTGCTCGACACCGGGCTCACGGGCTATCTGACCTTGCCGAAAACGGAGATCGAGGCATTGGGACTGACATCACAGGGCATCCGTGAAGCCATCCTCGCAGACGGCAGACGCGCCACCCTCGAGATATTTCGCACGAGAATATTATGGGATGGCGAAGAACGCGGCGTGCAAATCCTCGCCTCGGGCGGAGATCCGCTGATCGGCATGTCCTTGTTGCATGGACACGAAATAAACATCGAAGTGAAAGTGGACGGGGCAGTCCGGATATCACCCCTCCCTTGAATGTCCTCCTCTACAAATCCTGCTTCCGCCTCCGCAAACTCTCCCACGACCCATCCCCGAACCACCCGCCATCCACGGACAATGTATGCCCGCTTATGTACCCGCTTTGCGAGGAGTCGGCGAGGAATGCGACGGCGTTCGCGATGTCCTCCGGCTTCGCGAAGCGGGCCATCGGGGTGCGGCCTTCGATGTCCGAGTCGGAGTATCCGCCCCCGCTTTGATCCTCTTCGTCCATCTCCGTCTTCACCCACCCCGGACACACCGCGTTCACCCGCACGCCCCGCCCCCCCCACTCCCCCGCGAGAGTGCGTGTGAGGCCGACGAGGCCATGCTTCGAGGCGTTGTACGCGGCGCGGTCGGAGACGCCGAGAAGCCCCGCGATGGAGCTTATGTTCACGATGGAGCCGGAGCCGCGTTCGAGCATCATCTTCCCGAACTCCCGGCACATGAGGAACGGCCCGGTGAGATTTATGTCGAGGGTGCGCCGCCATACTTCGGTCGAGGTTTCCTCCGCCGGGAGGATCGAGCTTATGCCCGCGTTGTTCACGAGAACGTCCACACGCCCGAAATGATCCGTCACCGCCCGAACCATCCCTCGCACGGATTCTTCATCGGACACGTCGCCGGGAAAGGAGATTCCTCCGGTTTCCTCGGCCACGTCCTCCGGGGCTTCGAGGTCGTTGACGGCGACGGCGAAGCCGCGCTCGGCGAGGGTTTTGGCGACTTCCTTTCCAATGCCGCGGGCGGCTCCGGTTACGACGGCGACGGGTGTTTCGGAGTTTGGCATGGAATCATGCCTCCTTTTTTTGGTCGCCCACAAGTACGCGGCGGCGGTGGACGTCCTTTGTTTGCCGCCTTCCACGAGAGGGCGGAGATGGGAGGCGAACCTTTCCCGTTCTTCGGGCGTCAATGCTTCGTCCATCGCTTCCTCGAGCGTCGGGATCTTCGGGTTTCCGCTTCTTTTTATGAATTTCCCCCACTCCGGCGACTCTTCGTTATACGAGCTTCCGGCTCGTGTTCGGGCCTCGAGATCGAGGGATGTCTCCTCGAATCCCGCCTCCTCCGCGAGAGAAAAAAGACTCCGCTCATCGAAGTCGAGCATCGGGTCGGCGTCCATGGGCTGGATGCGCCGATACACCGCCGCCACTTTTCCGGCGAGGTCTTCGACGGGGGAAGTGTCGCATCCGAGGAAGAAGTCCGGGGCGAGGGCGTCGCGGAAATTGTTTATCGGCTCCCAAACCGAGAGCCGCCCACCCGGCGCGAGTACCCGATGGAACTCTTCGAAAGCACGCCTTTTGTCCTCGACGTATATGAGAACCGAGCGAGTCGTCACCACATCCACGGACGAGCTTTCGACCTCCGAGAGATCATCCGCCGAAGCCTCGACGAAACGGCACCTTCCGAGAACGTCCATCTCCCGCGCCAGACTCCGGCTGTGGTCGAGGAGGTCGCGGGAAATGTCGGAGAATACGACCGCGCCATCCTCCCCGACCACATCGAGCGCGCCGAAGGCGATGAGGCCGTCTCCCGCCCCGACGTCGAGGAGCGTCTCGCCGCCGGAGAGAGCGGCGTTTTCGAGAACTTTTTCACGCACGGGGGCGAGGAATTCGAGGGTCTTTTTTCTTTGTTCGGGGTCCCCGCCGTCGCGGCGGGCGAGGAGCCACTCCGACCATTTGTCGCGCGCGGGCTCGGTCATTGGAACTCCTTATCCGTAGTCCGGGTCGTAGCTCGCCATCCGCATGACCCCGATGAACATTTTGAATGCCGTCTCGAAATCCTCGTGGGCGATGAACACGCGCCGCTCATCCACGCGCTCGAGCCCCGGGAAAAACATCACGCCCGCCGCCGTGCTCGCCGTCGCGAACTCGACTGTGAAAGTGTACGGAGGCGAAAGGATGTATGGCGCGAGCGACGATGAATTCTCCACCGCCACCTCCGCCGCGCTCCGAATCGCCTCGACCGCTTTCCTCGGGTGGACGCACCGGGCGGTGTACCGGTCTATCGCGGTTTTCACTTTCGCCGTTCTCACTCCCGCGTACAAAGATTTCGCCTCGGCGCAAGCCACGTCGTCGCCGGTGACGAGGCCGACGGGGACGCCTTTCGTTCCCGCCAAAGTCGCGTTCATCCTCGCTTCGCTGCATGGCTCGCCGTTGAGTTCGACGGCGACGGCGGCGAGCGGGGTATGGAACGTGTGGCTGAGAATTCCTTCGACTCCGGCCATCGCATGGTATCCGACGAGGAAGGCGACGTCCGAGCCTTCGAAGCCCTCCATCATCGAGAGCGGCTTCCGGCTCCCGACTATGACCTCGGCCCGCTCGTCGAGGTCTTCGAGGACGATGTTTCGCATACCGTCGTGCGCTTCGTTGACGAGGAACTCGGTCGCTCCCGCTTTCGCGGCGCCTTCGATGGCGGCGTTCACGTCGGCGGTGAGGTGTTTTCGGAAGTCGTCGAAGCGTTCGCGGCCGGGGATCACATCCTGCGGATGCGTCACGCCCGTGACGCCCTCCATGTCCGCCGAAATATAAACCTTCATGGACACCCTCCCGCTCGTATGGAAACCCCGAAGTTTGCATCCGATGCTTTCGCTCGTCAAGCGGGCGACGGAGGGTCGCTCCTCTCGTCGAGTTCGCTTCGCTCGGGCCGCTTCGCTCCGGGAGCGGGGAGGCGGGAGGCACTCGCTTCGCTCGTTTCGGGAGTCGGGGAAAGCGAGTATCGAAACTTCCGCCGTCAAAGTACGGTGCCGGGTTGTCGAGATTTCGCCGGGCGTGGAGGCGGTGGATCGAAGGAAAGAAAGTCGAGAGCGGGTAAAATCCCACCAAATGGACGAACTCCGGGAAAACGACCGCCTGAACAAAGCCCTCGCCCGGGCGAGCGACGCGCCGCTCCGGGAGGGGAACCGCCTCGGCCTCCTCCTCAACGGGCCGAATACTTATGACGAGTGGCTCGCGGAAATATCCGGCGCGGAGAAATACATCCACCTCGAAAATTACATCTTCCGAAACGACGGCGTCGGGGGGCGCTTCGCCGAGGCTCTTTCGCGGAAAGCCTCCGAGGGCGTTCCGGTTCGCGTGCTTTATGACTGGTTTGGGTGCCTCGATGTGCCGCGCTCTTTCTGGAGGGATATGCGGAGTTCCGGGGTCGAGGTTCGGGCGGTGAATCCGCCGACGCTCGGCTCGCCTTTCGGGGCGACGCGGCGCGACCACCGGAAGCTCCTCGTCGTGGACGGCGAGTACGGCTCGACCGGAGGAATATGCATAGACGACGGCTGGCTCGTGACCTCCCCCGACTCCGGCCTCCCGTACCGCGACACCGCCGTCGGCGTCCGAGGTTCCGCCGTCGCCGACATAGACCGGGCCTTCGCCGAAGTCTGGAACGAGTCCGGGGAAAAGTTGCCGGATGGGGAATACGCTCGACCCGGCGACATCCCGGACATCGGGGACAAGAACGTCCGCATCGTCATACAAGAACCGTCGAGGATGAGGATACTCCGCGTTTTGCAGCTAATATGCGCCGGGGCGCAGGATAGAATCTGGATCGCCGACGCTTATTTCCTCTCGATGCCCGTCCTCACCCAGGCTCTCATGTCGGCGGCGAAGGACGGCGTGGACGTGCGCGTTTTGGTTCCGGCGACGAACGACTTGCCGTGGATCGGGGTGGTTTCGAGGACGGGATATCGGCAGTTTCTCGAATCGGGCATCCGCATCTTCGAGTATGGCGGGCCGATGATGCATGCGAAGACGACCGTCGTGGACGGGTGGTGGTCGAGGGTCGGTTCGACGAATTTGAACGTGAGCAGTTTGACGGCGAACTGGGAGATGGATCTCGTCGCCGAGGACAAGGAGTTCGGCGGGGAGATGGAGCGGGCGTTCGAGGACGACCTCTCGAACGCGAGGGAGATCCGGCTGGAGAAATCCCGCCGCCCCGAAGCCCGCCCGAGAGTCCGGCCGGAGGCTCGCATACAAAGCGCGGAACGCCGGAACCGCCGCGTCCGCCGGAACTTCGCCGGGAGCGGCGGCGGAGCGGCGGCGACCGCCGCCCGCGTCGGAAGCTCGGCGCTCCAAAAAAGCGCCGCCCCATTGGACACCCACGAAAACACCATCGCCGCCGCCGTCGGGGCTGCGCTCCTCGCCGCCTCCCTCCTCGGCGCGAAGTTCCCGAAAGCCATCGCATGGCCCATATCCCTCGTCGCCGGAATCCTCGGCGGACTCGGCATCATCCGAGCCGTGAGATCCAAAAAGCCGGAGCAAATGTCCGCCGTCCCGCCCGGCGACGGCGACCCGGAATAACGACTTCGCTTCTGCTTCGCGCTCGCCGCGCACTTCGCTTGCCAGCCAGCAAAAACGAAAAGCTGGCTGATACGCGATCCGGCCAGTCGCTTCCGCATCCGTCCGACGGAGCGAATCGAGAAAGAGGGCCGCGAATCATCGAACCGTATTTTTTTCGATTCGCGCGAAATAGCATTATTCGCCGCTCGCCTCCCGAAAACCGAAACTCTCGACCGGAGCCGCGCGAGAAATTCTTCGCTGCCCGTCTCGTCTTCCCTCGATCCACACCGACGACAAGACATTATGCGCGGCGGCGATCACCCTCGTGGAGCGGTGGTGGTGATCGGTTTGAGTCCGGCCTCTATCTCCTCTCGGCGCGCTTCGAGAAACGGAGGCAATGAGAGCCTCTCGCCGAGATGCCCGGCGTCCTCGTCGGTGGCGAAGCCGGGGCCGTCGGTGGCGAGCTCGAAGAGAACCCCGCCCGGCTCCCGGAAATACAAACTTTTGAAATAGAACCGCTCGACGACGCCGGAGTTCGGGATGCCGATTTTGGAAACCCTCTCCGCCCACGCCGCGTGTTCCTCCGCGTCCGGGGTTCGGAACGCGACGTGATGCACGCCCCCCGCCCCCGAGAACGGCGAGGATGGGAGATCCGGCCTCTCGACCACCCTCACCTCCGCGCCGGAGCCGCCCGGCCCGACCTCGAAGACGACGGCTCGACGCCCGTCCTCCTCGTATTCGTCGGCTTTGCGGAAGCCCATCACGCCCGTCAAAACCGCCTCGGTCGGCTCGATCTCCGCCACCGAGAGCGAAACCCCTTCGAGGCCGCGAATGCCTTTGTCCGGCTCGACGGGAGCTTTCTCCCACGGAACGCCGGGTGAAGTCCCACCACCTGCGGAGTCGTCCACAAGCTCGAGCCTTTGCCACTCTGGATCCGAGAACGGAAGCACGCCTCGCCCCCCGCGCTCGTATATTTCTCCATGCGAAACGCCGCGCTCGTCGAACCGCCCCTTCCACCATTCGAGAGCATCTCGCCCGGAAATACGGAAAGCGGTCGCCGAAACCTCGCCCGCCGTCGGACGATGCCGACCCGCCGCCGACCAGTCGAAGAATGTCATCTCGGTTCCGGCGTTCCCGATCTCATCCCCGTAAAAAAGATGGTACGCCGAAACATCGTCTTGATTCACAGTCTTTTTCACCAGCCGCATCCCAAGCACATCCGTGTAAAAAGTAACGTTCCCCGATGCATCCCCCGTCACCGCCGTAACGTGGTGCAATCCGCCAAGCTCCATAAACCACTCCTCTCGAAATTTCCAACGCCACCGCGGATCCCGCGATTTTCAAAGTTTACCGGTAAACTAAAGCATGGTCAAGCGAGCATGGGACGCGCTGGCGAGTTTGGCGGGACGGGGGCGCGCCTCGGTTGGGACGAATGGGCCCCCTCATCGGCGGCATCACCGTTTATGGGCTTCGATTCGGCGCTTCTCGCTAATTCGAGGATCGCGTGTCCGGCGAGCCGCTTCAATAAAGACCGCCGCCTCCGTCTTCTTCGTCTTCTTCGTCTTCTTCGTCTTCGCCGTTTTCGTCTTCGCCGTTTTCGTCTTCTTCCTCGTCTTCCTCGTCCTCGTCTTCCTCGCCACAGGCGGCGGCGAAAGTCACGGCGAGTCCGAGGGCTCCGGCGGCGCAAAGTTTCAGGAATCTTCCGCGGCTGAGGGGTTCGTTCGTGTCCGGCATTTCTCCTCCGTTCCTCCGGTTGTCAGCGGCAGGATACCAGCTACCCGAAATCCAGGCCGACTAATTCACAGAGCTTCGGGATTCACCGGGTTCGGTGGAGTCTCGCCGCGCAAAACCGCGGCGATGTTCTTCGCCGCGAGCTCCGCCATTTTGCCCCTCGTTTCGATGGACGCGCTCCCGATGTGCGGCGCGAGGACGACGTTCTCGAGTTCGAGGAGCCTCGGATGGACGCTCGGCTCCTCCTCGTAAACATCGAGTCCGGCGGCGAAAATGCGCTTGCTTTCGAGGGCGTCGGCGAGCGCCGCCTCGTCCACGACGGGGCCGCGGGAAGTATTCACGAGGACGGCCTCGGGCTTCATCAAAGAGAGTTCGCGCTCCCCGACGAGATGATGAGTCTCGTCGGAAAGCGGTGTATGGACGGAGACGAAGTCGCATTCTCGGAGGAGTTCGTCGAGGTCGAGGCGGCGGGCATCGAGTTCCTTCTCCGCATCCTTTTTGCGGGAGCGGGCATTATAAAAAATCCCCATTCCGAAGCCCCTCGCCCGCTTCGCCACGGCCTGTCCGATGCGCCCGAAGCCGACTATGCCGAGCTTCTTTCCGAACACGTCCGGACCGATGAGTTGCTTCGGCCCCCACGCGTCCCACTTCCCGGCGCGGAGCATTCGCTCGCCTTCGCCGAGTCGCCTCGCCGCCGCCAAAAGCAGCATGAACGCGGTATCGGCGGTCGTCTCGTCGAGGACTCCGGGCGTGTTCGCGACGACGATGTTTCGCTCGGTCGCGGCATCCACATCCACGTTGTCGTATCCGACGGCCATGTTCGCGATGACTTTGAGGTCCTCTCCGGCGGCGTCCATGACTTCCGCGTCCATCTTCTCTGTGACGGTGGAGAGGACTGCCGAGACGCCTTCCACGGCTTCGAGGAGTTCGCTCCGTTCGGGGACACCTTCACCGAGGACTTTCGTATCGAAGTTTTCGAGGAGAGCCATTCCTTTGTCCGGGATTTCTCGGGTTATAAGGATTTTGTTCGGCATGGTTATCGGTGGTTGGTGAGGCCGGCGCGCTTCTCTTCCTCGCGGAGTCCATCGGCGATGAAGCGGGTGATTAAATCTCTCGGATCCACGCTCTCGACCACGCTGAGTTCGATGAGCCGCCGGAATGTGTCTTCGTCGAGGTTCGGCACCATCGCCCTCGCCTCACGCATTTTGCGAGCCATCGGCCCTTGCGCCGGACGGTCGAAGTCGTCGGCGAGATCCGGGCTTATGGAGTGCGTCTCCCAGAATTCGCGTTCTTCGTTCTCGGTCTCGAACTCCGGTATTTCGTTCCAATTCTTTATTTTTTTCATGATGCCTTCATTCTAACCCCTCTGATAGATTCGCTTTTCATCATCTTCGGCCTCCCGAGCGGAGATCACACGCACCTTATCTTCCCGCATCGTATAAACCACGAACATTATCCGGCCTTCCCACGTTTTGGCGAAAAACGTCCACCGCCTCTCCCCCTCCACAATATATGCTTCGCGGTCTATTTGATCCGGATCGGTGAACGTCTCCCGAAGCTCCTTCTCCGAGACTCGCCTGAGAACCTTGTCCTCATTGCCCTCGTCCCAATCGAACTCCAGCCAGTTCATACCCCATCCAGTCTTTCCGAATAAAAGAGAATGGCCTTTTCGTATGACTTTATCTCCGGGTCGGAGGTGGTCTCGGCGAGGTGTTTCAGCAACAGTCCAACAGCTTCTTCATTCTCGCCAACGTTATAAAGCGCCATCGCGAGGAAAGTCTGTATCGCCCGATCTCCCGGAAACTCTGAAGCTCCCTGTCGGAGAATCGAAACGGCCTCCCCATACTCCCCGATGGCCCGGAGACTGCTCCCAAGCGAAAGCAATGCCCCGGATCGATCTTCATCGGAAAGCTGGCCTTCGAGGGCGAGACGATGATGCGGAATAGTCTCGCGCTCCATGCCCCTCACGTCGAGGCTCCACGCCATCTGGTAATGGGCTTCCGCATCGCCAGGGTTCTTTCGCAGAAAGACGGAGAGCAGAGACCTCGCGCTTTCGGGGTCTCCACTCTCGCGCAGGCTGATCGCCCTCTTCACATCCTCGTGCAACTCTGGCTAATCGTCTTCCTTGAGAAGCTGGCGAAGCACAGTCTGCAAAATCCCGCCGTTGTGCAAATACTCGACCTCGACCGGTGAATCCACACGCGCTTTCACCTTGAAATCCTTCTCACCGCCATTCACCTCGACGGTGAGTTCCTCGCCAGCCGTGATGTCGTCGAGACCACGAATAGTGAACGTCTCCGATCCGTCGAGACCGAGCGATTCGGCGTTTTGGCCATCGGCGTATTGAACGGGAAGCACCCCCATTCCGATGAGGTTCGAGCGGTGTATCCTCTCGAAGCTCTCGGCGATGACGGCCTTCACCCCGAGAAGGAACGACCCTTTCGCCGCCCAGTCACGCGACGACCCGGAACCATATTCCTTCCCTCCGAGGACGACGAGCGGCACGCCGTCATCCTGATATTGTATCGCCGCTTCGTATATCGTCGTCTCGGAACCTTCCGTGTCTCCCTCGTCGAAGTGGCGAGTGTATCCGCCCTCTTTGTCCACGAGCTGGTTTTTGAGCCGGATGTTTCCGAAGGTTCCCCGAACCATGACTTCGTGGTTTCCGCGGCGGCTCCCGAAGGAGTTGAAATCCCGGGAATCCACACCTTTCTCCAGCAAATATTGCCCGGCGGGCATTTTGGACGGGATGGCTCCGGCGGGCGAGATGTGGTCGGTGGTTATGGAGTCGCCGAGCTTGGCGAGGACACGGGCGTTTTCTATGTCGGTCAATGGCTCCGGCTCGGGGGAGAGGTCTTTGAAGAAGGCGGGTTCCTGGATGTACGTGGAATCCTCGTCCCATTCATAAAGGTCGCCCTCGGGAACGTCCACGTTGTTCCATTGCTCGTTTCCGGTGTACACGTCGCCGTATTGTTCGCGGTACACCGCCGGGTCGAGGGCAGTCCCGAGCTCGTCGGACACCTCTTTTTGCGTCGGCCATATATCTTTCAAATAAACCGGGTTTCCGTCCGTGTCGTCGCCGAGCGAGTCGTTCGAGAGGTCAATGTCCACCGTCCCGGCGAGCGCGTACGCCACGACGAGCGGCGGCGAGGCGAGATAGTTCGCCTTCACGTCCGGGTTTATGCGACCCTCGAAGTTCCGGTTCCCCGAAAGCACGGCGGCCACGACGAGGTCGTTTTCGGCGACGGCCTCGGAGACTTCCTCCGGCAGCGGGCCGGAGTTTCCGATGCACGTCGTGCATCCGTATCCGACGACATCGAAATGGAGTTTCTCGAGGTACGGAAGGAGGCCCGAAGTCGTCAAATATTCCGTCACCACCTTCGAGCCGGGGGCGAGGCTCGTCTTCACGTGCGGATGCACGTCGAGTCCCTTTTCGACGGCTTTTTTAGCGAGGAGTCCGGCGGCGAGCATGACGGACGGATTCGACGTGTTCGTGCATGACGTGATCGCCGCGATGACTGCGGAGCCATGCTTCAAATATGCTTCCTCGCCGTCGAGGGTGATTGTGATGGTGTCGCCCGTGTCGGATTCGGGGGAGTCGGAGGCGGCTCCGGCGGTCGGGTCGGGTTCGCCTTCGCCGGACGCGGCTGAGGAGTCCGCCGGGGTGTCCGACGCCTCCATTGACTCGGTGTCGGCGCGGGAGTGGCCGTTGAGTTTGCTGTCGGCATCGTAGTCAACGCCAGTTATTTCGGAGAGAGCCTTTCGGAACGACGGCTTCATGTCGCCGATGGAGATGCGATCCTGTGGTCGGCGAGGCCCCGCGAGAGACGCCTCGACCGTCGAGAGGTCGAGATCCAATGTCTCCGTGAAGTTCGGGTCGGGCGTGTCGTCCGTACGCCAGAGTCCTTGTTCTTTGGCGTACGCCTCGACAAGCTCGCACAATTCCTCGTCGCGTCCGGTTCCGCGCATGTACCGGATCGTCTCGAAGTCGTATGGGAAGAACGCGCACGTCGAGCCGAACTCCGGCGACATGTTCCCGATGGTCGCCCGGTCGGGAAGAGAGAGTTTGCTCAATCCATCCCCGTAAAATTCGACGAACTTCCCGACGACGCCTTTCGAGCGGAGCATTTGCGTGACGGTGAGGACGAGGTCGGTGGCGGTGACACCCTCTTCCAATGCGCCCGTGAGTTTGAATCCGATAACGTCGGGCTGGAGCATATAGTACGGCTGTCCGAGGGTGACGGCTTCGGCTTCGATGCCGCCGACGCCCCATCCGAGGACGCCGAGGCCGTTGATCATGGTCGTGTGAGAGTCCGTACCAACCAGCGTGTCCGGCATGACGACACCGTCTTTGATCCAAACGCCCTTCGCCAAATATTCCAAATTCACTTGATGGACAATGCCCGTCGCGGGCGGCACGACGGTGAAATCGTCGAAGGCTTGCTGCCCCCATTTCAGGAATTCATATCGCTCATGGTTCCGCTCAAACTCGCGCTCAGCGTTGAATTGGAGGGCCATTCCGTTTCCGAAGGCATCAACTTGGACGGAGTGGTCAATGACGAGATCGGTCGGGACGAGCGGGTTTATTTTCGAGGGGTCTCCGCCGACGGACTGCATCGCGCTCCGCATCGCCGCGAGATCCACGATGGCCGGAACCCCCGTGAAATCCTGCATGATGACGCGGGCCGGAAGATAAGCAAGCTCCTCGCCGATGTTCTCCGGCCACGAGGCGAGGGACTCGACGGCTTTCTCGTCCACGAACTTGCCGCCGCAGTTTCGGAGGAGGGACTCAAGGATGATTCGTATGGAGAACGGGAGCGAGAACACGTCCGCGTCAATTTGCTCATCGAGTTTCTTCAAACTCGAATACGTGTACTCTTCGCCGCCCGAGGAGAGTTTCTGTTTCGCATCGAAAGCATTGTTTTCCGGCATGGTTTCAAGCCCCATTTCGTCGCCCGTGGTTTATCCCGATTATATATGACCGAGATCACATTACCGTGGACGAGGCGCCGCGAAGCCGCCAACCGGACGACCCCGGCCGGGACACGTTCTCACCCCGCCGCTTCGACCGCCCCGGCAAGCTCGTCGAGCTTCTTTATCGTCTCGGACTCGGACATCGTTTCGAGGCTGAGAAGAACCCGCTCGACACCGAGTTTCTCATATCCTTCGATGTTCTCCGGCGCGGCCCCGAATACGGCGACGGGAACGTCCCTTCCGGCCTTCTCGCGCATCTCGGGAATTAACGGTTCGAGCTTTTCGGGCGGGAGTCCGTTGGCGAGCCACACGTCGCCGTATTCGGCGGTTCGGTCGAAGGCCGGAGAACCTCCTCCGACGTATATGGGCGGGTGCGGTTTTTGGACGGGCTTCGGCCACGCGAAGACCGGATCGAAGTCAACGAACTCGCCGTGGAACTCGGCCTCGTCCTTCGTCCATATCTCGCGCATCGCCCGGATGCGCTCGTCCATGAGGCGTCCGCGCTTCCTCGGGTCGGCTCCGTGGTTAGATATTTCCTCGCGGTTCCATCCAACTCCGACGCCGAAGAGAAAGCGTCCGCCGGAGACGAGGTCGAGGCTTGCGATCTCCTTCGCGGTGACGATGGGGTCGCGTTGGATCATGAGCGCGATCCCCGTCCCAAGCAATAATTTCTCCGTGACCATCGCCATCGCGGTGAGCGTGATGAACGGATCAAGCGTCCGGTAATATTTCCGCGGCAAATCCCCGCCACCCGGATACGGTGTCTTCCGACTCGTCGGTATGTGCGTATGCTCTGCGAGGAAGATCGAGTCGAACCCCCGATCCTCGACGGCGCGGGCGAGCGGGGCCGGGGCGATGCCGTCGTTGGTGACGAACGTGGAGATTCCGAATTTCAACTTTCATCCCTCCTGTTCGGTCGGTCGGATGAGGATCTCGTTTATCGCCACGTGCCTCGGGCGGGTGACGATGTACGAGACGGCGTCGGCGATGTCCTCCGCCTGGAGAATGTCCTTCCCCTCGAAGCGCTTCATGGACTGCTCGCGTATTTCATCGCGGAGATGGCTCGCCAATTCCGTGTCCACCGCCCCCGGCTCGACGAGCGAGACGCGGACGTGCCGCTCGGTGACTTCCTGCCGGAGCGACTCGCTGAAAGCCCCGACCCCGAACTTCGTGAGGTTGTATACCCCGGCCCCGCTCCTCGCCCGGCGACCCGCCACCGACGACGTGTTTATGAGGTCGGCGACGTTCCGGGGGCCGTTCTCGGCGGCGGAGAGAAGGTGGGGCAAAGCGGCGTGGGCGACGTACAAAAGCCCCTTCACGTTGAGATCCACCATCCGGCCCCACTCCTCGGTCGGCGCGTCCACGATGGGGCCGTTGAGCATGACTCCGGCGTTGTTGAAAACCGTGTCGAGGCGACCAAGCTCGGAGACGGTCTTCTCCACGGCGTCAATCGCCTGACTTTGTTCGGTGACGTCGGCCTCGACAGCGAGAGCCTTTCCGCCCGAACTTTCGATCTCTTTCACGAGGTCGTCGAGGCGTTCCCTCCGTCTCGCAACCACCGCGACCGTCGCGCCGTTTTCGGCGAGCGACTTCGCCGCCGCCTGTCCGATACCGCTCGACGCGCCCGTGATGAGCGCGACGGTTCCATCGAGTCTTTCGGCCATGTCGGAAACTCCTTAATTATTCGATCTTTCCGATTCGACTTCCGCACCCGTGTTTGCCCGCTATGCGGGGAAGATTAACCTCATCACGCTTCGGCTTTCGGCTTCGGCGGGAAGACAGTGTATCCGAGCGGCCAAAAAACGAACCACACGCCGAGGACGAGGGTGAGACGCCCGATCCACGAAACGAACGCTTCCGTGCTCGCCGGGTCGTTCACGAAAACTATGGCCCCGGCGAGAAGCGCACAGCTTATGGCCCATGCGACGGAGCCTTTGCCGAACTCCCGCCATTCGTGCGCGATCTTTTCTTTTCCGTGCTTCGGTTTTGGTTCGGGGGGCGGGCCTCCGGCGAAACGGTGGGCGAAACGCGCGTCGGCCCACCGTATGATGCCGTGTCCGAACGCAACGGAGAATCCGAGGTACACGGCGGCGAGGCCGTGCGCGAAGCTCGCCTCGGCTCCGCCTCGCAAATCTATGATCGTCGCGGCGAGGAGGATGAGATCCACGAGCGGAACGCATATGAGGAGCGCGGCTCCGAGCGTACGCAAATTCAGCAAATAACGACTCGCGAGACCCGCTCCGAGGAATAGCCAGAAACTTATTTCGCAGGCGATGATGACAGCGAGGATCACGACTCTCCTTTCGATAATTTATCCATCAAAACCTCCGAAGCTCCCGGCTCGAAGCGCCGACGAGTACGGCGAGGAGCATGACCGCCCCGGCGGCGAGAAAGAGGGTTTTGAGTCCGAGGGCGGACAGGAATCCGGCGAAGGCGTATGAGGCGGGGTCGAGGGCGACGGCGGCGAACATGACGAGGCTCATCACGCGCCCGGTGAAGGCGGAATCGGTTCTTTCTTGCAGCCACGTAACCATGACGACCCCGAGATACCCGGCGGCGGCCCCGGCCCCGGCCGCGGAAATTGCCGCCGAGACAAGCCCCGTCGAAAACCCGAGCGAGCCGAGGAGAATGCCGAACGCCGCCGACGCGCCGAGCGCCGTGAAACCCCGCCGCCCCGGCCTCGGAGTTCCGAAAGACGAGAGGGCGAGTCCGGCGAGCGAGCCTCCTCCGAAGGCCGAGAAAAGGATTCCGAGGGAACCCGCTCCGCCGAGACGGGCTTCGGCGAGGGCGGCTCCTCCGACTATGATCGGCCCGATCGCCGCGAAACTGAACGCGGTGAAAAGAAGCACCATCATCCGTATCACCGGGTCGCGCCAAACGTATTTGAGTCCTTCGACGATCCCGCCGGACGATGCGGAGGAACCCACTCCGACTTCGGCGGCTTCCTCCGCATTTTCCATGAACTCGGCCGACGGCCGGACGGCGCTCGCCACGATGAGTGCGGTCACGAGGAACATGAGAGTGAAAACCCCGAAGGTCGCGCCGAGTCCCACGAAGGCGACGGCGGCGGCGGCGAGGGCGGGCCCGACGAGTCCCCCGAACTGCTCCGCCCCCTGGACGAGGGCGTTCGCCGGGGCGAGCGACTCCTTCCTCACGACCTTCGGGACGACCGAGAGGGAGGCCGGATAGTGGAAAGCATCGAGGAGTCCGAGGAATCCGGCGAGAAAATAAAGGTGCCAAAGCTGTATCGAGTCGGCGAGGACGAGGGCGGCGAGGATGCCGGTGAGGATCGCCCGTCCAGCGTTCGCGAAAACGAGGATGGACACCGGGGAGACGCGGTCGGAGAGCCAGCCGCCGACGAGCATGAACGCCGCGCCGGGAACCGAGGCGACCGCGAGAACCGAGCCGAGCTGCAACCCCGGCCCCGCCACATCCAAAACCAGAAGCGTGAGCGCGATGAAGAACATTTGGTCGGCGAGGACGGCGAGCCCCTCCCCGGCGAACACCCTCCGAAACGCCCGCCCCCGGAGCGGAGCCGCTATTTTGGATTTCCAGATTTTTGCGAACATGCTCCACACTCCACGAAACGAATCTGCCGCCGAAATCGTCTCCGACGACCACAGAAATTACGAAATCTCCACTATCCGCCCTCGGCGACTCGGAGAAGGACGACCCCGCCGAGGACGGTGAGGATCCCGACGATGCGAAGCACGTTCGCTGGCTCGTCCAAAAACAGAATGCCGAGCGTGACCGCCCCGACGGCTCCGATGCTCGTCCACACCGCGTACGCCGTCCCGACGGGCAGGTTTTGCATGGCGACGGAGAGCAAATAAAAACTTATGCCGCCGGAGACGAGCATTATGAGGCTCGGCCAAAGCCGCGTGAAACCTTCAGAAAAGTTGAGTCCCATCACCATTCCGACTTCGAAGAGTCCGGCGATTATGAGGATTATCCACGTCATTTTCTTTCCTCCACGGTTTGAAGTTTGTCCGGCTGGAACTTTCGCCCGTATTTCGGCGGGCCGCATATGGGGGGCGTGTGGGATCCGGGCGAAGAGTTCCGTGCGGGCGGCGCGAACTCTCGCGGAGACGCGCGACGCTTTTCAATGGGGCATCGTTTCCGGCGGCCTCCCGGCTCCCGTATCATCGGATCATGCCGTCGAAGAGCCTCCGGAGCGCGGCTTGCATCTCGCGCACCGCCTTCCCGGCGTCCTCCGCCTCGGCGACGTACATCCCAGCCTCGACGCTCGCTCCGTACCACAACCTTGCGAGCGGCTCGACGGGCTGCTCGCCGAGGAGGCCGAGTTCGATGAGGGCTTCCAAACCTTGCCGTATTTGCGGGAGTCCGTGGGAGCCGTCAATTTCCCGCCACTCCTCCCACTCGAGGGCGGACGAGGCGTCCCCGAAGAGGATCCTCCGCACGTCCTCCCTCGCGCACGCTTCGAGATACGCGAGGTTCCCAGCCATCCACGCCTCGACCATCCCCCCGCTCCGCTCAAACTCCTCGCGGGCCGCGACCTCCACGACGACGTCGATCTCCGCCTCTATCTCCTCGACAACCTCCCGAAACAAACCCCGCTTCCCATCCTCGAAGTTGTGGTACAAAGCCCCCCGAGTCATCCCCGCCCGAGCCACGATCTCCTCCTGCGAAGCCCCGTGATACCCCCTCTCCGTGAACAACATTCTCCCGGCGCCGAGCAAAGCCGCCCGTGTCGCCTCTTTCCTCTCTTCCTGAGTCCGCCGCTCCGCCATCTCGCCTCCATTAATATACATACTGTTTGTATGTTAATTGAAAAGCTATGGAAGTCAAGCGAGGCGACCCGCGAAGGGGCCGGACTTGCTACCATTCGCGCCACGATTTGGCGAGCGAGGAGCTTTTCGGTGAACATACTTTCGATACAGTCGTCGGTGGCATATGGGCATGTGGGGAATAGCGCGGCGGTTTTTCCTTTGCAGCGGATGGGGTTCGAGGTATGGCCGGTGAACACGGTTCATTTCTCGAACCATACGGGGTATGGGGAGTGGCGGGGGCCGGTGATTCCGGCGGAGGATATTTCGGGGGTGATACGTGGGATCGAGGACCGGGGCGTTTTGCCGACGTGCGACGCGGTTCTCTCCGGGTACATGGGGGATGTTTCGCTCGGGGAGGTCGTCGTGGGGGCGGTGGGACGGGTGAAGGAGCTCAACCCGGAGGCTGTTTATTGCTGTGATCCGGTAATGGGGGATGTCGGGCGGGGGTTTTTCGTGAGGCCGGGGATACCGGATTTCATGCGGGATGTGGCGGTTCCGGCGGCTGACTATATAACGCCGAACCAGTTCGAGCTCGAGTTTTTGACCGGGGTGGAGGTTTCGACTCTCGACGACGCGCTCGAGGCGTCGGACAAAGCGAGGCGGCTCGGGCCGGCGGTCGTCCTCACGACGAGTTTGAGGCGGAAGGACGCGGAGAAAAACACCATCGAGATGCTCGCGGTTTCGGGGGAGGCGGCGTGGCTGGTGGAGACGCCTTCGCTCCCGCTCGAAGTGAATGGGGCGGGGGATGCGACGGCGGCGCTTTTCCTCGCGCATCTCATGCGGAGCGGCAACCTCTCCGAGACGCTTTCGATGACAGCTTCGGCGATATACGCCGTCCTCGATGAGACGCACCGGACGGGGTCGCGGGAGATACGGCTCGTCGCCGCGCAAGAGAGCATCATCGAGCCGCCGGAGAAATTCGAGGCGAAGCGGGTACGTTAGCTCGAAGACGAAAGGTTCGATCCCCGAAAAGTCCGGGTTCGCGGCTCCGGGCCATCCCGAAAAAACTTCGCCCGCCTGGCGGCGAGGGTGGTTCCATCATCGGCGCACGCATAATCCGGACGATCGCGCATCGAGCCTCCGCGATCCAATCGCCAATCTGCCCGGCATTCCTCCCATCCGCTCGCTTCGACGACCCGGACAATGCCGCCCGACAAAAAAGATCGACCCTCTCGAAGCGGAGGGCCGATCCGGATATTCGACAGCGATGGATTCGCTATCCGAGTTCGTTTACCACCAGAACCACCAAATAAAGATATCGTCTCCGGCCTGGAGGCTAACGTTCGACGCGCTTTGGGAGATCGAGAGATCCTGCGCGACCGCCGCTCCGGTTCCGCCGCCCGTGTTCGACTGGGTCGCGTTCGCGGTCTGGGTGATCGTCTGCGGGCTGTTTTGGTTCTGGAACTGGACATCCCCGCCGGTCGCCGACGAGTGGGCCATAGCGGGCGCGGCCATAACATTACGGAAGCCATCCCAAAATCGTTCACTAAATCGTCCGTTTAACAGGATTTTCTCGGAGAACCGAAACGAGGCGGCGGCTTTCCGCGTAACCTTTGCCGGATATGGAAATAGACGAAAAGGAGAAAAACGTGGGAATCGCGGCCTGGATCCTGTTCGGCCTCATAGCGGGGGTCATAGCCAAACTACTCATGCCGGGCCGCGACCCCGGCGGGTGCATCGTGACGATACTCCTCGGCGTCGCCGGAGCCTTCGTCGGAGGCTTCCTTTACGAGCAACTCACCGGAACCCCGCAATACACGCAGTTCGACCTCGGGAGCATGGTGACGGCCATTGTCGGCGCGATGCTCCTCCTCTTCGCATACCGCGTCGTCGTGGGGCGACGGGCATAAAAAAGGAGAGGCCGGATATATCGTCTCCGTTCCGCACGTTCTGTCCACGACGTCGTCCGGGTCGGCCCGGACGGTATCAAAGCCGGGGCCGCATGGGATCCAGCCCCGGTTCCCTTCGTCGGCGATGATGCGATCGTTTCCATCATCGCCGCTTATGAAATATTGCCCACCGTTGCCGACGAGGACATCGGAGCCGCCGCCGCCATAGAGAGCGTCGCCTCCGGAGCCGCCCGAGATGCGATCCGCGCCGGAGGAGCCGTATATGGAGTCGTTCCCTTGCTTTCCGCCGGATACCGAGTCCGGGTGAGTAATTCCAGGCGAACATGGCGACCTTTCGTACCGACCGGATTCTGTGCGAGGCAAAAGAGCGCACGCCGGAAAAGGTTCTCCGGCATGCGCTATAAAGGCACGTTCAGCGGCGGCTGGCCCTTTCGGCGTTTATGCGACCGTATCCGTAGAAAGCATCGCGGCCGCGAGGCCCGATGTCGTTGGCGGTCAGCTTCATGCGCCTTATGACAATGCCGGGGCTGCGGTTCTGTCCGAGGAGGACGCCCGCGAGGGCGGCGGCATGCGGAGCCGAGAAGCTGCTCCCGGACTTCGCCTGGTAACCGCCCGGAACGGTCGAGACGATATTCACGCCCGGAGCCGCCATGTCGATCCAGCCGCCAAAGCTCGAGTTCCGAGACCTCACATCCCTCGCGTCGGTGTACGAAACGGAGACGACGTTGTCATAGACGGCGGGCCACACGCGGCGGTTGTCACCGTAATTGCCGCCCGCGACCACGACGACCGCGCCTTTGCTCCTCGCGTAGTCAATGGAGCGTTTGAGGACGCTCTTCTCGCCCTCGTCGCTCCCGAGCGAGAGGTTGACCACCTTCGCGCCGTTGTTCACGCTCCAGTTTATGGCGCGGGCTATGTTCGAGTCGAAGCCGCTCAAGTTCTTGTCCAAAGCCTTCGCCGCGACTATCGTGCATTTCGGGCAGCCGCTCGCCACCCCGACCCCGTTGCTTGTCTTCGCCGCGATGATCCCCGCTATGTGGGTGCCGTGGCCGTTGAGATCCTCGACCGAAGCGTTGTTGTTGTGGAAGTCATACCCCGCCACGACTTTCCCCCGGAGATCCGGATGCCCCGCAGCCACCCCACTATCCACGACGGCGACCTTCACGCCGCGTGGGTGCCGCTTCCACGCTGTCGGAAACCCCGTCTTCCGAAGGCCATATTGCTGGCCGAACCTCGGGTCGTTCGTCGCCTGGGTCCCGGTGCGAACATAGTTGTAATAAACCTCCTCGACCCCCGGACTGTCCTCGAGTTCGCTCTTCATCTCTTCGAGGGAACCCTCGCGCGAATTTTGAGAGGCGTCCCCTTTCACCTCGGGGAACTCCACGACTTGCGCGTCAATGTCCGGCATGTCCTCCGCCAACTCGGCACCGGCGGCCTCCTCCACGGAGGAGAGGGCGCGTCCGACGGAAGCGAGGGGTTTTTGCTCGCCCTCTTCGTAAACGACGACGAGTCCCCCGGCGGCATACCGTGCGCCGGAGGCATCCTCGTCAACCGCATCCTCGGCGGGCTAGGATCTCACCGAGGCCGCGAACATGAGCAAAGCTAAAGCCGGGATCAAAGTCGCAAAAACAACGAATGTCTGCCGCTTGAGAGCCATCATTTCCCCTTTGGATCGTCTTTCGCGCCAGCATCCTAGCAGACCTTGTTATTACGAGTATTAAAGCCGGGTTATAAAATCAGGATACTAAATTGAGTCGGACTTCCGAAGATAATCAGACGGGGCGGGCAGGGAATGTAGGGGGAGATCCCGCCCCGGTTACGTAACGCAGACTATATTATCCCCGAACCTCGCCAAACGTATCACTCAATTTACGTATTTTTGAAAGGTTTTCCAGAAACTTCCGGGTGATGTGCATACTTATCCTCCGAAGCGGCGCGAGAAGCACGAAACGATCTTTTCCTCGACCTCGGAGAGGGGAACGCTTCTTCCGAGTTCCCTTTCGAGGCTCGTCACACCAAACTCCCGAATGCCGCACGGTGTGATCCTCTCGAACCACGAAAGGTCGGTCGAAACGTTGAGCGCGAAGCCGTGGGAGGTGATCCAGCCAGACGAGAACTTCACCCCGATCGCACATACCTTCCTCTCCCCCACCCACACCCCCGTATACTCGGGATGATGCCACCCTTCGAGTCCATACTCCGAAAGAACCTCCACGATGACCCCTTCGAGGTCGCGCAAATATTTGTGCGTGTCCCGGCCTTTGAGGCGGAGGATCGGATACCCGACGATCTGCCCCGGCCCGTGGAACGTCGCGTCCCCCCCGCGGTCGCTCCAAAAAACCTCCGCCCCGAGAGAACGCAAATATTCCTCCCCCGCCCCGAGGTTCGAAGCGTCCGCCGCCGCCCGGCCCACCGTGAAAACCGGACTATGTTCGAGGAGAAAAAGCGTGTCGGGAACCTCGTCGCGCTTCCGAAGGCGCACCATATCTTTTTGCATCTCCCACGCCTCGCCATACGGAGCGAGTCCCGGAAGCCGCCGGACATCGAGGGCGGCTTCGGCGGCTTCGGAGACTCGCTTTTCGAGTTCCACCGTTCGCTATACGCTCGCGGACGACGCCGTCGCGTGGGCGCGCGCGCCGTCGGTTTGCTCGTGGGCATGGTACGAACTCCGGACGAGAGGCCCGCTCTCGACGTGCGAGAACCCCATCTCGACGCCGCGCTTCCGATACTCGGCGAACTCGGCGGGCTTCGCATACCGAACCATCGGCAAATGATTCTCCGACGGACGGAGATACTGCCCGATGGTCAAAATATCCACGTCATGCTCGCGGAGGTCGCGCATCGTCTCGATGACCTCTTCTTCGACCTCGCCGAGGCCGAGCATGAAACCGCTCTTCGTGAGTCCGTCCGGGTTTATGGACTTCGCATATTTGAGGACTTCGAGCGAACGCCGATACCTCGCCTGCGGACGAACCGCCGGATAAAGCCGCGGAACCGTCTCGATGTTGTGGTTGAAAGTATCCGGGCGGGCGGCGATGACGGTTTGGATCGCATCCCGGCCGCCCTTGAAATCCGGTGTGAGAACCTCCACGGCGCAACCGGGAATTTCTTCGCGTATCGCCTGTATCGTCTCGGCGAAGATGGAAGCGCCGCCGTCTTTCAGTTCGTCGCGGTTCACGCTCGTTATGACGGCGTGCTTGAGTCCCATTTGCTTCGCGGCGTCGGCGACGCGGCGCGGCTCGTCGAGGTCGAGTTCCGTTGGTTTGCCTGTGAGGACGGCGCAAAATCCACAACTCCGGGTGCATACGTTGCCGAGGATCATGAACGTCGCGGTCCGGTTGTTCCAGCATTCGCCGATGTTCGGACACCGCGCCTCCTCGCACACGGTGTGGAGGCCGAGGCCGCGCATCGTGTCCTTTATCTCCCGGTACGTCTCGCCGTCCGGAACCTTCGCCTTCAGCCAGTCGGGGCGACCGTGCTTGCCGCGCTCTTGCTTGAACGGGAGATATTCCGTCGGGGTTCCGTCCGGCGGCGGGGGGACTTTGCTCCCCTCCCACGAATGCCGAACCTCGAAGGTCTTCGCCCCGTTCTCGAGGACGTTTATGTTTATCTTTTTCCGAGCCACGCTTGTCGCTCCGTTCCCGTGAGCCTTCGCCAACGACCGTATATTAACCCAACCACAAAACACGGTCGTTCGCGGAATCACAACGAGCGGCTTCGACTGGCGGCTTCGCCGAGCACGCGCTTTGCTTCGCATTCGCTTCGCGCTCGTCAGCTTTTCGCCTCGTCGGCGCGGCGGAAGGCAATTCCCGCAAACATCGCCGCGAAGAGAAGGAGGTCATACGGCGCCCGGCCAGTCGCCTCCGCGCACCTTTGGCGGCGCGAATCGAGGAACGCGACTCGCAGCTTTTCTTCGATTCGCGGCTTTCGTCCGCCCGAATCCCGAAGACCGGAACTCTCGACCGGACTGCGTATCATATGATGGAGATTATGAATACGATACGAAAGCTCGCTCCGAACGCGCTCGCCGCCATATTCGCGACGAGCGGCGTGCTTCACTTCGTCCGGCCCGAGACGTTCGCCGGGATCGTCCCACGCTTCCTCCCCGTGCCGGAGACGCTCGTCTATGCGAGCGGCGCGGCGGAACTCGTATGCGCCGCCGGACTCTTCGCTCGGAGACGATGGGCCGCGGCGGCGAGCGTCGTTCTTCTCGTCGCCATCCTTCCGGCGAACATACAAATGGCCGCCGATATGTCGGGCGAATATGGTGCATCCTCGTGGCAAAGCATCGTGGCGTGGGTGAGGGTTCCGCTCCAAATTCCGCTCATATGGGCCGCCCTCCAATCGGGGAAATCGCGGAGAGCGGAAGCAAAGTGATCCCCCACCCACCCTCCGATGAAAACCCACCATACCGGAACCCCCCATCCCGCCCGAAGGAAACATATCGGCTCCGGCTCTTCGGATAATTCGGGTCATATACGAAAACACGAGACTCGTCCGGCGCATTTTCGATTCGGTACGGAACGACGGCGTGAGCGTGCCGCATGCACCGGAAGAAGCCCCGATTCATCCTCGGGCCGAAGCAAAGTATGTGCGGGTCGCCATGCGGGTCGCCGCCCTCCGGGAGCCGAATCCGACGTGGAACCCCGTCCGGCTTCCCACCGCCGTTTTTCAACCAGTCGAGGACGACCGCGAGTATGGCCTTCGGACGAAACTGGCGGGCATGGAGAACGAAGAGTTCATCGAGAATCTCGGGGGAGAGCGGAAGCTCCGAAAGTCGTCCCGCGTTCGCGCCTTCCGCGTTCGCGCCTTCCGCGTTCGGGTTTTTCGAGAATCCGAGGAGTGCGGCGGCGGCCATTCCGAGGCAAAGACCGTTTCCGTATAAAAAGGGGTCGAGGCGGCGGAGGAAAGTTTTTCCGCCGTTCGGATCTCTTTTCGGAGCCATCCCGAGTGGATTTTTGAAGCCGAAACCGTCGCGGGTGGGATCGAAAGTCTCCGAGCTTTTCGGGGCTTCGTTCGCTATTTCGTCTCCGTGCGGGAGCGGCGGATCCCCGACAATCCCGACGCGGCGAGGATGGCTCCGGTCGCCCATAAAACGAGCGCGCTCCCGAGTCCCGGAACGGCGAGCCACACGGCTTCGACGCCGGATGCGAAAGCGAGGATCCCGGTGAGCGCGAGGACCGCGCAAAGAAGAAGTCCCGTCGCGTGATACATCCGCACTCGATCCGACATCATGCGCCCTCCCTTTTCAAGCCCTCCCGAAAAACCGCGCCCCTTCCAAAAGAGGCGCGGCGAAAAGCTGACGGCTGATAGCCGACGGCTGACTGGCTTAAAAATGAATCGCGTGTCCGTCGGTCGCCATCGCAGCCTCGGCCATGACCTCGGCGAGCGAGGGATGCGCGTGGACGGTCATCCCGATCTCCTCCGGCGTACCCTCGACCATCTTCGCGAACACCCCCTCGGCGATGAGGTCCGTGACCTTCGGCCCGATGGCGTGCATCCCGAGTATGAGATCCGTCTCCTCGTCCGCGACGACCTTCACGAAACCGTCCGGCTCGCCCTCGATGAGAGCCTTCCCAATGGCCCGGAAGGGGAATTTGCCGACCCGGACTTCATATCCCTCGTCCTCGGCCTGTTCTTGTGTGAGGCCGAACGAGGCGACCTCGGGGCGGCAGAACGTAACGCGAGGGACGAGGTTTTGATCGAGGGGCATCGGCTCCTCCCCGGCCATGTGCTCGACGGCGACGATGCCCTCATGCCCGGCGGCGTGCGCCAGCCAGTATCCGCCGACGACGTCCCCGGCGGCGTACACGCCGTCCTCGCCCGTCCGATAAAACTCGTCCACCTCGATGACGCCCTTTTCGGTGAGTTCGACGTTCGTGACGTCGAGGTTCAAATCCTCGGTGACGGTCTTCCGCCCGACGGCCACGAGGAGCGTCTCGGCTTCGAGGGTCTCGCCGTCGCCATCGGCTTCGCCAGCGGGGATGTCCTCGCCGCCATAGCTTCCGCCTTCGCCCTCGGCTTCTTCCTTCTCGCCGCCCCCGGCGTCGGAGACTTTTATCTTCACGCCCGAGTCGGTCTTTTCGAGGGTGTCGGGGTCGGCCTTCACCCCGGTGAGGCAGCGTATGCCGCGTTTGTCGAAGGCTTTGGCGAGTTCGGCGGAGATCTCCGGGTCTTCGCTCGGGACGATCCGGTCGAGAAGCTCGACGACCGTCACGTCCGTCCCGAAGTCGTCGTACATGCTCGCGAACTCGACCCCGACGGCCCCGCTCCCGAGGATGATGACCGACTCCGGATACTCGTCGTTCTCGGTGACGATGTCGTCCGAGGAGATGACGCGGTCCCCGTCGAACTCGAGGCCCGGCAACGTGCTCACCGCGCTTCCCGTCGAGATGAGGACGTTCTTCGCCTCAAGCTCCACGGTTTCCGACCCGTCGTTCGGCTCGACCTTTATCTTCTTCGGCTCGACGAAGCTCCCCGTGCCGTTGTATACGGTTACTTTGTTTTTCTTCATCAAACCTTGAACGCCTTGCCGGAGTTGCCCGACGACTTTCTCGCGCCTCTTCGCCGCGGCCGGGTAGTCGAACTCGACGCCTCCGGTCTTCACGCCGAACTCCTCGCCGTTGCGGGCGTCGTGGAGCATGTGCGCGGTTTGGAGGAGCGCCTTCGTCGGGATGCACCCCAGGTTCAGGCACGTCCCGCCGAGGTGCCCCCCCTCGCGCTTCTCGATGATTGCGACGCTCATCCCGAGCTGGCTCGCCCGGATCGCCGGTATATATCCACCGTTCCCGCCGCCGATGACTACGAGATCGAATTGTTCAGCCACTTTCCCTCCTCTTTTCTTTCCACGTCCATTGTCGCCATTAAATCAATTCTAACTGCCCATTATCTGCCGAACCATCCTCCCGCTGACACGCCGGACAAAGGAACGTCGCCCGGCCTCCGACCTTCTCTCTCGCTATCTTTACCCCGCAACGCGGACAATCCTCACCTTCGCGCAGAAAAACTTTGAGATGGTTTTGATGCGACCCATTCCGACCGAGGAGATCCCGATACAAACTGAACGTCGTCCCGCGATGAAATATTCCTTCTCGCAGATTCTCCAAAATGGCCGAATAAACTTCCTCCCACTCGCCATCCGAAAGCGAGTTCGCCTTCCGCCGGGGATGGACTTTCGCGTCGAAGAGGAGTTCGTCCACATAAATATTGCCGATGCCGGAGACGATTTTCTGATCGAGGAGGAGCGGCTTGATCTGCGCCCTCCGCGAGCCGACCTTCTCTTTCAAATACGCGCTCGTGAACTCCTCCGATGTCAGCGGCTCCGGCCCGAGGTCGGCGAAACGTTCTTCGAGTTCCTCCGGCGTATAAATTTGCGCCCGCGTGTATCCCGTCTCGTCCCGGAGGAAAACACTCCGACCGTCGGCGAGCCGAAGAACGAGCATGAGGTTCGTCTTCGGCTCCCGGGCGGGAGGGACGAGAAGAAACTGGCCTCCGATCTTCAATTGGAAAACCACCGAATCGCCGGAGTCGAGTTCGACGACGAGATGCTTCGCCCGCCGACTCGCGCCGACTATCTCCGCGCCCTCGATGCGCCGCTCGAAATCCTCGACACTCGGATGCTCGACGAGGCTCCGGTCGAGGACTTCCGCACTCTCGACCTTCGCCCCGACGACGAGTTCGCGGATGTCCTCCTTTATCGTCTCGACTTCGGGGAGTTCGGGCATGCTCTTTTTATACACCGCGCCGCCAAACCCGCGCTGTGAAACGGATTCGCATGTTCCGTGCGTGCGCTAATATTTCGACATGGCGAAGACGATTCAAATACGGAATGTGCCGGACGAATTGCACAAAACCTTGAAAGTCCGGGCGGCGAAGAGTGGGATGACGCTCTCGGACTATTTGCTTTCGGAGATGGAGCGGATGACGGAGGAAGAACGGACGGCGGAAGAGAAGCAAAACGCCGGGAAGCCGACGATGAAAGAGTGGCTTGATAAAGTCAGCCGCGACGAGCCGGTCGAACTTGATGAACCGTCCGCCGCGACGATCCGGCGCTTCCGCGACGCCGACGATCCGCGCGACCTCGGATAGACGCCGTGATCGTCCTCGATGCCTCGGCGGCGGTGGACGTGCTTCTCAACATTGGCGCGTCGGCCAGAATTCGGGCAAGGATCGAAGCCGAAGACTACGACGGCGTTCGCGTGCCGCATCTCTTCGAGGTCGAGGTTCTCCATACACTTCGACGCGAATACTTGCGCGGCCTCCTCTCCGAGGAACGATCGAAGATCGCGTTGTATCGTCTTTCCACCATGAAACTCACCCGCCATCCACACACGCCGTTTATCGAACGCATATGGGAACTACGCGAGAACGTCGCCGCCTACGACGCGGCGTACATCGCCCTCGCCGAAACCCTCGGCGCGCCCCTCATAACCACCGACGGCCCGCTCGCCCGCTCCTCGGGACATCGCGCAAACATCGAACTTTTCGAGTGATACCGAGTCCGGGTGAAGAATCCCGTACCCGGCGATCTCGCTCGTAAGGCGAAAGATGCGAACCATTCACCCGAACCCGGTATGAAGTGTCGGAGACGGGGGGTCGGGGTTTTCCCGACTCTCTTTTTTTCGACACCTTCACCTTCCCGCCCGACGAACTCGGACGGGGCTTCGGCGGCGAGCGTCTCGATCCCCCGCTTTTCCCGTCCTCCGAAGCGATGCCCCCACGCTTCCGCCTTTTACGAAGGCTCCCCCACCACCCGCAGCGACACGTCCGGGCGAAACGGCGACGGCTCCCGGTACACCGCCTGATAAAGCCCGTCGAGCATGATGCCGCGAACGTCGAGGGAACGCATCGCGCCCTCGCGCACGATCCTTTGCCCCGCCTCGTCGCGGACATACGGCTCGGTGGCGTCCATCATGATGCGGGCGTGCTCCACGTCCATAGTCACGTGGCTTATGAAGATCTCGAGTTCTTTGTCCGAAAGCCCGGCGGCCTTCCGAAGTCCCGCCGAGAGCTTCGCGTATATCGGCGGCACCGGCCACTCGCTCGCCGGCCCCATCGCCCCCAGCCCGAGCCGGATGTCCGGGTTCCGGCACAATTCGTAATGCACGGAGATATACGCCTCGATCTCCGGCAACGTCCGAGGCTCCCGCCATTCCTCCTCCGAAACCCCGAGCGCATCCATAAACCGCCGATACAACGCGGGATGCGTCTCCTCGGGATTCAAACCACCGTACTCGTCGAGCAGTATCTCCGCGAGCGCGAGCTGGAGCGATTCATCGTCCCGACACCCCGATATGAGCGACGCCAAATACAAACGACTCACCCGGACGTGCCGATAATATTGGATGGCGAAAGTACGGATGCCCTCTTCGCCGGCATCCCCCTCCGCGAACCTCTCCAAAAACGGATGCGTCAACGTGGGATGCCCGATGACCTCCCGCTTCAACTTTTCGAGAAACCCCTTCGAATCCATGCCAGCCTCCATACCAACCTCCGTCGCAAGCTCCGTCAGCCAAACCACAGTCTACCGCATACATTATTTCACTATTTTCAGTGAATTACAGTATAATTATGGCATGGACGAAGCGAGGGAGAACATGGCTGAGAATATCGAAAACGGAAGATCCGAGGACGGAAGAAAAGAAGGCGGAATCCGGCAGGATTGGCTGAGCGTACCTCGGCGGCGCGAAGAAGACCGTCTCGACCCGCACGTTTATGCGCGCGGCATAAACGGCCTCACGGTCGAGGAGGCGTTCCGGCGGGCGTTTCCGAGGGTGATCGGAATTCTGGAGCGAAGCGGCGAGGAGTATTCCGAGTTCGAGCGGCGAGCGGTCGGGCGGGCGATCCGGGCGTGCCTCATCTCGCAGGTTTCGCGGGCGAATTTGTATCGCATCGCGGGCATCCTCGTCGCCGACCGCCGCGACGAGGGGGCGAACATGGACACCTCGCTCACCCTCGCGTACGTCGCCGCGCTCCGCGAAGCGTTCCTCGACGAAATATCCATCGGCGAGTGGGTGATGACGGCGTTCGGAGCCGGGGAAGTCCGGTACGTCTCCTCCGACGGGAAGAACGCGGCGGTCATGATGGAGGCGGGCGGGCGCGAAATATGGCTCCCGACGGCGAAGCTCTCACGAATGGACGTCATGGACGACGGCGAAGCGCCCATCCACGAGCGAGCCTCGTAGCCCGCTCCGCCCACCGCCATTGGCATTTGCCAATAACCAAAAACCAATAACCGGAGCGAAGCGACCCTCGCTGATATATTCACACCCTCTTTCGGGAATACACGGACAATCGGCGTGAAAGCGAGAAGAGGGAAGACTTTGGAAAGCTCGAAGACGCAAAAGACAAAGGCGCGGGTCATATGCAATCCGGCCTCCGGCGGCGGCGACTATGAGCCCGACGATGTGAAGAAAGAACTCGGCGAGTTCGACATCGAGTGGGTCGCCACCGAGAAACCCGGCGACACCGAGGCCGCCGCCCGCCAGTGGACGGACGGCCTCCTCATCGTCATCGGCGGCGACGGCACCGTGAACGAAGCCATAAACGGACTCGGGAAAGCGGGATTTCCGGACGGCGTCACGCTGGCGATCCTCCCGACCGGGACGGGAAACGACCTCGCGGCGACCCTCGCCATCCCCGAGGACCCCGACGAGGCCGAGGACGCCATCCGCCGGAACCGGGTGAGGACGCTCGACGCGGCGAGAGTGACCTCCGAGGGCGTCGGGGAAATGTTCTTCATAAACGCCGCGACGGGCGGTTTCGGGGCCGAGACCGCCGACGTCGCCGACGAGGACATGAAAAGCCGGTGGGGAAAGCTCGCATACGCGAGGGCATCCCTCGAAGCGGCCCGGGACTTCGACGCTCCCGAAGTGAAATTCACCCTCGATGGGCGAGAAGAGCATCGGATGAAAGCCATGAACGTCGCCGTCGGGAACTGTCGGTACGTCGGTGGGGGATGGCCCGCCGCGCCGAGGGCGAACCCCGAGGACGGACTCCTCGATCTCGTCGTCGTCGAGGACGCGGGCCTCGCGGAAATACTCTCCCTCGCCCCTTCGATGCTCGCCTCGTCTTCGGACTATCTCGACAATGAGGGCGTTTTCCACGCGAGGGCGAAGAAAATACACGTCGAGACATCGCCCGGCGGCCTCTCATTCAACGCCGACGGGGAGCTTGTCGGGGACGAGCCTGTCGAGTTCGAGGTCATTCCGGGCGCGCTCCGGGTCGTCGTCGGAGACGGATATGTGGCGGAGCCGGAAACATGAGCGGAAAGAGCGTCAAAGTGCTTCTCTTCGGAGCGGCGGCGGATCTCGCCGGGGAGCGGGAGATCGAGGTGAACGTCGGAGACGATTCCTCCCTCGATGAGCTTTGGGAGGCGGCGATCCGCGAATACCCGCGCCTCTCCCCCATGCACGGCACCCTCGCCTTCGGCATAAACGGCGAGTACGCGGAAAGGAACGCGAAAGTCTCGCCGGGCGACGAAGTCGCGTTCCTCCCGCCGGTTTCGGGGGGATGATGCGAAGTCCGGTTCACAGCTTCGCCCGGCTCGCCCCGCTCCCGGAAGGGGTAGAGGCGAAAAACGAAACATCACTCCTCCGGCGGCGAAGCCCCGTCCCTCCCATCGGTTTCGGGAGGATGATATGGGAGTCGGGAGGTCGCAAAGTTTCGCGTTTCGCTTCGCTCGCTCTCGGAGGTCGGGAGGGACGAATATCGTCCTCGAAACGCGCGACGGGGTCGTTCGCCCGGATTCCGAATGACGTGGAATATGGGCGCGAGCTTCCATCGGGGGCGGGTTCCGAAGACGAAGAAAAGGACGGCGTGAAATGAGCGATTCGGGTTCGATCATCTCCGACACGTTCTCCATAGTCGAGGAAAAAATAGACGTCGAGGCCATGATCTCCGCCGCGCAAAGGCCGGACTCGGGCGCGATAAACACCTTCGTCGGGACGACGAGGGTGGACGAGTCGGACGGGGCATCGGTCGAATATCTCGAATACGAGGCGTATCGTCCGATGGCCGATGGGAAATTGTCCGAGATCGGGGCGGAGATCCGGGAGAAGTGGGACGTTCGGCACGTCGCCATAACGCACCGCCTCGGGAAGGTCGCGCCCGGCGAGGCGAGCGTGGCGATAGTCGTCGCGTCTCCGAGGCGCGGCCCGGCGTTCGAGGCGAGCCGGTACGCCATCGAGCGGATAAAAGAGATCGTCCCGATATGGAAGCGCGAGGTGTGGTCGGACGGATACGTGTGGGTCGGGAGCCAAGTCGGGACTCGCGGGGAGTGAAAACCGCGAGCCGGGAGACGCCACGGAGTCCGAATGGGCGGCTCAATCGCTGTCGGAGCCGGAAGTCGGAAATACCGCCGAAAGACCGCGAATCGAACCATTGTTTTCCAATGCGCCGTCCGCGGTTTCGCCTTCCCCACTCCCGGACAATGAAGGCCGCGGCCTCGCGCGCACCCTCGGGATGAGCGTGACCGCCGAAGGGGTCGAGACGAGGGAGCAATTCGACCTTCTTCGGGGGATGGGATGCGAGGTGGCGCAAGGTTTCCACATGTCGCGCCCCGTCCGGGCGAGGGAGATGGCGAGCCTCCTCGAATCGAATCCTCGCTGGTAGAAAAGAGGGGTGCCTCACGCGGAGTGCCTCACGCGACGGAATTTCCCACCGGGCTATACTCACCCGCATGCCGAAGAAACGCGACAACGACGGAATGGACTTTGGAATACGAGTCGGAGCCGTGCTTCGACGGCGCGGCTCCATCCTCCTCGTCCGGCACGAGAAACCGGGGGCGGAACCGTACTGGGTATTGCCCGGAGGGAGGCTCGAGCCGGGCGAGACCATCCCCGAATGCGCCGAGCGCGAACTCCTCGAAGAGGCGAACCTCGAAGCGGAGTTCACGAAAATCCTCCACGTCAGCGAGTTCATGGAAGAAGGCCGCCACACCGTGGACATCACCGTGGAAATGGAAATCCCCGACGGACAAAAAGCCGTCCTCGGGAGCGACCCGGAAGTTCCCGAGGGCGAGGCTCCGACTTTGATCGGTGTCGAATGGGTCGCAGCCGCCGACATGGAAAACATGGACTTCCGGCCGGTTTGGATCCGGGAGAGTATTGTCGGAAACTCCCCGTCGAACATATACCTTGGCGGTGGCCGGAATTAGCGAGGCTCGGGAGGCGATACTTTCGGTGGCGACTTTCAACGCCACGCTTTTTCTGGCGACGGTCGGTTTTTTCTGGGCGGGAGTTTTCGTCCTCCGGAGTGTGGGCCGTCCGGCGAGCTATTCGCTCTCCGCGCTCGGGTTCCGGAGGCCGAGGATGGGGGTTTTCGGGGGGTTCGGACTCGGGTTTCTCGTCGGACTCGGCTCGCTCGTTTTGAGCATGGCTCTCAACCCGGCGACGGCTCTCGTCCTCGAAAGCCTCGGCTATTCGACCGAAAGCACCGTCCAGCAACCATTCATGCAAAACTTGGAGGAGTGGGTCGCGGGGAGCCCCGTCGTGGCGACCGTCGCCATACTCGGTGTCGTTGTGATCTTCGGTTCGGCAGTCGAGGAACTCGTGTTCCGGGGAGCGATTTTCAACGGACTCCACGCCATAGGAAAAGCGTTCTCGTCGCGCCTCGGCATCTCCGGCCCGCCGCTAAAAACCGTGCGGCGGATGTGGTTCATTCTCGCCACGCTTTTATCGTCGGTGTTCTTCGCGCTGCTCCATTTCGAGCCTGTCATACTCCCCGCGCTCGTCGTCCTCGCCGTCGCGCTTTGCTGGCTGTTCGAAAAGACCGGAAGCCTCATTCCGCCCATCGTCGCCCACGCGACGTTCAATTCCTTCGCCGCCATCGTCATAATATTGAGTGGACTCGGGATATTCGAGATTTGAAAGGCTTCGGTAAAGCGGAGCAAAAAAGTACCCTCCCGGCTAGATAAGCACCGGGAGGGTCGTACCCTTGCGAGTTTTGTGGGTATCTGGTCTTCAAGCACGTCCGCCGTCAACTACTACGGAGAGGCGGATGGAATGTAACCCAGAATCCCGGGATTTTGGCAGTCTAGGTTAGAGCCACCTCTTCCAGAAGATACCCACAACTATTACTCGGTGTGTCGATCTGGATCACCTCCTCTCCGTGCCTTCAACAATGCTGGAAGTTTACTACCCTTCCCCCATATCCGACAAGGGAGATTTATAATTTTTTAGAATTCTTTGCTTCCGTCGAGCTTTTGACGAAGTATGTCGAACGCCGCATTCGCACTCCGCTCCCGTATCGAGCTTCGAGACTTCGCCCACGCCGAGAGATCGAGCCTCTTTCCTTCGACCCCATTCCCGTCGGATATCCCGACCCACACAAGCCCGACGAACTTCTCCTCCGTCCCACCGTCCGGCCCGGCGACCCCGGTGACGGAGAGTCCGTAATCCGCTCCGGCGAGGCGGCGGACGCCATCGGCCATCTTCTTCGCCACGGGTTCGGAGACAGCCCCATGTTCCTCGACCATCTCCGTCGGAACTCCGAGGAGACGTTCTTTCGCCTCGTCCGAATACGTGACGAGTCCCTCCCTGAAATACGCCGAGGAGCCGGGGAGGTCGGTGAGCCGCTTCGCGAGAAGCCCCCCCGTGCAACTTTCGGCGAGGGCGACGGTCGCTTTTTGCTCGGTGAGGATGCGGGCGACCGCGCTCTCCAAAGTCTCGTCGTCCACGCCGAAATGGTATTCGCCGAGGCGGTCGAGTATTTCCTCGGCGACCGGGGCTATTTTCTTCTCGGCCTCTTCGGGGGTGGCGGCTCGGGTTGTTATGCGGAGGCGGACTTTTCCCGCTCCGGCGAGCGGGGCGACCGTCGGGTCGGAGGCGTCGAGGAAATCCTGGACGCGCTCGGCGATGGCCGACTCCCCGATGCCCGCGAACCACAATGTCCGGGAGATTATGGAGCCGTCGGTTCGCTCTTTTATGAGCGGCGCCAATGTCTCCTCGAACATGCCTTTCATTTCGGCGGGGACTCCGGGAAGGGTGGCGAAGAGAGTGCCGTCCACGTCGAGGAGCGCGCCGGGGGCGGTTCCGAGGGGGTTCGGGATGAGCTTCGTTCCCTCGGGGAAGAGGGCTTGCGAATAGTTCGATGGGGTGGGAGTTCGTCCGAAGCGGCGGAACATTTCGTCCACATGGGCGCGTGCCTCCGCGTATTCGACCATCGGGAGGTCGGCGAGGATTGCGAGGCATTCGTTCGTGATGTCGTCGGACGTCGGGCCGAGGCCGCCCGTCGTTATGACGAGGTCGGCCCGGGAGGCGGCGTCTTTCATCGCCGCCACGACGCGCTCTTTATTGTCTCCGACTGTGGTGTGGCGGTATATGCCGACGCCGAGTTTGGCTAGGTTTGTGGAGATCCAAGCCGTGTTCGTGTCCACGAGTTCTCCGAGGAGGATCTCCGACCCGATGGTTAATATCTCCGCCCGCTCTATGTTCTTATTTTCGTTTGTCATGGCTCTATTCTACAATCACCCGAATGGGAAACCGGAGCATAGCCGAACTCCTCACCGCCGCCGACGAACTCGCGAAGAGCCGCCTCTCCGAGCGACGATACGCCCACACAATCCGTGTCGCCGACACGGCGGAGCATTTGGCGAAAACTCATAACCTCGACCCCGAACGAACCCGCCTCGCCGCCCTCATACACGACGCCGCGAGGGAGATGAAGAAGGATAAATACTTGCGAGTCGCCGAGGAATGGAACATCCCATACGGAGATTTCGAGCGCGAGAATCCGAAGCTCCTCCACGGCCCCGTCGCCGCGGAACTCTCCCGGCGCGAACTCGGCGTCGAGGACGGGGAAATCCTCGATGCGGTGCGGGAGCATACCGTCGGACGGGCCGAGATGGGCGACATTTCCCTCGCACTTTATCTCGCGGACAAGATAGAGCCGGAACGGGATTATCCGAGCGTGGAGAAAATACGCGAGATGGCGGAAAACGACCTCCGTGCGGCGACCACCGAGGCTTTACGAACGGCCATCGCGTTCGGTGAGATGCGCGGGAAGACCGTCCATCCCGCGAGCCGGGAGGCGTTAAATTGGCTGGACGAGTCCGATGGTCGTCCGAACGAGGGGATGGAGTAAATAAATCGCATACCCGGCGGCGGCCATCACGCATATGGCGACGGCGAGTTCGATGACTCCGCCGGATTTGAAACCGCCCGGAATGATCCGGAACGTCGGCCCGAGCGGCCATAAAAGCGGAACCCCGCGAGTATTCAAAGCGTCGGCGACGATGTGCGAAGCCGCCCCGGACATAAGCGCGATTTGCAAAGCCGGAAACGCCCCGAGGAAAAAATAGATCGGGAGCGCGAACAAAAACAGCCCGAGCAACGAATGCGTCAAAGTCCGGTGTCCGACGGCGCGGACGAGTATGAAGGACGCAGTTTGAAGAAGCCAGCTTATCGGGCGTGTGATGGCGTTGAGAAGCGGATTCTTCATTTTGCTCAGCCCGTTCCCGAGTCGGCTTCGGGGATTGTCCGCGTCCGGGAGCCACGCCGCCACGACCGCCGCCGGATACGTCCACACCGGAGGCTCGACCCCGACGAACAGGGAAGCCCCCGCGAAGGCGGCGACTCCGAATACGGCGTGGGTGGTGGCGTTCAAAACGAGGGGCAGTTTAGCAAGAAACGCAAGAAACGGAGTCGGCCATGGCTCGGAGCGAGTCCTGCGCGAAGCGTCGCTGGAACCTTCGGGCGAAAGGATATCCGAGCTTCATAACCGGGCCGGGGCGAGAGAAGGCGAGGATCTCATAATGCACGGAGCCGTCCTCGCGCCACTCGACGGTGAAGCGCTCCTCGCCGCGGGCCGCGTGTCCGGGGAGCGTCCCGTACGCGAACCCGAAGCGGCGAGGCTCCTCGACGACATACACGACGCAGCACGGGTTCACCGACCACAATCCGAAGGTGCGGGCGACGACGGAGACCACCGTCCCGACCTCGATGGGCACCTCGGGCGGAAATATATCCACCCACCCGAGGTCGAACATCCTCCACCATCGGAGGGCTTCGACGGCTCGCTCGAACGCCTCCCCGCCCTCGCCGAGCTTCGCACGATTGTGGTCGGCGACGTACCCACCCGGCGCGCCCGCCTTCGACGCGCCCACATCATCGTATGTGAACGGCGCATCCTTTCGCGTCTGCAAAAACGAGCGGAGCCGCGCGTCCGATGGTCGCCGGAGCATGAACGTCAAAAAACTTTCACCTCCCCGACGAGCCGAATCCGCCCTCGCCCCGACCGTCGGAGCTTTCATCGAGCGATTCCGACTCGATGAAAACCGCATCTCCAACCCGGACGAAGACGATTTGCGCGATCCTCATCCCCACTTCGACGATGAACGCCTCGTCGCGGTCGTGGTTTATGAGCGGAACCATGATTTCGCCGCGATACCCCGAGTCAATGAGGCCGGGCGTGTTCACGAGGGAGACGCCGTGCTTCATGGAAAGGCCGCTTCGCGGAAGAACGAACCCGGCCCATCCGTCCGGGATGGCGATGGAGATTCCGGTTTTCACCAATGCGCGTCCTCCCGGTGGAAGCTCGACTTCTTCGATGGATCGAAGGTCGTATCCAGCGTCGCCCTTGTGGGCTTTCGAGGGGGCGGAGGCTTTCGGGTGGAGTTTTCGGAAAGTGACTTTGAATGGGCTTTCGGATTTCATCGGGGAGGAATATTAGCTTTTCAAGTTTCGGGTGTCAGGCGTATGGGTTTCGGAGAGCTTCGGCGAGATTCGGCTCCGACGGCGAAAACGCCCCGTGGAAAGCGGAGCTTCCGGGCAGTTTCGTATCCGAGACGAGGCATCTCCTTCCACGGTTTGCTGAAGCCCGAAACCCGATGCCTGAAACGTTCCCCGAAATGCTATTCTTTCGCCCATGAGCGAGAACACACAGCGTTACCTTGTAACTTCCGCGTTGCCGTACGCCAACGGGCCGCTTCACGTCGGGCAGATTTCCGGCGCGTATTTGCCCGCCGACATTTTTGTGCGCTATCTCCGAATGCGCGGCGAGGATGTCGTGTACGTTTGCGGCACCGACGACCACGGGGTCCCGATCACACTCACCGCCGAGCGCGAGGGGAAAAGCCCGAAGGAGGTCGTGGATTTCTGGTGGGCGCACATGAAAGAGACCTTCGACCGCTTCGGCATCTCCTTCGACAACTTCTCGCACACCTCCACCGAAATTCACGCCGAAAACACCCGCCACTTTTACGAAAAACTGAAGTCCGGAGGATACATCTCCGAGGCCGAGTCGAAGCAAATGTACAGCGCGACCGAGGGAAGGTTCCTGCCGGACAGATACGTCGAGGGGACGTGTCCGGTGTGCGGGTACAAAGAGGCTCGCGGCGACCAATGTGATAATTGCGGAAGCTGGTATGAGGCGTATGAACTCATCGAGCCGCACTCGAAAATAACGGGCGGCCCGGTCGAGGTGCGGGAGACGACGCACCTTTATTTCGACCTCCCGAAGTTCTCCGAACGGCTGACGGAGTACATCTCCGGGCAGGAGCATTGGCGCACATCCGTCAAGAATTTCATCCTCGGCTTCATAAACGCCGGGCTGGAGAAACGCCCGATCACACGCGATATATCGTGGGGTGTTCCCGTCCCCGAACCCAGCTTCGAGGACAAGCGTTTTTATGTGTGGTTCGATGCCCACATCGGCTATATATCTTCGACGATGGAGTGGGCCGAGAGGATCGGCGAGCCAGACAAGTGGCGAGAGTATTGGCAGGAGCCGGACACGAAGATGATCCACTTCATCGGCAAAGACAACACAGTCTTCCACACAACAATGTGGCCCGCCCAACTCATGGGCGTCGCCGAGGGCGGCGAAGAACCATACGCCCTCCCATACGACGTCCCCGCCAACGAATTCATGAACCTCGAGGTTCCCGTGGAAGGCGAACGCCGCGCCATGCAAATGTCAACGAGCCGGAATTTGGCCGTGTGGCTCCACGAAGCCCTCGACAAATTCCCTGCCGACCCGCTCCGTTTCTATCTTGCCTCGACGTTGCCGGAGACGGCGGACGTGAATTTCTCGTGGCGGGATTTCCAGGGCCGGGTGAACTCCGAACTCATCGGGAACCTCGGAAACTACGTGAACCGGGTTCTCTCGTTCGTCGGGAAATACTTCGACGGCGAGTTGAAAAGGCCGGAGAATTTGCCGGACGGCGCGCTCGCGGCGTTCTCGGATTTCAAGGAGATCGAAGCCCGGTACGAATCCCGCATGCTCGACGAACGACCCCGCGAAGCGCTTTCGGAGCTCCTCGCGATGGGGCGGAGCGCGAACCGTTTCTTCGACGCCTCGGCGCCGTGGAAGACGCGAAAAGAAGACATGGAACTCACGGGCGCGAACTTGTACGTTTGCTGCGCCATGCTCGGCTCCATCGCATACCACGCCTCGCCATACGTGCCGGATGCGATGGAAAGACTGCGAACCTTCTTCGACGGCCCGATGGAGCGCATCACCGACCTCGACCTCCCGGATTCGTATGGAACATCCGGGGCGAAGCCGCTGTTTGCGAGGATCGAGGACGAGGAGATCGAAGCGGCGGACGAGAAGCTCGCGCGGGCGGTCCGGGGGGAATAAAGAACGGTCATGGCTCGCCCCATCGTCCGCCGTGTGGATCATATAATGATCCGGGACGGAGATCCGAGGCCGCTCGCCGACCTTCTTTCCGGCTGTCTCCGCAAGAAGAGATCGGAGCCGGACTATGGCGACCGGACGGACAGGGCCGGGAATCCGAATCGTGGCGCACGAGAGGAACGAGCTTCTTTCGCTCGTCCTCGAAGTCGCTTCATTGGAGCGGGCGCGGAGCTTTCTCGATAAGCGGGGAATGACGAGCGATGTTTCGGAGGACGAGATCGGAATCTCACCGAACTTTGTCGGATGTTTGAACATACGTCTCTCGGAGTGATACGGAATCCGGGCGAAGGTTCCGTACGAGCGACCCGTCGTTTGTTCGGGATTCCTCCTCCGAATCTCTCAAACCTTCCTCAGCCTCAGCGACAGAATGAAGATCGCCACCCCCGCGACCGAGATCGTCGCGAGCGCGAGCCGCAGCCCGAAAACCTCCGCCAGCCCGCCGACGAAGACGGGACCCATCAAAAACCCGCCGTATCCGAGCGTCGTGACGACGGAGACGGCGGCTCCGGCTTTTTCGGGGGCGAGGTCCCCGGCCATCGAGAAAGCGATGGGAACGACGGCGGAGAGCGCGAGGCCGACGAAGAGGAATCCCGCGACGACGAGGAAAGGCTCGGTCGTGGCGAGCGAGGTCGTCATTCCGAAGGCGGTGAGCGAACCCGCGACGAGGAGTGTCGCCCGGTTCCCGAACTTTTCTATGGCCCATGCCGCGCCGAGTCGTCCGACGGCCATCGCTCCGAAGAACACGGCGACGCCGGAGCCGCCGACGAGGGCGGAGAGGCCGAGCGTCTCCCGAAGGTATATCCCCGACCAATGCTCCATCTCGCCCTCGGAGAGAAGCCCGAGCGTGGCGATGGCCGCGACGAGAAGGAGCGGGCCGTTCGCGAAGAGCGCGTATCGTCCGCTCAGAGACGCCGGAGACGCCGAACTCTCCGAACTTTCACCGGAGGATGGAAAATTCGTCGTGACGAGGGCGGCCATTATGGCGGCGAGTGGGACGAGGACGATGAGATATACGAACTCATACCGCAGTCCGGCGGACAATAAAATTCCGGCGGAGACGGCTCCGAGGAAGCCGCCCGCGCTGAAAGAGGCGTGGAAATAAGCCATGACCCTCCGCCCCGAAACCCGCTCGACGTCCACCGCGGCGGCGTTTATCCCGACATCGAAAAGCCCGGACGAGGCATACAAAACCACGAGCGCGGCGATGAGCATGCCATAGTTTCCGGCGAGCGCGAGGCCGACGATGCCCATTCCGAACACCGCCGCCGAGAGGACGATGAAAAGTCGTCTCCCGAGGATGTCCGAAGTCCATCCGAAGGCGGCCATCGAAAGGATCGAGGCGAGCGCGCCAACGAAAAGAGCCACCCCGAGCGGCCCCGGAGAGAGGTCGAGTGCGCGAGTCAAATCTGCGAGAAGCACGGCGAACACGCCCCAAAAAGTCCCGAAGAAGGCGAACGCCGAAAGTACGGCGGAGAGTGGGCGCGTCATGGGGCGAATGCCGGGAGTTCGAGTGTCCCGAAGCCGAATTCGGGGGGGAGACGGCCTTTCTCCGGGGGCGCGAGCATCTCGTCCGCATGCGGGCGCGACTGAGTTGTGGGGCGGGAAGCCCGCGTTTCCGGGCGGGTCGGCCCGGAGCGGCGGGCGGGATCCGCGGCGATCCATCGGATCGAAGGTCAAACATAGCTCGAAGGCAATTATAAGAACCTCCGCCCCGGAGGAGGCGTCTCATGGCTCATACGGGTTCCGGGGGAATGGCTCCGGTTTTCGGGGGCGGGTGGCGAAGCGCCTCGTTTCGCGCGAATCGGGAGCCGCGAATCGGGAGCCGCGAATCGGGAGCCGCAAATCGGGAGCCGCGAATCGGCCGTTCACTCGACTTCGTAGCCACGCTCCCGCCAGGCGGTGATGCCGCCGTCCATGTTCGCGGCGTTCTCGTACCCCATCTCTTTGAGGGTTTTGGCGGCGAGCGCGCTCCGGCCCCCGGTCGCGCAGTGGACGACGATGAGGGCTTCCTTATCCGGGAGCTCGTCGGCGGCCATGTATTCGAGGAGGCCGCGCGGGATGAGCTTCGCCTCGGTGATGTGGGCGTCCTCCCATTCGGCTGGCTCTCGGACGTCGAGGATCGTTATTTGCTCCCCGGACTTCATCGCCTCGCGCACTTCTTCTACGCTTCTCTGATCGGCGGCCCGCCTCGCCTCGGCCACCATCTCCTCGAAAGTCTTCGCCATCTCCGCCCCTTTCATAAGGTTTATGGCGTGAATCATATACGGAAAGCGCGGGAGTCGGGAGTTCGGTTCGCCTCCGGCTCCCTTCGTGTGGTTCGCGTGGCTCGGCTTTTTCGAAGGGCTTTCTCCTTCCGGGCGGAGGGGACTCGCACCGGGGGTGGAGTATGGTTCCGTGAGAGGGTCGTCGCCACCGAGCTTTCCCACTCCACGGAGCGAAGCGTCCTCCGGGCTTTCCTCATTCCCGACCCCCGAAGCGAGCGGAGCGAGTGCCACCCCGCTCCCGGCTTTTCTCACTCGATGAGCGACATGACGCTTTCGGAGATGAGGTATCCGGCGAGTATCGAGACGGCGGCCCACAGCGTCGTCCCGAGGAGATCGTATCGGAAGAAGACCGCATGCGGCATTTTTATGACCCCGGCGGCGAGGTATCCGAAGGTTTTGAGGACGGGGACGAAGCGGGCGACGAAGACCGCCCGCCTTCCGTGCTTCCCGAAGAACGCCTCCGCCCGGTCGAGCCGTTCTTCGGTCGCGCCGGGGTATTTCCCCCATCGAAGCACGAACGGGCGACCGCCTTTTCGTCCGATGAGGTATCCGGCCTGGCTGCCGAGGATCGCGCCCGACACCCCGAACGCCATCGCGAAAAAGGGGTCGAGTATTCCTTGCCCGGCCATGACCCCGGCGGTGAGGAGAACGGTTTGGGCGGGGAGGGGAAGCCCGACACTCTGGAGCATCGCCCCGAGGAGAACGAAAAAGTATCCGTACCTCTCTATGAGGGCGAGTATCTCTCCGACGGTTTGGGGATCGAGGACGCCTTCGATGCTATGCCTTCCTGTGGGGCGTGTTCACCATGAACGTCCCGTCCGGGAGCTCTTTGAGTTCGTAGTCTCCGAAGAGGATCGGGTCGGCTTTTTGGAGGCACAAAAATATCCGGAGCGCGAGGGCGCGTATCTCCGACTCGGCGTGCGCGTCGGCCCGCATCTCGATGACGTGGCGCAAAGCCCTCACGTTGCCCGTCCACACCATCGGAGCCTCGGTCTCGTTCGGGAGGAGGGAACGCGCGGTTTGCTGGACTTTCTTCCTCGCGTCGGTTTTATAGTCCGCCGAGAGCGCCGCCGCGCCGCCCTCTTGTTTTTCGAGGAGGGTCTCGGCCATCGCATCGTATTCGGCGGCGGCCCGGTCGGCGCGCTCCTCGAAAAGCCGATGAAGCTCCTCATCATTTTGGTACTCCGGGCGCTCGACGAATCGGAGGACGGAGCCGGAAACGTACCGTTGTGAAATTTGGCTGACTCCGAGTCCGGATCTGTGCCGTACGAGTTCGTGGGTGACGCTCCGGCTTATGCCATAGAGAAGAAAGCTGAAGTTGGAATGCTCCAAAACCGAGCCATGTCCGGCGGAAGTCAACCGCTCGAAGTATGAGGCGGCGTTCTCGTTCGTCGTGCGGCGCGGGCCGAAGCTCGCGTAGCAATTTTGTCCGGCCGTTTTGCAAAGTTGCGAGGAGTCGGGGAGTTCGGTCGGGTCGTCGAGATAGCCCGGAAATTGGAGTTCGGGGTCGAAGCCTTCGAGGAAGGGGCGCATGCCTTCGATGTTCGTGTTCGGCTTCGAGATCATGACGACGCCCGGCGATTTCAAATATGGCGTCCCAGATTCGGTTCGGTGGGACTCGGCGTGGATGGTCGGGAAGCCTTTCTCGACCATCCCGCCCACCTCCTCGAAAAGTTTGTCGCTGTGATCGGCGGTGTTCTCTCTCTTCTCCACAAATCTCCCTTCGGCTTCCGTCGGCGGCGGTTATTTTCCCGCGAATCGGGGCAATATTAAAGCCTTCTCTTGACATGGCCGATAAATCGTATGTAAATGGCGTCCAAGGTTCCGGCTCTCGGTCTGCCGGAGCATAGAAAACGCTTCACGTCAGGAGGGGGCAAAAGATCATGAACGGAACGCACGCGGGGGGAAGTCCCTCTAAACCCAATACGGTTTAGTTAAGGAGAACCACCGCCTCGCGGAAGGATTTTGTCGGCTGAGGCCAATACCGATGGGAGGGGTTCTTGACCCCGAAGTTGGACATCTTCCTTTTGACCACGCGGGGATTACTACGGCTCGCTCGTGGCGGTAAGGGTGTTGCGACTATGTCCGCTAGCAGCTGTCGGTAGAGGCGCGGATGGTCCGCAGCGGCGGTGCGTTGCGCCTCTGGCACCATCTCGCGGATGATGCGCAGCGTAGCAGTGAAGCTCAAGCGGCTCGGCGGCGGCGCCACCGTTCGCGCCGCCTCTACCATGACGGCTCGGATCACGTAGTGGGCCACCAGAAGCCCGTAGATCTCTTGTATGACGCCCACCGGTTTCTGGGAGCGCAGCGGTTGTTGGGGCGGGCGTTGGTGAGTCTTTATCTCATCGACAGCCAGTTCGAACTCCCAGCGGGCGTGGTAGGCGAGCACCAGTTCCTCGGCGGGGGCGTCCTCGGGATCGAGCAGCGAGGTGATCAGGCGGTGCTCGATCCGATGGCCGGGACGGTTGGGATCATCCAGGGTGTAGCGGAGCAAGCGCACCGTAAGCTGTTCTGCTCGCCTGTGCCCTCTATAGTAGCCGGCCGGTCGCAAGCGAACCAGCTGCGTACCGTCCGCGAGTGTGCGGAGCACCTTCGGTTTGACCGTGGCGGGCAGGCGTCCCAGCAGGTGGGTGCCAGGTCCCCTGGCGAGGGCCGCTTTGACCATCGTAAAGCTGTGAAAACCCCGGTCCCAAAGCAGCAACGTCCCCGGTCCCACGCTGCGCATCAGCCGACGCCCGGCATCGCGTTCGTCGACGTCGTGGCGCCAGACTCCCGCATCCAAGATGGCGTGGGTAGCGCATTCGCTCAGGGCAACCACCCGCACCTGCGGCCAGGCACTCGTTCCCCGCGAGGCGCCGGGCTTACCGAAGGCGCGAACGTTGTGCGGTGTGTCGGGCACGTCCAATGTCGTGCCGTCAAGGGCCATCGGGCGCAGCCCAAAAAGGAACGCCCCCGGGGTGTTCGGCACGGCCAGCGGCTTGGCGCAGACCCGCTTAAAGAGCGCCACCGGAGGCCGGGCTCCCAGACGGTAGCGGGCCTGGCACAATGCCCCCTTGCTCACCCGCGAGGCGCCGGGGTCGGACAGCAGCCATCGCAGCCCGCTAACCAAGCGGAAAAAGACGTGGGCGAGACAATCGGTGGTGTACAGATTCATGGCCACGCACACTAGCACGACGGTGGCGGCAGGCAACTTGCGAGTGCGCTGCTCGTGAGCTTTGCACTCGTGGAGGACGTCTGAGAGGATCTCCGGTCGGAGCACCCGGGCGAGGTCTTCGAGCGAGAGTTTCGAGCCCGGGGTGGCATCGGGGGCGATGTGGCGTATTCTTAATGACATGCGCTGGCTCCTTGGCAGAGAGAAGGTTGGTGGTGCTTCCTTCACCTTACCAGGAGAGTCAGCGCACCCCTTAACTAAACCGTATTGCCTCTAAACCGGAAATGGCAAGTTCATTTGCCATGCCGGTAAAGTCTCGCAAGAACCTTATGAGGTTCACGGTTTTCGTCGGGCTGGCGGCGGCTCTTATCTTGCCGCTCTCGGTGTCGGCGAAGGCTCAGTCCGGCGGCGAGGAGAACCTCGAAGCGGCGGTCGTCGAGGCGATGGGGGTCGAGTCGAACACGTCCGCGAGGAGTTTCGCGGAGGTGAAGGAGCAAGACCGCACGCAAGTGAACGTCATGCGCGAGGGCGGGGAGGGCGGCGAATGGGCATTCGGCGCGGCAGTCGTCGAGGCTCCGAAGAAGCGCGGCCATTATCCGAAGGGGTGGCTCTTCGTCGCGGAGGATACGGGTGGCGATTGGAAGGTGGCTCTCGAAGGCCCGCCGGAGTTCTCGAACCTCGCCTCCGAAGCGCCCGCGGAGGTCGTTGACGAGGGCGAGAAGGGGAACTTCTCCGAGGCGAGCCGGACATCGAGCGCGGCCGCACCGCTGAGAACCGGGCTTATGCTTCCGTGGCGGAAGGCGGCGGTGTGGAGGTTCACCGGAGGCCCGCACGGGTGGAACACGGGCTACGACAGGCCGTACGCCGCGCTCGACTTCGCAGGGCCGAACGCCAACGATCAGAGGGTGAGGGCCGCCGGTGGCGGGAGGGTTTATACGATGTGCGGAAACCGCCGGGGTTGGATCCGCGTCTACCACCCAAACGGCTTCACCACGGATTACTACCATCTCATCCAAAACATCAAGCCCGCGCAAGGTTCCCAAATAAAAGTCGGAGCCATCCTCGACCTCACCGGAAACGACGTGTCGTGCGGCGGAGCCTCATACGGCCGCCACGTCCACTTCGCGCTCCTCCGAGGCACACAGTATGTCCCCGTCAACGGCAGGTTCATCGGCGGCTGGAAGTTCGTGCAAGGACAGGCGTGCCGAGGCTACGCCGAACGCGGCCAGATCCGGCGCCCCCCCGGCAACCTCATACGGAATTTCGGCCCGTGAAATAAACCCGGATCCACACAAAGAAGGGACTCGCCGCTTTCGTTTGGCGAGTCCCTTCTTTTTCGGGTGGCGAAGAGAGATTCTACGCGAATCGAAAAAGCGCGGTTCTCTTTCGATTCACGCCACCGGACGTATGCGGAAGTGGATCGCAGTGGCATGAGCTTCGCGCTTGTCAGCGAGTCGGCAATTCATCCTTCCCTGAAACGATGATCGGCTGACAAGCTGAAATGTGCGGGTTCCGTGGGGAGATTCTCGCGAAATCCACTTTCACACGGCTTCGGGAAGCCCGGCGCGGAGCGAGCTCGCGTACCGTCCCGACCGTATGGTTTTGAGCGCCTTTATCTCGACCTGCCGCGCCCTTTCCTGCGAAATCCCAAGCTCCTCGGAAACCTCCCGCAACGTCCGAACCCCGCTCCCGTCGAGGCCGTGCCTCATGCTCAAAATGCACGCCTCGCGGTCCGGCAATGAGCGGACGGCCTCGTGGAGCCGCCCTTCCCACGCCCCCGCCTCGACACGGGCATAGTCGCGGCGCGAGTCGTCGTCCGGAAAAATTTCCCCGAGTTCCGCCGCACCCTCCTCGGTTCCGAGGCGGACGTTCATGCTCGATATCGGCTGGCTGACGCGCCGGAGCCGACGGACTTCCTCCGGCTTTGTTTCGAGGGCTTCGGCGAGTTCGTCGTCCGTCGGCTCGCGCCCGAACTCCACGCTCATGGCGTTCTCGGCTTTTCGGAGGCGGAAGATGGCGTCCATGACGTGCGCCGGGAGCCTGACGGCCCTCGAATGGTCGGCGACGGCGCGGGTGACGGCCTGCCGGATCCACCACGTCGCGTACGTCGAGAAGCGGTTCCCCATCTCCGGATCGAACTTCCCGACCGCCTTTATAAGCCCGGCGTTTCCTTCTTGTATGAGATCCTCGAACGAAACCCCCCGACCCCGATACTTCTTCGCGATCGAGATGACGAGCCGCAAATTCGACTCGATGAGCCGCCGCCTCGCCGCCATGTCGCCCTCCCGGACACGCCGTCCGAGGCTCACTTCCTCGCTCGCGTCGAGGAGCCTCCCGCCCCTTATTTGCCCGAGATATTGCGTCAACGTATCTTGCATGGCTCCTCCCTTTTCTTTCTCGTTCATGCCGCCGGATACCCCCCGCCGACCCTCGGGCCGCCGTGCGTCGCAAACCGTTCGAGCACCCGCTCGTCGAGGCTCGATGTGATGCGCCACTCCCGCCCGCACTCCGGGCATTCCATCGAAAGGAGCCTCCGCCCGTCCGACCCTCGCGCGACGGCCTCTTTCAAAGCGCCGAGGCAACACGAAGGCATCGCCCGAATGTACATCTCCCGACCGTTCCTCCCCACGTCCATCACCGTCGTGTCGGAGCGGAGGGCGGGCTTCTTTCTTGTCTTCTTCACGGCCTCTCCTTCCGCTTCGCGACTTTTCCCGTGACCCGGAGCGCATCGGCGAGCCGGATGAAGTCGAGCCTCGCTTCCCTCGCGAAGACCGCGAACCGCGATTCGCGCCGGAGCCTCCCCCGCGCCCGCATCTTCTTCGCGAGCCGATTCGCCTCGACCTCCCGGAGCATCTCCCCGCGCATCTCTTTTATGAGCCGTATGTCCATCGTCATTCCGCATCCTCCCCACGCCCATTTTTAGGCGGCTCCCCGATGATCCCGCTCCGAGACAACGCCGAAGGCGCATTCCTCGGACGGCTCCGCTTCCACCGCCCGCCACTCCGCCCCGCACGAGACGCACCCGAATGCGTCGTCCGAGCCGCGAGCCTCGCTCCGGCAGCACGAGGGGAGATCCTCGTGATAACGAACCTCCCCACCGAGGGCGGGCGCCCACATCCTCACTACGCCGCCTTCCCGGAGAGGCGCCCGATCCACTCCGACGCCTCCTCCCGCGTCAACTCGGCGACCTTCTTCCCGACCATCTCCTCGAACTTCGGCACCCCGTCGTCCACGACGTCCCCGATCAACGACTCGAGATAATTGAGCTGCTTCCTCGTCGCCGGAAGCTCGCCTTTGGCGACTTCGGAAGCCGCCTCGCCCGAACCGCTCTCGACCTTCCCCGAACCAGCCGCCGGACGCTCCGCCGCCGTCTTTTTGGCGGATTTGGCGGATTTAGCGGGAGCTTCGGCCACCGCCGATGCGCCGTCGTTTCCCTCCGAGCCGCCAAGCTCCTCGAAAGCCGTCACCGAGACATTGATGGCGTCCCGCAATGCCCGCGCCTTCGCCCGAGTCTCGGCCATCCGGATGAGATGCGGCGCGATGGTCCGACTCACGTTCTCGGGACTCGCATCCCCGATGCCGGAGAACTTCCCCTCCTCCGTCCGCACGACCGCCTTCACAATGGCGACCTCGCTATTCTCCATGCCCGGAACCTGAAGAAGCTCCGTCTCGATGCTCCGGAGTCCCCGATTGTGAGCCTCTTCGAGAAGCCCCGCATAAAGGACGAACCGCTTTCCCTGACGCTCGATCATGTACTCCTCACGCATCACTTCGCTCCCTTCGCTGTTTCGCTCTTCGCTTCGTTTTCACCGAAATCGTTTATTTCACTGACATGAGTGAAATTGAGATTAAATAAAAGCATCACACGATCCTCTCGTAGAGATAACGCCTTCCGCCGGATTCTTTGCGGCGAGCTATGAGGCCGCGTTCGACGAGGTTTGTGGCGCGGTTGTTGCACGCGGTGTGGTTGACTTCGAGCCGGGCGGCGAGGTCGGCGGTGGTTATGGGGCCGACCTTCCGGACGGCTTCGAGGGTTTCGAGGAGATGGCCTTCGAGGACTCCGACGACGGCGGGTTCGCCGCCGACCTCGGGGACTCGGAGCATGGCGAGGTTTCTTTGGCGGAGGGAAGCCTCGACGTTCTCGAGGAGATCTCGGTCAGACTCGACGAGGACGAGATGCCTCTCCCCGTACTCGCCGCCCGCGACCCTCGAAACGAGAATGCCGAGTGCCTCGTCCGCGAACGAATAATCCACGAACTCGAGCGAGCGGGTGTCCACATAAAGGACGCCGCCCTTCGGCAACTCCGTGAGGGCGTCCACGAGAGCCTGGCGCACGTCGCGCCCCATCCCCCGCGTCACCATGAGCCGATTCCCGAAATCCCCGCCGGAGACCTCGAAGACGCGGCTCGCACGCTCCTCAGACAACGCCGGATTTTTTCTCATTGTGTTCAGTGAAATCATATGAAAGGATTGTACCGGGGGTGTCGTGGGGAGTCAAGAGGATATTCCGACGATTTCCGGATTTGTCTCGGGGGGTGTTCCGATGTCGGGGCGGGGCGATTCCATCTCTCTCCCACCGTCGCCGTGGCGGGTTCTCCGCCGATTCGCCCTTCGCGAGGCGGTGGAGTTCATGAAAGCCGGGCCACCCCGCCCGCGAAGCTCCGTCCGAGAAAGTGTTTCCTGGCGTCCGGTTCCCGAAGCCTCGACACTTCCGCAATTCGCTGTGGGGCGTTGTGCGGAGCGGCCCGAGAGGGTCCCGCATTGTGCGAGAGACACTCATAAATTCCGGGCGGCGAGGGGGGCATTGACCGGGGGCCGCATCATGCATCCTCTTTGGCGTGTCGGGGGAGTGAGACGCGGACGAAGGTTCCGGGGAAGGGAGGGACGTGGCGGGAGTTTTTACGTTTCTCGTAAACGGTGATGCGTCCGGAGCCGGATCGGATGGAGAGCGAGCCTCCGTTCCGGGCGGCGATCTGCGCGACGAGCGTGAGTCCGCCGCCCCTCCCGACCTCCCCCGTCGTCGAAACCCCCATCTCGAGCGCGTGCCGAATCGCATCATTGTCCGTCCCGGTATTCTCGGCGTATTTCGGGTTCCTCGAAAGCGTCTCCCGGACGCCCACTCCGCCGTCGGCGATGGCGACGAGGACTTCCTCGCCCCGCCTCCGGGGGCCGCTCACGATGTGGTGGTACGCCTGGACGGCGGCATACGCCCCGAAGGACGAGGTGCCGTGCTCGGCGGCGTTCGCGCAGATTTCGGAGAGGGTCGAGCATACGGCGACCCGTTCTTTCAGCAAATATTCCTGATTTTCGAGGATCTTCGATATGCGGTGGATGATGGCGGGTATTTCGTCCTCGTTGTGGAAATTTATGAGTTCTTGGAGAGTGCCGGGGTCGTGGCGCTCGCGGTCTTCGAGGGAAGAGACATCCACGTTCGTTTCGAGCTTTCCCTCGAACATTCGGAAGAAGTCCATCCGTTCGAGGTACGCGGCGACGTTCCGGCCGCGAAGGGAGAGGCTCACATTCTCGGAGCGGGCGGTGAGGCGTTCGAGGAGGGCGGCGAGACCGCACAGTCCGGCGGGTTCCACGAAATCCACGTGTCGGAGGTCGAGTGAGGCGGGGGAGCCGTCTTCGAGTTTCGCCATCGCCTCGAAGGCGGGGTCGAGGCTCCCGAGGGTGAGGACGCCGCTCATCGCGCCCTTGTCGCGGATGTCGAGTTTCAGTTCCGTGTCCACGCTCTCAATTGTACGCGGATAAAAGCGCGTGGCATCGTTCATGAACGGCTCCGAACTCGGTCGGCGGGTTCGCGAGAATCGGGGGGTCGCTTCGCTCCCGGAGGAAGTGGAGGCGGTGAAAGAGTCGGAAAAACGAAATACGCTCTCCGCGCCTCCGGCGACGAAGCCGTTTCGGGAGTGGGGAAAAGCCCGGGGCGAAACGGCCGTCCCGAAGCCCCGGCTCGAGCCGGGCGAGTTTTCGCCGGGCGGAGATGCGGAGGCGCTGCGGGGGGCGGGGATCGCTCTCACTCCCCGGATCGAAGCGGCTCCGAGCGAGAGTGGGGAAAAGCCGGAGGCGAAGCCGGGCGAGTTTTCGCCGGGCGGGGATGTGGCGGCATCGCGGGGAGCGGGAGGGGATCATAGCCGACTCCCCACTCCTCGAAGCGAACCGGGAGCCGCGAACCGTGTTTTTCGATTCACGATTCGCGCCGCCGAATGTATGCGAAAGTGATTATCCGGGTTCCGTATTATTATGGAAGCGAGGAGGCATTCGTGGGAAATATGGGCGCGGGAACGAAGATCATATTTGCGATCAACGCGGTCGGAGCCGTTTTGCTCGTCGTGGCGATATCGGCGTTCGTGCTTTCCGGTTCGGAGCCCATAACGAAGATGCTTTATCCGGCGGCCGGAGGCGTGATGGGGAGCGGCTTTGCATACCTTCTCACACGCTCGCGGAGTTCGGGGGGTTTCGTCGCGGGTTCGTCGTGTTTTGCGTGTGGGATCTTTTTTTGCGTCGCCGCCGCCACGGCGCTCTCGAACCCGGAACTGACCGACCGCCTCCTCGAAAGGCGCATGGGCGAAACGACGTTCGTCATAGCGTTCGCTATGGGGATTTTCGTGGCCGCTCTCCTCCGACTGTCTCGCGGGGAGGCGGAACAACCTCGGAGCGGCTAATCCCCTCGCCGCTTCTCGTAAAAAAGTTCCGAGTACCGACGATTATCATAGCGGCTGAGGATGGAGCCGTCGCCGACCTCCCGGAAGCCGTGCTTCTCGAAGACTCGCTGCATGCGATGGTTGTGGGAAAGGGTCGAGCCGCGGACGAGTCCGACGCGAAGCTCCTCGAAGGTGTATTCGAGGAGGAGTTCGACGGCTTCGGAGGCGATGCCGTGGCCGCGGAGGTCGTGCGGCCCTATTTTTATGCCGAGTTCGCAGCCGCCTTTCCGGAAGTCGTAAAGGGTCGCCATTCCGACGGGTTCTTCGTCCACTTCGATGATGAAGGTTTTGACGCTCCGGTCGTCCCAGCGGGAGAGATAGTCGCGGCGGGCGGCGGAGAGCGAGATGGAGAGGGGGGCGCGACCGTTCCACGCGGCGAGTTCGGGGTCTTTGTCCCATGCGTATGCGGCCTCCACGTCGGACTCGCGCGGCGGCCTCAAAACTATATTCTCGCCTTCGAGAACCTTCGTCTCCTCGGCGTGTATGGCCTCTCCTTTCAGCTTCGGATCCCGCAAATAGAAAATATACACGTCCATTTCCGGCGGGGGTGTGATTTTAGCTAGAATATAGATAGTTCGACACAAGGGGACGCGAGTATTTGAGCAGCACGGTGGGAGATCTCTTCGGCGGGCCGTCCCGGAAAGTCCGCGACGATATATGGGGCGACATCCCCGTGAACCGGGCGATCCGGGCGCTCCTCGACACCCGCGCGATGGAACGCCTGAAAGGCATGCGCCAACTCGGCTTCGCCGGGACGGCGTTTCCGGCGGCGAGGCACACGCGCTTCGACCACGCGCTCGGGGTTTTCCACCTCGCGCAGGCGACTTTGAAGCGCATCACCGACTCCGGGGCGTATTTGGAGGAGCGCGAAATGCAAGCGGCGCTCGCCGCCGCGCTTCTCCTCGACGTGGGATGCTATCCGTACTCCGGCGCCATCGAGAACATCGCGCTTCCGGGCATCGTCGGAAGGAAGGAGCTGAGCCGGAGGTGGGTCGAGCAGTCGGAGGTTTCGAAGGTTCTCCGGAGCGAGTGGGACATCGAGCCGCACAACGTCTCCCGGCTCATCACGCGCGGCGGCGACCTCCCGATGGGCCTCACCCCCACGGAGCATCTCATCCGGGACATCCTGTTTGGTTCGCTCGATGTTTCGATGCTCGATTCGCTCGTGCGCGACGCGCGGGGCGCGAAGGTCGCCTTCGACCTCGTGAGGGTGGACGCGCTCATGGAGAGCCTCCGCATCGTCGGCGAGGAGAACCGGGCCCTTCTCGCGGTGGATGAGAAAGGGGCGGGGAGTTTCCAGTCGCTCGTGTTCTCGCGGTATTTGATGGGTTTCAATGTTTACGGCCATCACGCGGTGCGGATACCGACGGCGATGTTCATGCGGGCGGCGCAGGATGCGATCCAGTCCGAGAGGATCACGGCGGACAAGCTCTCGGAGGAGGATGACGCGGGAGCCTTCGCCCTCATCCAGGATTGCGCGAACGGGGAGGACTCGATCTCGATGCTCACGAAACGCCTGACCGACCGCCGCCCGTACCTCCGCGCCCTCGAGATCGACGAGCGGCACAAAAGCTATTCCTCACTGATGCGCCTCCGCGACGACTCCTCGTGGCGGCGGCGTGTCGAGGAGGCGTGGTCGCGGTATTTGACGAGGTATCGGAAGGGGGAGGCCGGACCGTTCGATATTCTCATAGACATCCCGGAGAAGGAGGATCCCACAGTGCGGCTGCGGTACATCCGGCGCATGCCCCCGCCGGGCGAAGGAAGCCTCACCGACTGGCACGGACTCTCGGCGATGACGGGCGAGGACATGTGGCGCCACCACCTCCCGCTCCACCGGATAAGGATCCTCGCCGCCAACGAAAGCCTCCTCACATCCGTCCGCCACCACACCGAGGAACTTCTCACCATCGCCGAGGAAGTGGGGTGAGAAAGCAAAAGAAAAGGGTCGGTGTTTTATAAGGGGGTGACCCTTTTCCGACCCTTAGCGGCTTTAGGAAAAGCCGCTAGAAAGATACGCATATTATAAACACCGGGTGGCTGGTGGCGCAATCCCGAAAGCGAACTGTTCAACAAAACTTAATCTTATGGCGGCGGGGATCCAATGCTATAATCCCGATTCGTTGCGGGCCGCTAGCTCAACTGGCAGAGCAAGAGACTCTTAATCTCTAGGTTTCAGGTTCGAGTCCTGGGCGGCTCACTTACAAAAGCCCTGCAAATGATGGGGAAAAGACAAAATCTCAGTGAACGCACTGGGGCTTTTGACACTAGTTTGACACTAACAGCGCGGTTTCTCGCCTTTCTGATTTGATAGGATGATTTTGTCTGTATCACCCATTAGCAGGGTGAGTTGAGCGGTGGGGGTCCATTGACAGAGGGGGAGTATGCAGACTCCGACAAACCAGACGGTTGATAACCTTCGGAGCTTCGTCGCATACGCGCATAGCCTGACAGGGGACGAAAAAGGTGAAGCTCCGGTCTTTTGCGACCGTTTATTCCGCGCTTTCGGCCATGAGGGATTGAATGAAGCAGGGGCCGTTCAAGAGTACCGCATTCGAGAGAAGGGGAAGAGTACCAAGTACGCCGATCTCTTGTGGCGTCCTCGTTTGCTGCTTGAAATGAAGAAGCGTGGGGAGAAGCTGGAGCGTCATTACCGCCAAATCTTTGAATACTGGCTTCGTCTCGTTCCGCAGCGTCCGAAATACGTGGTGTTGTGCAACTTTGATGAGTTCTGGATCTACGATTTCGACAAGCAGCTAGAAGAGCCGGTAGACAAGTTACTCCTCGACGATTTGCCGGATCGGTACACGGCCCTGAACTTTCTCTTCCCCGACGAAAGAAGACCACAGTTCGGTAATGACCGGGTTGCAGTCACACGCGCCGCTGCCGACGAAGTAGCTCAAGTC
>JACDAJ010000202.1 GCA_013695475.1 Rubrobacter sp. | reverse complement strand
TCATGGGGGAATCGAAGCCAATACAGGAATACAAGAGATCCCCTCCGTAGATAGTTTGAAACTGCCTGAGATCAACGCCGCTTTTACCCTGGCCCATCTTCGGAGTATAGTCGGCACATTTCCTGAGCTGGACTTTAGCCCTTACGCCGCATAGCAAACCGCCTCGGTCAGCCTTTCCACGAACTCCCTCGGGACTTTCACCGTGTCGTCCTCCGAGATCGACCCGCGAAAACCCTCCTCTTGATGCGCCCACAACTCCTTCCTGACCACGGCCAGGGCGTCGGAGAAGGTCGGATTCTCCTTTTCGTACCATGCCGCCCTCCGCGCGGCCCGTGGCATTCGCGCCTTCTTCTGGTGGGCGAAGAGCGCGACCATGCTGAATAGGGCTAGAAGCGCCGGTGCCGCCCTGCGGATCGCCTTCTCCGACCAGTGCCTCTGCGTCTCGAATCCGAGACGCTGGCGAACTTCTTGGAACGTGGACTCCATTTGCCAGCGCCTCGCGAAGTGCGAAATGATCCGCTCGGGGTCGGCCGAGAGGTCGGTGCAAAGAAGGGCTTGGCTCTCGAACTCCCCGGCTCCGCCGGGGTCGCGGATCAAAACCCAGCGGATGGGCACGGCGGGAAGCCCCGTGGAGTACCACACGGCCGTCCCCGAGACGATCTCCACCGAGCGGCCCTCGCCGCCGTACCATCCGCCCACCGTCACGGTCGTCCACTGCATCAGGGGGTCTTCGAGAACCGCCGAGAGGTTGGGAAGGCGGGAACCCTTTATGCGGGGCCTTCCGTTCTGCCTCGGCCCGCGAGGCGGAGCCGGCTCATACAAGGCGGCGTCGAGCCTGAGGCGGGTGATGAAGGTTATGGGATCGGACATACTCCGGCAGCGGTCGAGGAGCTTCAGGGAGGCGTATCCGCTGTCGGCCACGGCGACTATCTCGCGGCGCGGCTGCCAGCGCCTTGTTTGGGCGAGCATCTGCCACGCCCAGTCGGTGATCTTCTTGTGGCGCACTCCGCGCTCCCCGCAGTAACGCTCGGAGGGGGCCAGCGCCGAGAAAAACGGCAGCGCCCACACCCTCGAGGCCCACGGAACCTCCGCCAGCAGCGCCACCGACACCCACCGGAGCGCGCTCGTCTTCACGAAGTGCGAGTGGCTTGACCTCGCCGGGTCGCGGTATATGCCCTTCGCTTGGATCTTCTTCCCCCGGCGGCGCTCCAGGGTCTCGTCTATGCCCACGACCAATGGCTCCCCTTCAGGCACGAAAGCCTCGACAAGCGACTCCAAAAGAACTCGGCTGGCTTCCCGGCTCGACCATACGGCGCGGCTCAATACCCGGTGGTAGCGATGGAAGGTCTTCTCCTTGTCGAGGCCCATCGCTCGCAATGCCGAGCCGACGGTGCGTTTTCCCGGAGCGAGGATCGCACCGGCGACGAGCGCCTGCGCATGCTCGAGGACTCGCTCGGAGAAAAGTGGCGCGAAGGGTCTCATAACCCGTATCATCTCGTTCGGTAGGGTACGCATATAGTTCACCTCTTTTAGCGGAGTACGGTGGCAAGCGTACCCTACCCTTTCCCTCTGAAAATGGCTAAAGTCCAGGTTAGTGGAACCGGCACGGAGTATAGATTGGTTCGTGCGGCCGATGGCACCATTTCGCGTACGACGGTGAATCCCGCCGGCACTTGGTAATCACTTACCAGCTTAGCCTTGAAATCCGGCGCCCTCCTTCGCGGGGGCGCTTTTTATTGGGGTTCGGGGATGAAGCGGCGTTCCGAAAGACGAGGTGGGATCGAGCCTGACTCGATTCGCCAGCGTATCATTGGCGCATGAAAACGGCGCGGTACTTCGAAGAAGATATACTGGGGAGGAAGCGGGTCGGCATCCGGCGCGAATGGTGCGAGCGGGTTTTGAACGCCCCGGCGTTCACCGAGACGCAGGAGGATGGTCGCATCCGCCATTGGGGTTATGTCGAGGAGATCGGCAAGTATTTGCGCGTAGTCACGCTGGAGGACGGAGAGACCGTACACAACGCCATGCCGGACAGGAACTTCACCCGGAGGCGAAGGAGGCAAACATGAGGCTCAGCTATCATCCGGAGACCGACTCTCTCTACATACACCTCACGGATAAACCGGGCGCGGACGTCGTGGAAGTCTCGGACGGCATGGTGGTGGATGTGGACGAACAGGGTACGCCCGTCGGCATAGACATAGATGCGAACGCCAGCAGAATCGTGGATCTCTCGCGCCTGGAAGTCGAGGGTCTGGATCTGAGCCTCGGTCTGGAGGCGTCCGCGAGGAGCCAGGCCGGATAGCACGCGCGGAACCGATCAAAAAGCGCCCTCCTTCGCGGGGGAGCTTTTTCATAGGGGATCGGGGATGAGAGCACGTTCCACATACGAAAAGGCATTCGGGGAGCGGGGCTTCACAAAGGAAAAGGAAGCGGGCGAGAATTGTCAGCGTCTGTCGAGCGTCCATCCGGTCAAAGACTGCGCGAGGTGTGAATATTTGGTGGCCTTCATTACTCGGAGAAGCTTATCGTCGGCGGTGACGACCGTCGTATCCATTTCCTCGGCGAGAGTCAAGAACAAGGCATCGTAGACGATCACACCGATTTCGAGTGTGATCCCGGCGGCGCGGGGCATGAGGTCCCCGATAGCGTAGAGCGAGGCTGTCTCATCTTCGGTGAATCGCTCCCATGCCTTCCGAACCTCTTCGCGAGAGAACTCGCCTCGACGATATTTCCACCACAGCGCGTTCAAGAACTCCGGCTGGATGGTGTCCGGCGCGATCAATTCGACCATCCCGGACTCGGCGGCGGCCAGTACGGTTAGAGCTTCTTCGTGCATCTCCTCGCGGACGTAAAACTTCACCGCGACGCTGGTGTCGAGTACCAGCGTCCGAGACACCTCGGGATCTTGCGTCATTCAGATCCTGGAGTCGCGGTCGGCGCGGATGATCTCCGCGGAGTCAGAGAAGAAACGACCGTCGGCCGCCAGCTTGTCGGCGAACTCACGAGCGCGCCGGGTCGCTCCCCGGAGGTCTTTGCGCCTCGGTCTGCTTGGTTTGAGCGAAGTCTTTTTCTCGGCCATTCTTCCTCCCGGAGCAGTTTTCCCCCGAATTGTATCCGAACATCGGTTTGGAAGGAGGTCTTCGCCCTCCTTCGCGGGGGCGCTTTTTCTTGGGGGATCGAGGACGGGAGCGCGTTCCACATACGAAAAGGCGTTCGAGGAGCGGGGCGCGGTGAGTCCGGGTTCCGTGTCGTTGGAAAGAGGGACGCCGCATAGCGTGATGGATCTCTCAGGCGAGAGCCACTTCGAAGGGCTTTCCCTTGAGGGAACTGACATTCATCACGGAGAAGCCGAGAAAGTTGCCGTCGGCATCCACTTTCTCCATCACCCGCTCGTCGTCGGTTTCGCGGAAGTAGCCCGCTTTTTCGTCGAAGATGACTTCCATAAAGTCGCCTTCGGGATCGTACCAAAATTTTACGGCTCTTCGCTCCATGAGATCTCTCCTA
>JACDAJ010000192.1 GCA_013695475.1 Rubrobacter sp. | reverse complement strand
GCGATCTCCCGGCTCCCCGTATCTCCGCCTGAATTCCGTATAAAATGAGGCCGTCAAAAATCAGGAGGCGGAATGGTTGCGAAGACCGAAAAGGCGAGCGCGAAATTGGACACGTCGGATTTCCTCGGCCTCGACGCATTGCTCTCGGAGGAGGAGATCGAGACTCGGGACCGTGTCCGATCCTTCGTCGCCGAGCGCATAAAGCCGGACATCGGCGAATGGTTCGAGAAGGCGACCTTCCCGAGGGAGATCGTCGGCGAGTTCGCCTCGCTCGGTCTCTTCGGGATGCACCTCTCCGGCTATGGATGCGCCGGAAAAAGCGCGGTCGAGTATGGCCTCGCGTGCATGGAGCTCGAGGCGGGGGACTCGGGACTCCGCACGCTCGTCTCCGTCCAGGGTTCGCTCGCGATGTCCGCCATCCACAAGTTCGGGAGCGAGGAGCAAAAAGAGGAATGGCTCCCGAAGATGGCGACGGGCGAGAGACTCGGGTGCTTCGGACTCACCGAACCTTCGGCGGGAAGCGACCCCGCATCCATGAAAACCTTTGCGAAGAAGGACGGCTCGGACTGGGTTTTGAACGGCTCGAAACGGTGGATCGGGATGGGAACGATGGCGGACATCGCCATAATATGGGCGCGAACCGACGAGGAGAAGAACCCCGTCCGGGGCTTCCTCGTCCCGACCGACTCGCCCGGATACGAAGCCTCTCCCATCACCGGGAAACTCTCGATGCGGGCCGCCGTCCAAACCGACATCGAACTCACCGACGTCCGTCTCCCGGAGAGCGCGATGCTCCCGGAGGCGAAGGGACTCGGGGGGCCGTTCGCGTGCCTCAACGAGGCGCGGTACGGAATAATTTGGGGCGCGATGGGCGCGGCGCGCGACTCATACGAGGCCGCCCTCGCGTATTCGATGGAGCGTCGCCAGTTCGACAAACCGATCGCATCTTTTCAACTCACGCAGAAGAAGCTCGTTGACATGATGCTCGAAATTCAGAAAGGGACGATGGTCGCCCTCCACATCGGGCGCATGAAGGACGCCGGAACCCTTCGCCACGACCAAATTTCGTTCGGGAAATTGAATAATGTGCGTGAGGCCATCGAAATATGCCGCGAGGCTCGGACGGTTCTCGGGGGGAACGGGGTGACGGTGGATCATTCGCCGCTCCGGCACGCGAACAATTTGGAGAGCGTGCGGACGTATGAGGGTACGGACGAGGTGCATACGCTCATCCTCGGTGGCTCTCTCACCGGCATTCCGGCCTTCGCGTGAGCGTCGCTCCGTCGTCGCTCGGCTCGCAGCCCATCGGAGCCGTCGAGAGGGTTTTCGATGACGTTTTCCAGCTAAAATTGCCCGTTCCGTTTCCGCTTCGGTTCGTTTCGTCGTATCTCGTTCCGGGGGACCGGGGATGGACGGTCATTGACCCCGGCTTCGACTATCCCGAGGCGAGGGACGTGTGGGAGCTTCGAGCGTCGGAGATCGGCCTCGACCTCGACGGGGGGATCGAGAAGGTCGTCGTGACGCACCTTCATCCGGATCACATCGGGCTTGCGAGGTGGCTCCACGAACGCTCCGACGCCCCGGTTCTCATGCTCGAAGGGGAGATCGAGAACGCGAGGGAGGTATGGAATCCGGCGCGAGGAAGCGGCGAGGAGTTCGTCCGGTTCCTCATCCGAAACGGAATGGACGACGACATCGCCCGCCCGACAGCGGAGACGACCGATCTCGGGGTGAGAATCCCCGACGAGATACACCCGATTCAGCCGGGCGACTCGATGACCATCGGCGACGGACACTTCCGCGTCATCCACACGCCCGGCCACTCCGACCACCATTTCATGCTCCACGACGAAGGTCGGAGCGTCCTCGTCGCGGGCGACCATCTCCTTCTCAAAATAACGCCGAACATCGGGGTGTGGCCGTATACGAAGCCGAGGCCGCTCGAACGGTACATGGACTCCCTCGAAGACCTCCGCGTCCTTTTCGAGGCGGAGACCGTGCTTCCGGGACACGGCCCGATCTTCCACGACATGGGCGGACGCATCGGCGAACTCCTCGCCCACCACGAAGAACGCCTCGACGAAATGCACGCCGCCTTCTCCGACGGAGAGCCGGAGACACCCTTCGACATCGCCCGCCGAGTCTTCCCGGACGGCCTCTCGCCCCACCAGCTTCGGTTCGCCCTCGCCGAAACCCTCGCCCACCTCGAATTATTGTCGGACACCGGACGCGCCGAGAGTATCGAGGGCGAGGTCGTCCGCTTCCGGGCGATATGAGGCGGCTTCGCCGCCGTTATTGGTTATTGGTTTGTGGTTATTGGCAAAAATTGAAAACCAATAACCACAAACCAATAACCGGAGCGGAGCCGAAGGCGGAGCGACCATGATTCCCGGCTCCGAAGAACACCTCCGCCTCCTCGAAACCGCCCGCGGCGAACGCCCCGCCGACCTCGTCGTGCGCGGCGGGACGGTGGCGAATGTTTATTCGGGGGAGTTTCTTCCCGGAGATGTCGCGGTCGTCGGCGGACATGTCGCGTATGTCGGGAACCGGGAGGGGGATGTGGGAGACGAAACCGAGGTCATTGACGCTTCGGGGATGACGGTCGCGCCGGGGTATATCGAGGCGCACAACCATCCGTGGGCGATGTATAACCCGTCGAGCTTGATCGAGGGCGTGCTTCCGCTCGGGACGACGACGCTCGTCGCCGACAACCTTTTCTTCTTCATGCAAATGGGCGTGGACGGCTTGTCGGCGATGATGGACGACCTCCGCGACGCGCCCCTCGATTATTTGTGGGTCGCCCGGCTCGTCTCACAGGCGAAGTTCCACGGAGAGCGCGAGATGTTCGCCCCCGAAAAGGTGAGCCGCCTCCTCGACCGCGACGATGTCATCGGAACCGCCGAAGTTACGCGGTGGACGGCCCTCGCCTCCGGCGACGCGGATGTTCTCGCCGGAATCGCCGAGGCGAAACGCCGAGGGAAAAACTCCGACGGTCATACGGGAGGGGCTTCGGAGGCGAGGCTTCCCGCGCTCGTCGCCGCCGGAATTGACGCGGATCACGAAGCGATAAACAAGGACGAGCTTCTCCATCGCCTCCGCTTCGGGCTGTGGACGATGATGCGCCAATCTTCCCTCCGCCCCGACCTCCCCGAACTCCTCCGCGCCGTTACGGAAGACGACGCCGACACTCGCCGCCTCATCATGACGACCGACGGCCCGAGTCCCGAGTACGTCGCCGAGAACGGCTTCGTGGACGGCATGCTCCGGGTCGCCGGCGAGAGCGGGGTTTCGCCGATGGCCGCGCTTCAAATGGTCACCATAAATCCGGCGACGTGGCTCGGGCGCGACCACGAGACGGGCGGCCTCGCCCCCGGTCGCCGGGCGAACATCGTCCTTCTTCCGAACCTCGAAACCTTCCGCCCCGAAACCGTCGTCTCCGGCGGAAAGGTCGTGGCGAAGGGAGGTAAACTCCTCGCCGAACTCCCGAGGCTTCGGTGGGACGCATACGGGGCGCGTCCGACGTTCGCCTCGAACCTCCCGTTCGGAGACCCGGATTTTTATCCGCCGCGAGCGGATGGGGGAATCGGGTCGGAGGTCGAAATGCCGACCATGAAATACAAAGCCACCGTCATCACGGGCCGCGAGGACGTTGTTTTCCCGGTCGAGGGTGGGAGGGTCGTCGCGTCGGGCGGAGAGACGGCGACGGTGATTTATGCCGCGCTCGTGGATCGAGGCGGGGAGTGGGTTTCTCGCGGCCTCGTATCCGGGTTCGCCGACGGCGTGGAGGGTTTCGCGAGCACATACAACAATACGACGCATCTCCTCGTCGCCGGAAGGGAGCCGGAGGCGATGGCGCTCGCCGCCACGCGGGTGCGGGGGATGGACGGCGGCATCGCCGTCGTCGAGGGGGGCGAGGTCGTTTTCGAGTTCCCGCTCACCGTGTGCGGCATGATGTCCCGAGGCTCCTTCGAGGAGAATGTGGAGGCGAACCGGAGGCTCTCGGCGGAGATGAAGAAGCGCGGGTATCCCTTCCACGACATCGTGTATTCGCTTCTTTTCTTCACATGCGACTTCCTCCCCTCCATACGGCTCACGCCGCTCGGGGTGATCGAGGTGAAGACGGGGGATGTCCTTTCGCCGTCGGAGGCGATTCCCGGCGGCGAAAACCGGGGGTCGTGAGACGCATCGCTTCGGTCGCTCCGCTCCCGGTTTGTGGTTATTGGTTATTGGCAAATACAAAAACCAATAACCACAAACCGGAACGACCGACGGCGCGGAGACGGCTTTCGGGAAGGGATCGTCCGTGTTCCGTTTGCCTGTCCGAACCCGGTTTCGATCCCCGCGCCAACGAGAAAAGGGCCTCTCGAAGGCGCCCCTTTTTTGGTTTCGTGAACCCGTCGAAGCGGGCTGTGTGTTTGGTTTATCCGTCGTCATCCATCGGAATCGGGAGCGGGAGGGCGATGTCCGTGGCGTTGACCGGGGGGCCGATGCGGCCGCGGTCGGTGGCGACGCCCGTCTCGATGTTAATGCTGGCGAGCCTCGGCGGGCCGACGGAGGCGCCGGGGCGGATGAGCACGAGCGCGCCGAAGCCGCGGACGATGTCCATTCCGGCGCGGTCTTCGATGTCTCTCATCCCTCCAGCGGGGTTCTTGAGCGTGGCATCTTCGTTGAGAAGTCCGGGGTTCGAGGTTTGCGTGCCGATGATGTCGAGTTCGGAGTCAATGAAACGCTGGGAGGTCGAAGCGGCGCCCGCGACGCTGTTCGTGTACGCGGTGGCGACGACGTTCGGATTTTCGAGGGAGTTGTCGTCTTCATACCTGAGCGTTCCGTCAACGACGGTGTCGTTCGGGGCGAGGCCGTCGAACGTCACGCGGAAGTTCTCGTCGGCGTCGTTGACGATCCGAAGAGCGTCCGCGACCGGGTTGAAGTCCACGCCGAAGTTCTCACCTGCGGAGACAATCGGACCACCCGGACCCGGAAGCGTATCCATGGGATCGGCCGGGTTAACGATGCGATCCTGTGTGAGCTCGTCTCCGACGGCCGTGGCGGCGGCGGTGCGGAAGTTGATGAGGTAGATTTGCAAATTATTTGTGTCGTTTATGGCGACTCCGTAGAGGCGGCCGTTCGACGGGCGGAAGTCTATGCCGACGAGGAAGTCGCTGTCTTCGAGGCCGGTGATCACGTTGTTCGAGAGGAGGGTTTGCGGGGCGCGCTGGTTGAAGCGGACGAGGCGTTGACTGTCGGCGTTGTCAACGAGTCCGAAGACGTTGTTTTGCGCGAACGGCGGAAGGGCGGATTGCTGCGCCTTCGCTTCGTTCGCGCTCGATATCGCCCATATCGTCATCGCGCTCAGGAGAGCCGCGAGGACGATCAGTCCGCCTACCCGCTTCCGGTGAGTGGCTTGTGCCATGAATCACTCTTTATTTTGGTTTGTCGCGTGTTTGAAATACGACCCATGATCTTCCACCCCTAATATCCCGCCAGGCCCCACACCTCCCGCTAGACAGACGTTCTTCCCGCAGTGAACTCAATCACTACGAGGTAATACGCGCCGCGCGCGCCACGTTCAAACCGCCGCGGAAACTTCCGAAAAATGTCCGGTCGGACGACTTTGCATGTCCATCCGGGCAATGCGTGTTCGAACCCCGCTCCTTATCATGGAAGCGGAAAAAGAACCTCAGAGAAAACGTGAATGAAGAACGGCGGACGATTTTCGGAAAAAGTGCTTTTCGGGGCGCATAGCCATTCGATGTAGCCGGATCCCAGACACACATGTATGATGTCTTCCGAAGGGGTTTTGGAGTTTTCCGACGTATTTCGTGGGACGTGGCGCTCATATTCGGCGAGGATGGATGACGTGAGGTATTTCAGCGGAGGGTGGAGTGAAAGCATCCGTGGAGGCTCCGGATGAGCGATGCGTTCGCGACGAGGCGCCGGGCGCACAGGCTCCGCCCCGGCACGGAGGCGGAATTGCGCCGCGAATACGCCGAACACGGCGGAAATCTCTTCGCGATGGCGTACCGCGCCCTCGGCGACCGCGGCCTCGCCGAGGAGGTCGTCCAGGAAACCTTCGTCCGGGCGTGGCGGGCCGCCGACCGCTTCGACGCCGAGAAGTCCTCGCGCAAAAACTGGCTCTTCACCATCGCCCGAAACCTCATAGTGGACGCCGCCCGGCGACGCTCGAAACAACCCCCGCCCGCCCGAACCCCCGGCTCCGAGGAAGACGACGAAGCAATCGGACGCGCCGAGGACACCGCCGAAAAAGCGATACTCGCCATCGAAGTCGAGGAGGCCCTCCACCGGATCAGCGACGAGCATCGGCATGTGATCCTCGAAGTCCACTACCGCAGAAAACCATACTCCGACATCGCCCGCGAAATGGGCGTCCCCTCCGGCACCCTCCGCAGCCGCATGTACTACGCGCTCAAATCCCTCCGCCAAACCCTCGAAGAAATGGGACGCTCCTTCCAAACGTGATCGCCGCTCCCTCCGGTCTCTCCCCACGGCGGACTTTTCGTCATCGGAACGCTCGTCGTCGAGATCGCATTCGTCGCCCTCAAACATTTCACCGGAGCCTCGACCGAGGAGAAGCCCGCTGGAGCACAATGGGATATGAAACTCGACGGAGATGCCGGGACTCGGCGGAGACGCGAGGCTCGTCGAAGCCACGGAACCCGACCGAGGTACGGGACTCGACCGAGGTACGGGACTCGGCGAGAAAGGAGATTTGGCGGAGGCGCGGGAATCGGCGAAGGTATGAGAATCGTCGAAAGCACGATACTCGACCGAGACGCGGGGATCGCCGGAGACACGAGGATGCCGGAGGAACGGCACTCGGATACACGGGAATCCTCGAAGATATGGGACTCGAGCGAGGCACGGCTTCGTCGAAGGCACGGCACTCGACGGAGGCACGGAATCCCGTCGGAGACAATAAACTCGGTGGTTCTGAAAACGCGGGGCCGCCGTAAATATAATCTTCGGGAAAAGGAGGAGAAACATGGTGGAGAGGGAAGTGGTTGTGGTTCCGGAGTCGGGGATACACGCCCGTCCTGTGGCGAGGATCGTTCAGGCCGCGAAGAAGCGCGAGTCGAACATCACGATGAGCAAAGACGGCATGGAGGTGAGCGCGAAAAGCTCCCTCCGCCTCACGACCCTCGGCGCGGTGAAGGGCGACACCGTCGTCATTCGGGCCGACGGGGCCGACGAGGAGGAGGCGGTCGAAGCCATCGCCGCCATCGTGTCGAGCGAGGAGGTATGACGATGACCGAGACTCGACTCACCGGAGTCGCCGCCTCGGACGGTGTCGCCGTCGGAAAGGCTTTCGTCCACACCCCCGGCGAACTCGCCCCGGATCGCGACCGCATCGAGAAAGGCTCCGAAAAGACCGAACTCGCCCGCTTCGACGAAGCCGTGGCGGCCGTCGTCCGCAAACTGACGGCGACAGCGGAGCATCTCACCGCGACGGGCAGCGGAAAAGAAGCCGAAATTTTCGAGGCGCACGTCGAGTTCGCTGAAGACCCCGAGCTTCGAGACGGCGTCGAAGAGCGGGTGAAATCCCTCGGAAGTCCGGAGTCCGCCGTTCTCGCGGTCGGCGGGGAGTTCGCGGCTATGATCTCCGCGATGGACGACGAATATATGGCCGCCCGAGCCGACGATGTGCGAGACGTCGCCAGCCAAATCGCCGCCGAACTCATCGGGTGCTCCGCCGCCGGACTCGAAGCCCTCGACAAGCCGTCCGTCGTCCTCGCGAGGAGCCTCGCGCCCTCGGACACGGCACGCATACCGAAAGGCATGGCACTCGGGTTCGTCACCTCGGAGGGATCGAAGACCTCCCACGTCTCCATAATGGCGCGCTCGATGGGCGTTCCCGCCGTCGTCGGAGTGGGGGATGCCCTCGAAGCGTCCCTCGGGGCCGAAACCGTCGCCATTGACGGAACCGAGGGATTCGCCGTCGCCGACCCCGACCCCGAAACCATCTCGGACTTCGAGGCGAAGAGCGAGGAAATCGCCGACGAGAAATCGTCGCTCGAAAAGTTCAAAAACGTCGAAGGCCGCACGAAAGACGGACGGCGCATCGAAATCTCGGCGAACCTCGGATCGGCGAAGGAGGCGGCGGACGCCATCGAATATGGCGCGGAGGGAGTCGGCCTTTTCCGCACGGAGTTCCTCTTCATGGAGCGCGACGAGCTTCCGACGGAGGACGAGCAATTCGAGGTATACAAAGAGGCCGTCGAGGCGTTCGGGGAGCGGCCCGTCATATTCCGCACCCTCGATGTCGGGGGGGACAAAGACCTTCCCGGAGTCGAGCAGCCAAAAGAGGAGAATCCGTTCCTCGGGTGGCGCGGCATCCGGATGTGCCTCGACGTGCCGGAGCTTTTCAAACCGCAGCTTCGCGCGCTCCTCCGAGCCGCCGCCTTTGGAAACGCCAAAGTCATGTTCCCGATGGTCGCCGACGTTTCGGAGGTCGTCGCGGCGAAGAAGGTCATGGCCGAGTGCCGATCCGAACTCGAACGCGAAGCCATCCGATTCGGAGACATCGAAGTGGGAGTCATGGTGGAGACTCCGGCGGCCGCGGTGTGCGCCGCCGACATCGCCCCCGAGGTTTCGTTCTTTTCGGTCGGGACGAACGACCTCGTTCAATACACGCTCGCCGCCGACCGTGGAAACGAGAAGCTCGAGCGTCTCCAAAGCGCCGACCACCCCTCCGTTCTCCGCCTCATCGGGATGACGTGCGAGGCCGCAAAGGAAGCCGGAATATGGGTCGGGGTATGCGGCGAGGCGGCGGGGGAGCCGGGCCTCATCGAGAAGCTCGTCGCCCTCGGAGTCACCGAACTCTCCATGAGCGCGCCGAGAATACCGAGAGCGAAGAAGGTGGTTTCGGAAGTGTGAAAACAGGGAGTGGGAGCCGCTCGCTTCGCTCCGGTGAGTGGTGAATTGTGAATGGTGGAAAGCCCGAAGGCGACTCCC
>JACDAJ010000266.1 GCA_013695475.1 Rubrobacter sp. | reverse complement strand
CTCCTCCGCGACATAACCTCGGTCATCTCCGACGCGAGCGTGAGCATACTCTCCGCGAGGGTGGACACCATCGAAGACCGGACGGCTCTCAGCCGCTTCGCGTTCCGGGCCGCGAGCGCGACACACGTCGAGGACATTATTCGGAAGACTCGCTCCATCCCGGACGTTTATGATGTGTACCGGGTTTCGCGGGACGGGACTCCGCTTGACAGGTAGCCGCATGGAACTCGTGAGCGTCAACGTTGGCTCACCGAGGAGCATCGCCGGAGCCGGGAAATCCGGTGTCACGGGGATCTTCAAGGAGCCGCGGAAGGGGGCGGTTTTCGTCGGGAGATTCGGCATCGAGGGGGACGCGGTTTGCGATGTCGAGAATCATGGAGGTCCGGATCAAGCCGTGTACGTGTACGGAACCCCGGACTACGAATGGTGGGCCTGCGAACTCGGGCGCGAGCTTTCGCCCGGCACGTTCGGCGAGAACCTCACCGTCTCCGGCCTCGAAAGCGCGGCTCTCGACATCGGGGACCGGCTCTGTGTCGGATCGGCGACGCTCGAAGTGACGGGGCCGCGGATTCCGTGCGGAACCATCTCCGCCCGGATGGGGGATCGGCTTTTCGTGAAGAAGTTCCGGGCTGCGGAGAGGCCGGGCGTGTATTGTCGTGTGATCCGCGAAGGCGAAGTCCGGGCGGGCGACGAAGTGGTTTTGGAGCCGTATTCCGGCGAGGTCTCGCCGCCGCTCGGGGTCGTCGAGAACTTCCGGGAGTTCTTTGAGCCGGAGAATGACGAGGAGACACTCCGTCGGCATCTCGCCGCGCCGATTGCGATCCGGGACCAGGCGCACAAAGAGAGGCTCCTTTCCCGTATCCTCTCGTCGAAATAACGAGCGCGGAAGAAACCGAAAACAATCTGTGGAGGTAGCGAAGTGGGAAGCGAAATCGAGCAGATCACCGTATCCATGGGGAGCATGGAGGTGAACGCATATATCGTCCACGCGCCGGAGGGCGACATCATTGTGGACGCGGGGGCGGAGCCGGAGGAGATCCTCGGCAAAGCCCGAAACGACGTCGCCGCCATCCTCATAACCCACGGACACGCCGACCATATAAGCGCCCTCGACGAGGTCCGCGAGGCGACGAACGCCCCGGTATACATGCACCCCCTCGACGCCGAACCCGCCGGAATCGTGGATTATCAGCCGCTCCACGACGGCGAAGACCTCGTGATCGCGGGCGAGTCCTTCCACGTTCTCCATACGCCGGGGCATTGTCCGGGGTCCGTCACGTTCATCGTCGGTGGCGATCAAATAGTGGGCGACCTCATTTTGCCGGGGAGCGTCGGGCGCACGGACTTGTCCGGCGCGAACTGGGAAGACCTCGAAGCGTCCATCGGAAAAGTCATGCCGCTGTGGAAGGAAGACACGCGCCTTTTCTGCGGCCACGGCCCGGTTCTCTCCGCGTCCGAGGAGATGGAGACGAACCCGTACCTTCCCCGGACTCTCGCGTGAGCGAGAAGTCATACCGCGGGCCGAAAGGCACGTACGATGTTTTCCCCGGCGACGCGACGCGGCAAGAACCGCACGAGCGACCGGATCTGTGGGAGTGGTTCTCGGAGATCTCCCGCGACCACTTCCGCCGATACAATTTCCACGAGGTTCGGACACCCGATTTCGAGGAGGCGGGACTTTACCGGAGGAGTTCCGGGGAGACCTCGGATGTCGTGACGAAGGAGATGTTCGAGTTCACGGACAAGGGCGGACGCGATTTGGCTCTCCGGCCGGAAGGCACTCCGGGGGCGGTTCGGGCATACATACAGCATGGGATGCACAAGCTCGCGCAGCCCGTGAAGATGTGGTATTTCGGGCCGATGTTCCGCCACGAGCGGCAGCAAAAAGGACGGTATCGCCAGCACACGCAAATAGGCGCGGAGATACTCGGCTCCGACGACCCTCTCGTGGACGTGGAAGCCATCGCGCTTTTGTACGGCATCCACCAAGCCGTCGGAGTCCGGGAAGAGGTCGTCCACATAAACAATCTCGGGGACGCCGCGACGCGGGAGAAATACGTCCCCGAACTCCGCGCGTACCTCGACAAAAACCAGGCCGACCTCGACCCGGATTCCGTCGCCCGCATCGAACGAAACCCGATGCGGACCTTCGACTCGAAGGATAAAAATACACAAGCCGTCATGGCCGAAGCCCCGCTCGTCGGGGAGTTTCTCAGCGACGACGCGACGGCGCACCTCGAAACCGTGAAGGAGGGGCTCGCGGCGGTCGGGGTTCCGTTCGTGGTGGACGGGCGGCTCGTGCGCGGACTCGATTATTATACTTCGACGGTTTTCGAGGCGAAGAGTCCGGTTCTCGGGGCGCAAGATACGGTGGGGGCGGGGGGTCGTTACAATCGCCTCGTCGAAGACCTCGGCGGGCCGGACATGCCGGGCATCGGGTTCGGGAGCGGGGTCGAAAGAATACTCCTCGCCGCTTCGGAAAGAGAGCCGTCATCGTCCCTCGACGTGTATTTCATCACACTCGCGCCGGAGGCTCGGATGGCGGCGTTCGCTTTGGCGAGCGAGCTTCGCTCGGAGGGGGTTTCGTGCGACCTCGACTATGCCCAGCGGAGTGCGAAGGGGCAATTCAAACAGGCGGATCGCTCGGACGCGAGGTTCGCGGTGGTCATCGGCGAGGACGAGATGCGCGAGGGCGTATGCACCGTGCGCGACATGTCGAAGGGCGACGAGACGAAGGTTCCGCTCGATGACTCGAAGTCGCTCCTCCGCGCCGTGGCGGGTTAGCGCGGGATTCGTGTTCGTCGGCATGACGTGCTGCTTCGGGTTCCCGACGCGCCGAAAACACGCCGTCGGGATGAGCCTCGCCGGACGAGCCGATATCGTCATGCGCCGCGCGAAGGAGAACGGCAAAAACCGAACCGGAGCCGCCGGATGAACCCGACGCGCGAAGCCGTCTCCGCCCTCCGAAACGCCCGCTCCGTCGCCGTTCTCACCGGCTCGGGCGTCTCCGCCGAGAGCGGCGTACCGACCTTCCGTGACGCGCAGACCGGACTGTGGGAAAACTACGACCCCATGGATCTCGCCACCCCCGAAGCCTTCGCCCGAAACCCGGAACTCGTGTGGGAATGGTACGAATGGCGCCGCAAACTCATCGGCGAAGCGAAGCCGAACCCCGCCCACGAAGCCCTCTCCGAACTCGAAAAGCGCGTCCCGGACTTCACCCTCATAACCCAAAACGTGGACGGACTCCACCGGGAGGCCGGGAGCGAGAACGTCCTCGAACTCCACGGAAACATCCACCGGACGGTTTGCTCGAAAGAAAGAACCACCATCGAGCCGGAAAACTTCATCGAAGGAACCCCGCCGAAATGCCCGAACTGCGGCGCATTCCTCCGCCCCGACGTCGTGTGGTTCGGGGAGACGCTCCCGGTCGGGGTGATGGAGGCCGCTTCCGAGGCGGCGAGGAATTGCGAAATATTCATCTCCGCCGGGACATCGAGCGTCGTATATCCGGCGGCGTCGCTTCCATACGAGGCGATGGAAAGCGGCTCGCTCGTCATCGAAATCAACCCGGATGACACACCGCTCACAGCGGTGGCGGACATCGTTCTTCGGGGTTCGGCGGGGGAGATACTGCCCGCGCTCTCGTCTTCCGGCGAGTAGCGGACGGACGGCGCCCGCAAAGGTTCCGTACCACGCTACGCTGACGGCTCAAATGGAATCCGGGTGAATGATTCCGTCGCTCGCTATTGCGGGGGCGGTATTCGTCCTTCCCGACCCTCCATTCCCGCATCCATAGTCCGGTTTCCGACATGTTCGGAAAAAGCGGGCAAACAAAGGGCGTGCCTTGCCCGAGAAAATCAAAAGCAATATAGTTTGCAATCGGGAAACGGAAAAGGAGGAAAGTCCATGCAAGCTCTTGTTTACCACGGGCCGGGCGAGAAGAAGTGGGAGTCGGTCGGGGACCCCGGCATAGAAAGCGCCGACGACGCGATCGTCAAAATAGACACGACGACAATTTGCGGCACCGACCTCCACATCCTCAAAGGCGACGTCCCCACCGTGGACGAGGGACGCACTCTCGGGCATGAGGCGGTCGGTACGGTCGTCGAGGTGGGTTCGGGGGTACGGAGTGTGGAGGCGGGGGACAAGGTTCTTATTTCGTGTATATCGGCGTGTGGCCGGTGCGCGTATTGCAAGCGTGGGATGTACAGTCAGTGTTTGAACGGCGGGGGTTGGATCCTCGGCCACCTCATCAACGGAACCCAGGCCGAATACGTCCGCATCCCATTCGCCGACAATGGCCTTTATAAGGTTCCGGAGGGACTCACCGACGAGCAAGTTCTGTTTTTGGCCGACATCCTCCCGACGGGCTTCGAGATCGGGGTGATGAACGGCGGCGTGAAGCCGGGCGACACGATCGCCGTAGTCGGAGCCGGCCCGGTCGGCCTCGCGGCCATAATGACCGCGAAACTCCACGGCCCCGGCCGGGTCATCGCCATAGACATGGACGGCGGGCGCCTCGACCGGGCCATGAAGCTCGGCGCCGACACGAAAATAAACAACGCCTCCGAGAACGCTGTCGAGAAAGTCATGGAACTCACCGACGGCCTCGGCGCCGACACGGTAATGGAGGCGGTCGGAATCCCCGAGACCTTCGAGCTATGCACCGAGCTCGTGCGCCCCGGCGGCCACGTCGCAAACATCGGAGTGCATGGCGCGCCCGCGACGCTCCACCTCGAAGCCTTGTGGATAAAGAGCATCACCATAACCACCGGCCTCGTGGACACCCACTCCACCCCGACCCTTCTCAAGCTCGTCGCCGAAGGCCGCCTCGACTCGACGGCCTTCGCCACCCACCGATATGGGCTGGGGGAGATCATGGACGCCTATGACGTTTTCTCGGACGCGGCGAGCAACGACGCGATGAAGGTGGTCCTCTCAAACTGAAAGCCGGATCGAACGGAACCTTCGCCGACGAACGGGAGGTCGTGGAAATCTGCCTCGACCTCCTCTTCGTCGGCGAAAGACAAGCCGTCCGCGCCGAGACCCGGGGCGGCCTCGGAATGCCGGGCGACGAGGCGCGGATGCTCGCATACATCCGTGAAAACCTCGACGGAGTTTACGAGGAAACCATCTCGGACTTCCGCGAAAAGAACCGCGAGCGGCATCCCGTCGAGCCGGGCCTCGACCCGGAAGGCCGCCTCGCCCCCGTTTCCGACGAGGAGTTCCGCCGCATCTTCCGCGACGGCGATGGATGGACTCGTTTCCGGGAAACCTTCCCCGACTCCGACGGGACGCTCCGCGTCTCCCGAGTCGGCTTCGATGCGGGGATGACGCAAGCCATGATCTACGCCGGGCAGCAATTCGACTGGGATACGGGTTCTTCGGGGTTTTGGCTGTTCGAGAAGTCCGATGGAGCGTGGGTCGAGGCGGCTCGGGCCGGAGAGTGGCTTTCGTGAGGATTCGGAGGGAGACTCCAACGGACGCGAGGGATCACACACTTCGTGATCCGGCGGGTGAAGTTCTGCATGCACTTTCACTTGTACGGAAAATCCAAAAATAATATAGTAGTCAATTGGGCAAAGGAAAGGGATGGGAATGCCGGAGCTAATCATCATACTGCTCTTTGTCGGAGGAGGGATATTTCTCTATCGGATTCTCTTTGGGCGTTCGGATGTCCAGAAGCACACAGAGACCAGCCAACGTTTTCAGGACCTGGTGATTACCCACAAATCGAGAATAGCCGATAGTTATCCGTAATTCGTCTCGAAAACAGCTACTGCGCCAGATTGCGGCAAAATGGGCGAATGACACAAGGCACAATATAGTGCGGTGTAATGGG
>JACDAJ010000255.1 GCA_013695475.1 Rubrobacter sp. | reverse complement strand
GATACATCGAGTGGGCGGTGGCGCGGGCGAAGAAACACTCGGACGCCGCCGATGAGTCCGTCTTCGACTTCATCCACGACGCGCTCCTCATGGAACTCGACGGCGCGGTTCGCGGAGCCGCCGAAAGCGTCGCGCATCGTCGCCGGGTCGCCGATTTCGTCGGGAAATTCCAGCAACACACCGGCCCGGTCATGGCGAAGGGGATGGAGGACACCGCCCTTTATCGTTATAACCGCCTCACTTCATTGAACGAAGTCGGCGGCGAGCCGGAGCATTTCGGGACGAGCGTGGCCGCTTTCCATCATATGAACGCCGAGCGGATGCGGCTTTGGCCGAACGCGATGCTCTCGACTTCCACGCACGACACGAAGCGCGGCGAGGACGTCCGCGCCCGTATAAACGTCCTCTCCGAACTGCCGGACGAGTGGCGGACGAACCTCGCGAAGTGGGCGCGCATAAACCGCTCGCGCCGCCGCGAAACGGAGAACGGAGTGGCTCCGTCCCGGAACGACGAGTATCTCCTTTATCAAACGATCCTCGGGGCGTGGCCGCTTGAAGAGGAGTTCGACGCGGACGAGTTCGCCGGACGCATAAAGGCGTACATGGAGAAGGCGATGCGCGAGGCCGAAGTCCATACGTCGTGGACGAATTCGGACGAAGAATACGAAGGTGCCGTCTCGGAGTTCATCGAGGCGATACTTTCCCCCGACGAAGGAAATCTTTTCCTCCACGAGTTCGTGCCGTTTCAAAGAAAGGTATCGCGGCTCGGGTCGATGAATTCGCTCTCGCAAACCCTCCTCAAATTGACTTCGCCCGGAGTGCCGGATATTTATCAGGGGAACGAACTTTGGGATTTCTCGCTCGTTGACCCGGATAACCGCCGTCCGGTGGATTATGGGCTTCGGCGGAGGCTCCTCGAAAAGTCGAAGGTGGTCGGGTCGTTCTCCGACACGCGGGCGATGCTCGAGGATGGGGAATGGCAAAATGGCCTCCCGAAGATGCACCTCATTCGGAGGGTTCTCGGGCTTCGAGGCGAAAAAGCGGAACTCTTCGAGAAGGGCGAATATGTCCCGCTCGATGTCATGGGTGGGACGGCGGAGCATATCGTCGCCTTCGCCCGCGTCCTCGATGAGGAGTCGGCGGTCGTGGTCGTTCCGAGGCTCGCTTCGTCGCTCGTTCGGGGGGACGGTTCATTGGCTTTCGACCCCGAGGCATTCGGAGACGCGTCGCTCTCGCTTCATAAACTTCCGGGGACGCGGTATTCGAATCTCTTTACCGGGATCGTCGAAGAAAAAACCTCGCCTCGCGTCGGGGATCTCCTCTCGGGCTTTCCGGTCGCGGTTCTCGCATAGAGAGTTTTTCGGAATGGCTGGCGCCATCGAGAAGAGCGCGCTGTCAGCTTTTTGTTTTATTTCGTCCTTTCGAAATCCGCCGTGGGTTGCCGGGCGGTAATGTCCGGTGATATATTGCCGCTGTCGTGGTTCCCTGAAAACGCCTTCTCTGGCGGGAATGGGCGAGATGCGGCTTTCAGTCGCCATGCCGATTTACAACGGCGCCGAGTACGTAGGCGAGCAAATGGAGAGTCTCGCCGCTCAAAGCCGCCCGCCGGATGAGCTTGTCGTCTGCGACGACAATTCGAGCGACGATTCGGTGGAAATCATCGCGGCCTTCGCCGGGGAGGCTCCTTTTCCGGTCATCCTCCATGAGAATAGTGAAAACCTCGGCTACGCGAGGAATGCTAAAAAGGCCGTGGGTCATTGCGGGGGCGAGGTCGTCTTTCTCTGCGATCACGACGATGTATGGCTCCCGGAGAAGGTCGGGATGTACGAGGAGGCCTTCTCCGCCCGCCCCGATGTCGGCGGCGTCTTCTCGAACGCCGAGGTGGTGGACAAAGACCTCCGGCTTACGGGCCGGGATCTCTGGCGGACGGCGAATTTCAATCCGGGGAGAAGGAGGCGTTTCGAGGGATTTCCCTTCGAGGTGCTTCTCGGGGGAAACGTGGCGTATGGCCCCACGTTAGCCTTTCGGAGATCTCTCGCGGAGCCGGCGAAGCCCTTTCCGCCATCGTGGGACGCGGACGAGTGGATCTCCCTCTTCGTCGCGGTATCCTCGAAGTTCCATGTCTTCGACGAGCCTCTCGTCAAGTACCGTCAACACGCGAGCAATTTAGTGGGGGCGAAGGGTGGAGGAACGATCAAGGAAAACGTGGGGCGCGCCCGGAGTGGATCCCGGCTCGCTTTCTATTCCGAACTGGCGGAGCATTACTCGCTTCTTCAACGACGGCTCACCGAAGCTCCCGGACTCGCCCGCGACCCGGAAGACCTCGGCAGGCTGAGAGAAAAAATAGAACACTCGCGTTTTCGAGCCGAACTCGGCGGCCCGTTTCCCCGTCGCCTCTCCGGGGTTTTGAGGGAATTGATGAGCGCCCGATACCATCGTTACTCCGGCGGAGTCAAAAGCGCGGCGAAGGACGCGCTCTTTCGGGGTTCGGACTCCGCATAGGCGCACGACGATGGAGCGGGTTGCCGCCAACCCGTTCGAGCATGTACCATGAACATAATCGAAAAGTGGGGGGCTTCCGGCAGAGGAGGCTGAGATAGCGATAGTTTCGGGGGGTTTCCGGGACGCCGCGCTGACCCGAGAACCTGATCCGGGTAATACCGGCGGAGGGAGAGAGAATGAAGTTCTCCGAAGAACTACGCAGCAAAGCCGACCCAAAGTTCGAAGCGATTTTCGCCCACCCATTCGTCCGGGGCATAGCCGACGGAAGCCTCGGCAAAGAACGACTCGCCCACTACGTCCGGCAGGATTTCCAGTATCTCACCACGTTTTGCCAGATTTACGGCCTCGCCATCGCGAAGTGCGACCGCCGCGACGACATCGTTTTCTTCAACGAGCAAATCGGCTTTATTTTGGCGAGCGAGACTCATCCCCACCACAACTTCGCCGAATTCTCCGGGTACTCGATGGAGGAACTCGAACGCACGCAATTCCTCGCCCCGACCGCCCGGAACTATACGAGGCACATGCTCCACGCCGCGCACTCGGGGACGCTCGGGGAACTCATGTCGGCGCTTTATCCGTGTCCGCTCACTTATTGGGAGATCGGACTTCGTTTGAAGGACAAAGTGAAGCCGGACGATTCGCACCCGTTCAAAAACTGGATCGAATTTTACGCCGACCCGGAGGTCGGGAACA
>JACDAJ010000249.1 GCA_013695475.1 Rubrobacter sp. | reverse complement strand
TGTTCCCGTATCGTCTCGTGTTCATCGCGGCGATCTTCATCGGGGCGTTCCAGTTCCCGCTCGAAGCCGTCTTCACGTTCTCCGACCTCGCCAACGGCCTCATGGCCCTCCCGAACCTCATCGGACTCCTCCTCCTCTCCGGCGTCGTGCTCCGCGAAACCCGCCAGTATTTCCGCGGACGCCGCGACCCAACCCAAAGGGACTCGCGGGTGAGATAAAACTACCGGGAGTCGGGAGTCGGGTTAGCTTTTCCCGACTCCCTTTCTTCGAGGAAACGCTTCGCTTCTTTTATTTGCCGCTCGACGGACTCCGGCGACGTCGAACCCGCCGACTTTTTGTTCCGTATGCTCCCCTCGGGGGTGAGAAGCTCCTTCGGGAAATCGGCGAGCGCGGGATGCGCCGAACGAAGCTCTTCATCCGGTATTTCTTCGAGGGACGCGCCAAGCTCCTCGCATCTTTTCACGAGGCTCCCGACGGCGTGATGCGCCTCCCGAAAAGGGACTCCGCGCATCGCCAGAAAATCGGCGAGTTCGGTGGCGAGGGCGAAGCCACCCGCCGCGCTTTTCATCCGCTCCCCGTCGAAGCTCGCGGTTCGGAGCATCTCCGGCAATACGGCGAGCATGGCGAGGACGGCATCCACCGAGTCGAAGATCGGCTCTTTGTCTTCTTGTAAATCCTTCGAATATCCGGGCGGGAGACCTTTCATCGTGATGAGGAGCGAGTTCGAATTCCCGATGAGCCGCCCGGATTTCCCCCTCATAAGCTCGTATGCGTCGGGGTTCTTTTTCTGCGGCATGATGGACGAGCCGGACGAATACTCGTCGTCGAGGGTGGCGAAGGCGAACTCCCCGCTCGTCCACAAAACCGACTCCTCCCCCATCCGCGAGAGATGCACCCCGAGAACCGAACACGCATGGAGAAGATCGAGCGCGAAATCCCGGTCGGAAACCGCGTCGAGCGAGTTCCGAAACGCCTCCATCCCGAGGCTCTCCGCCGTCATGCCCGTATCCACGGGATGCGGAGTGCCGCCGAGAGCCGCCGCCCCGAGCGGCGAGACGTTCGCCGCCTCCCTCGCCGCCTCGAAGCGGGCGAGGTCGCGCCGGAGCGCCTCGAAATGAGCGAGGAAATGGTGCGCGAGAAGGATCGGCTGCGCCCTTTGGAGATGCGTGTATCCCGGAAGTATCGTCTCCCGATTTCTCTCCGCGACCTCGACGAGAGCGTGCATCGCTTCGAGGATGGCGGAGATTATTTCATTGGCGGCTTCGCGGGCGAAAAGGTGGAGGTCGAGCGCGACTTGATCGTTGCGCGACCGCCCCGTGTGGAGCTTCGCCGCGACTTCCCCGACGATTTCCCGAAGCCGCCTCTCGACGGCGGTATGAACGTCCTCATCCGAAATCGTCCACGAAAACTCCCCCGCCTCGACCTCGGAGAGAACGGCTTCGAGGCCGCGAATGAGTTCCTCCGACTCTTTCTCCGAGACGACGCCCGTTTGCCCGAGCATCCGGGCGTGGGCGATGGAACCTCGGATGTCGTGTGGGGCGAGGCGTATGTCGAAGGGTATGGAGGCGTTTATGCGCTCGAACGCCTCCGCCGGGCTCGCTCCGAAACGCCCACCCCACAGTGGTTTGTTTTCGCTCATAGCCCCGCAGTTTACACGTCGAGCGAAAGAGGAATCGGGGCGAGTCCCTCTCCGTCAAAGTCCCTTCTCGTCACCCTCGAACGTGGGATTCTCGTATGCGTCGGCGTGCCGTTGGCGGAGATTTATCGTATCGTGTCCATATGGAAGGTGGCTTCATGAGCCAGACCATCCCCGAAAACATCGCCCGAAACGCCGTCGAAATGCGCGGAGAAGCGGGAGAGAAATGGATATCGAGCCTTCCCTCCCTCGTCTCGGAATGCGAAGAGCGATGGTCGCTCACGGCCGGGAGTCCGTTCCCGAACCTCTCATACAACTTCGCCGCCCCCGCGAGCCGAGCCGACGGAACCATCGCCGTTCTCAAACTCTCGTTCCCCGGCGAAAAGGAATTCCGCTCCGAGGCCGAGGCATTGAAAATCTTCGACGGTCGCGGCATCGCCCGTCTTCTCGAACTCGACGTCGAAAGTGGCGCGATGCTCCTCGAACGCCTCGAACCGGGAGAAAGCCTCGAAGCGACCGAGGACGACGAAGAGGCGACCGCCATCGCGGCGGAGGTGATGCGAAAACTGTGGAGGCCCGCCCCGCCAAGCCACCCGTTCCCGACCGTCGCCGGATGGTCGAAAGGCTTCGAGCGGCTGAGAGCGAGCTTCGATGGAGGAACGGGGCCGATGCCCACCGAACTCGTCGAAAGAGCCGAGAAGCTCTTCGGAGAACTCCTCGCCTCCGAGGAAAACCTCGTCCTCCTTCACGGCGACCTCCACCACGGGAACATACTTTCGTCCGGGCGGGGGTGGCTCGCCATAGATCCGAAAGGCGTCGTCGGAGAAAGGGCGTACGAAACGGCGGCGATGCTCCACAATCCGGCGAGCCTCCTCGAAAAAGAGAACCCCGGCAAACTCCTCGAACGAAAAATCGAAATACTCTCCGAGCGGCTCGGCCTCGAAGCGAGCCGCGTCCGGGGATGGGGATTCGCGCAGTCCGTACTCGCCGCGTATTGGAGCCTCGAAGATCACGGTGAAGTGTGGGAGGAGGCGCTTGCTTTCGCGCGGCTAATGTCGAAAATCAGTGGATGACACCGAGTCCGGCTGATTGCTTTCTTCTCCGCGATAGTTGCGTCCACCCGCGCCTCTTTCGCGGAACTGCCCACTCGGATCACGTATGACGCGGGAATCCGCTTGAATAATTCCGCGCGGCGATGCGTACGAAAAATCTACCGTTCCCACGCCCCCGGAGAGCGGTTCTCGCGTTGCTTCAAACCGCCTCGGCCTCGGGGCGCTCGCCGCGCACCCGGTCGCTCCGGTATTTCCTTATCGCGGATTTGAGCGTACTCAAACCCATCGTGGCGTTCCTCGTCCGGCTGCCGACGATGTCGCGCCCGATTCCGTCCACCCATTCGTCGTAGTCGAGGGCGAGGATCTCATCCATCGTGAGGTTTTCGGAGAGGGTCTTCTCGACGATCATGCTCGCCGCCCCCATGCTTATCGTGTCGCCGTCCCCGGTGAAGGAGAGGTCGGAGATATTGCCCCCCTCGCCTTTCAAATAAACCATGACCGATCCCCCGCACTCCGGGCTTCCACCGGGCATAAGCACGTCGTAGCCATCGAGGATGCCCGAATGGCGGGGGTTTTTAGAATGATCCACGAGCTTCGCAACCCGCTCTTTGCGATCCAAAGTTCGTTTTCCTTTCTTCGGAAGGGATGGAGGAGCCGGGAAACTAAAACCCGACTCCTCGATCTCACGACTCCTCTCCGCGAAGCCGCCTGCGCTACCTCTCTATCGGGGCGCGAACCGCGTTGCCCCACTCCGTCCACGAACCGTCGTAGTTCCGGACGTTGTCGTAGCCGAGGAGGTATTTGAGGACGAACCACGTGTGCGAACTCCGCTCGCCGATGCGGCAGTACGCGATGACGTCGTCGTCGCTCTTCAGCCCTGCGTTCCCCTCGTAAAGCTCTTTGAGTTCGTCCGCGCTTTTGAATGTGCCGTCCTCGCGCACAGCCTGCGCCCACGGGACGTTCGCCGCTCCGGGAATGTGGCCGCCGCGAAGCGAGCCTTCCTGCGGATAGTCCGGCATGTGGAGAAGCTCGCCGGAATATTCGCCCGGCGAACGAACATCGATCATCGAGCCGCCCCGCCCGACTTTGTCGAGGTGCTTCTCGACGTCCTCTTTGAACGCCCGTATTTTGGTGTCGTCGCGGGCGGGGACCGGATAGCTCGTCTTCTCGAAGCTCGGGACATCCTGCGTCATCTCGCGCCCCTCGGCCTCCCACTTCGTGCGGCCGCCGTCCATGACCTTCACTTTGTCGTGGCCGAAAAGCTGGAAGACCCACAACGCGTACGTCGCCCACCAGTTATTTTTGTCGCCGTAGAAAACGACGGTCGTGTCCGGGGCGATGCCCTTCTCGCCCATGAGCTCGGCGAAGCGCTCCGGGTCGAGGTAGTCGCGCACGAGCGGGTCGTTGAGATCCTCGACCCAGTCTATCTTGACGGAGTTCGGCACATGCCCCGTCTCATAGAGAAGCACGTCCTCGTCCGACTCCGCGACGCGGATGTCCGAGTCGCCTATATGATCGGCCACCCAATCCGTGCTTACCAAAGCGTCCGGGTGCGCGTACCCTTTTTGCTGAATTTCCTGCTCGCTCATACTCTCGAATTCCTCCTTCGATAGTTCGACCGTCTCCGTTTCACACGAGGAGGTATTGTAAACCATCCCACCCATCTCCGACAAAGTTTGTCGGGATT
>JACDAJ010000181.1 GCA_013695475.1 Rubrobacter sp. | reverse complement strand
TCGGAGACTCCGCGAGTGGTTCGGACGACCTTCACGTTTCCTCCGACGAGTTGCATCGCGTCTTGGTCGCCGGTGACGATCATGAGTTCCACGCCATCGGGAATCTTTTTGGAAAGTGTGGCGATGGCATCGTCGGCCTCGAAGCCTTCGGCGCGCATGGCGGGAATGTTCATCGCCTCCAAAATCTCGTCCATGTGGTCGGTTTGGGCGCGGAGCTCCTCAGGCATCGCCGAGCGGTTCGCTTTGTATTCGGGGAAGATTTCCATCCGGAACTTCGGGAGCCCGGCGTCCCACACGACCCCAATTCCGACTTCTTCGCCGTCGCCCTCGTCGAGCAGTTTCATAACCATGCTCGTGAAGCCGTAAAGGGCGTTCGTCGGGAGGCCGCCGGAGGTGGAAATGGTTTGCGGAAGCGCGTAAAAAGCGCGGTACAAAAGTGAAAATCCGTCAATTAAATAGATACGCATGAGCGCTGATTATACCGGAGATGCGCCGCCCCTCCCCGGTCGAAAGTGATACGTTACGCCACATGACACGGAGGAAGCTCGGGAGGATGAAGGTCGTCGAGCCGGACGCGGCGACGGCGGGGAAATATTTCCTTCGCGTGTCCGGCGGGGATCTCCACAACGACCCGGACTCAGTCCCGAGATTAACTTCGCTTTCTCTTTTCGGGGACGACGCTCCACTCGAAATGGAGGTCGGGTGCGGGAGCGGGGAATTCTTGTGTTCACTCGCCGAGTCGAGGCCGGACACGAACTTCATCGGCCTCGACGTGCATCTCAAATCGCTTCACAAAGGCATCGAGGCGGCCTCGGAGGCGAGGCTCGGGAACATAAAGTTCGTGAGCGTGGATTTCCGGCAGGCGTATCCGCTCTTCGTCCCGGACTCGCTCGACACCGTATACCTCCATTTCCCCGATCCCGGCATGAAAGCGAGGGACAAAAAGCGGCGCATCTTCGACGGAAGGTTCCTTGACGAGATGCACCGAGCCGTCGTCGCGGGCGGGAAAATGAGCCTCGTCACCGACGACGAAGACTATTTCGGGCGAATGCTCGGCCTCATCGAGAAAGAGAAACGGTGGAATCGAACGCACGGCGAGCCGCATCTCGTCGGCTTCGAGCCGAAGGTGAAATCGCGTTTTCAAACTCTGTGGGAGCGGCGCGGGAAAAAGGTATACCGCTTCGAGCTGCGAAACAGAAAAGCTGACTGGCGGTAGTTTGTTGTTGATGGACATAAAGAAAGGTTCCTTTGTTCGAGGACACCCACTCGAGCAGCGCTTTCATATTTATTGCGCGAGTATCGAATAAGGAGTGGCGAGTAGCGGGTTTGCCTATTCGCTCCGAAAGTCCCCGAAAAACCCGCATACGGGGCTAAAGGTATGCGTCGGGCTCCGATAACAACGGGACATGGGGGCGAGAACCACTACGAAACCTCGGAGCCGGGCGGAAGCCTTGCTCGGCGCATACCGCGAGCGGGGCGACAGGCGCGCCCTCGAACGGCTGTTTTCGATGCACGGGCCGCTCCTCAAAAGCATCGCCCGGAGGTACCGCCACTCCTCCGGCGAGCATTACGAGGATCTTCTGCAAGTCGGGCACGTCGGCCTCATGAAAGCGGTGAATGGATACGAGGCCGGTTCGGCGGCGAAGTTCTCATCGTACGCCCACTCGATGATGGAGGGCGAATTGCGGCATTATTTGCGCGATTCGTCGCTCGTCAAAAAGCCGAGATGGGCGCGGAGTTTGTATGCCAAAGTCTCGCACGCGACCGCCGAGCTCATGGTGGAGTTGGGGCGGCCTCCGTTGGCTGAGGAGATCGCGAAGGAAGTCAACGTCGAGGTCGAGGGGATCCACGAGTTGATGAAGCTCTATCTCCACACGAACGTCAAATCCCTCGACGAGGCACACGGCGGCGGAGCCGACCTCTCGGCTATAAAGAATCTGGAGCATGAGACTTTCTCGCTGCCCATAGAAGACCGCATCTGGCTGGAGCAGGCGATGGACACGCTCTCGGAGGTTCAAAGGGAAGTCATCCACCCCTTCTTCTACAAAGATTTGACGCAAACCGAGATCGGCAAAAAGCTCGGCCTCCCGCAAAGGAAAGTCTCCCGCCTCGTCGCCTCCGCCATAAAGAAACTGTCGAGGTCGGGCAAAGACGAGCGAGGCTTCACGCTCCCCGAGCTTATGATCGTCATAGTTTTGCTTGGGATACTCGCGGCGATAGCGATACCGAGTTGGTGGGGCATCGTGGAGAGCAGAGAAGTCGAGAGCGCGAAGAATCAACTCGTGGCGGATCTTCGCCTGTCTCATACGAGGGCGACGAATCAACTCACGGAATATCATTTCGTTTACATGCCCGACGGCAGCGCGCTCTCGGGTTGCTCGAACGCCGACTATTGCCTCGTGAGGGAAACCTCCTCCGGCCCATACGAGGAGACCCCGCGCTTTCTGCCGGACGGAACCGAGATCTCCGGCACCACCGTTCAGGCGAACGACGCGCTCGCCACCCTCTTCGGATCAAACCCACGGATGATAAGGTTCGAGGCCGATGGTTTAGCCTCCGCGCCCGGCGGTCTCGTCGGCGGCGCGACCACACCCGCCGTCTCCGTCGGCCCCGAAGACGGCGCGCCGACATACGACATCGAAGTGAACACGGCGACATCGAGGGTCCAAATTGCTTCCCCGTAATTTCAAGGACGAGTCCGGCTATTCCCTCGTCGAGGTTCTCGCCGCCATCGTCATCCTCACCATCGCCATCATCCCGATGGTCACGATGTTCGACACGGGGCTGCGTTCGGCGACTACGAGCGGTAACTACGACAAGGCGCGGGCGTTGGCGAACTCGAATTTGGAGATGGCGAAGACGCGTTCGCTCTCCGAGGGTGAAGGGATAGTCTGCGAACCGGAAGAAGAAGATCCGTTCCATTATTGCGGGATAGAGGTGGAAAGCCTCGATGGAGAGCTTTTGGGCCTGATGCGGGTGACGGTCACCGTGGAGTGGGGAGAGTCAAACTCCTACGAAGTCGAGGGTGTCGCAAGCGGGGCATCGCCGTGAGGACTTTCAAGAAGCGTCGGTCGTTGCGCGATGAGAGTGGGTTCACCCTGACAGAGGTGCTGGTGACGATTATGATCATGGTCGTCGTACTCTTCGCGCTCTACTCGATCTTCGACATGGGCCTCCGGGTCTTCGCCTTCGGCAACGACAAACTGGAGGCCGTCGAGAACGCCCGACTCGGACTGGAGCGAATGGAGCGCGAGGTCCGGGCGGCGTATCCATACGATAGGACAAACGAAGAATCCGACGACGACTACCTTTTCCCACTAGATGAGTGTTGCATGGTTTGGGGGTGTAATACCAAGTCCGCTTGAATAGTTTCGCTTCTCACGCTGCCTCCGGCCACCAATGGTAGCGGGTGTATGAGCGAATCGTCTCCGGCTGGTCGTAAAGCGAGACGCAGCGCTCGACGAGCGCCTCTTCGAAGTCGTCCATCCCGTCGAAGTGGCGGTTGGCGACCCCTTCGTTCGAGAGCGGCCAGAGCCTCTCGGCGGGCTGCAACTCAGGGGAGTTCGTGGGGAGGAACTCGAGGTGCACGCCCTCTGGGACTCGCAGCTTGCCCGAGGTGTGCCAGGGGGCGTTGTCGAGCACCAGAAGCACGCGCTTCCTCGTCCCCGCGCCCACCTCTTTGGCGAAGCTCTCGAGAGCCACGGAGAAGACCTCCGTGTTCGCCCTGGGCAGGATGAGCCAGTGGGTCTCTCCGCTTTTGGGGCGGACGAAGGCGTAGAGGTATGTCCATTCGTAGCGGTGCTGGACCTCGACGGTCGGCCTCTGGCCCACCAAAGACCATGCTTTTCTTATGATCGGCTTGAGTCCCAGGCGATGCTCGTCCTCCGACCACAGCTCGAACTTCGCCGTGGGGTACTTCTCCTTGAGCCTCATGAGCCTCATCGGGAGCCTTTCTTAAAAGCCTCCCGCTCGCGCCTGTCGGCGTTCTTGTGGCGCGGCCTGGGGGACTTCGGGCTGTGTCCGAGCTTTCTCAGGTACTCCCAGCCCCTCTGCTTGGAGACTTTCCTGCCACTCCTCGCCTCGATCCATTCGGCGACCTTGCGCGAGTTCCACATCCCGCCGTCGGGGGGCCGCCCGGCGAGGGCGCGGGCGAGTTCCAGCCTCCCCTCCCCGTCGAGCAGCGCCCTGTCTTTGGCTCCCGGGTTCGAGTGCCTGCGGTCGCCCAAAGCCGGGGGGCCGCCCTCGTTGTAGCGGCGGGCGACCTCCCGGATCCAGTTTCGGCAGTACCCGGTGGCCTCCATCACCTCGCTGGTCGTCTTGCCCTCTGAGATCAGCCAGACGATCTGGTAGTGGCTGCGCAACACCGGGTCTTTGGCCCCGCGGTAACGCTCCTCCAACTCGCCGGGCTCCAAGTGCGGCTCGAGCTTTATAGTCTTTGGCATAATGGGGCATTATACAACCGGACTTGGTATCACATCCGCTCAAGGCCAATCCGTAGTCGTCTAGGATGTACTCTTTAACCGTACGTTGCACGCCTTTCGGTATATCCTCGTGCTCCGGATTCATTACGAAGTCCGCTACATACTCTGTAAGAGACA
>JACDAJ010000177.1 GCA_013695475.1 Rubrobacter sp. | reverse complement strand
TCCGGTGGCCGCTCCACGAAGGGGACGCCCGAGCCTTCGACTATTCGGGAATCGCGGAGGACATCGCCCTCGTGGCGGGCGGGCCGCCGTGCCAGCCGTTCTCGATAGGCGGCAAGCACCGCGGCCGCGACGACAAGCGCGACATGTTCCCGGAGATGGTTCGGGCGGTGCGCGAGTTGCGACCGAGGGCGATCATCGCGGAGAACGTGAAGGGACTCATGCGCCAATCGTTCGCGAGGTACTTCGAGTACATAATCCTCCAGATTTCGTACCCGGAGATAATTTTGAAACCGGACGAGTATTGGGAGGCGCATCTCGACCGGCTCGAGAAGCACCATGCGAGCGGCAGGCGGGACGGCTTTCATACAACGTGGTGTTCCGATTGCTGAACGCCGCCGACCACGGGGTGCCGCAAAAACGCGAGAGGGTGTTCATGGTTGGGTTCCGGGAGGATTTGGATATCGAATGGTCATTCCCGAAGGCGACGCATTCGATGGACTCCCTTCTCTGGGACAAGTGGGTGAGCGGAGAGTACTGGGAGAGGCACGGGATATCCGCAGGGAGGACGATCCTTCCGGCGAAGATGGAGGCGAGGATCACACGCCTCGGCTCCCTCTTCGCACCGGAGCAAAGTCCGTGGGCGACCGTCCGAGACGCCATCCACGACCTCCCCGACCCCGAGGAGCGCGACCATTCGAAAGACATCCCGAACCACCGCTTCAATCCGGGGGCGCGTTCGTATCCGGGCCATACGGGAAGTCCCATGGACGAACCCGCGAAAACATTGAAAGCCGGTGATCACGGCGTGCCGGGCGGCGAGAACATGCTCCTCCGCCCCGACGACCGCGTCCGTTATTTCACGGTCCGCGAAAGCGCGAGGCTGCAAACCTTCCCCGACGAATACGTCTTCCACGGCTCATGGACGGAGACGATGCGCCAGCTCGGAAACGCCGTCCCCGTGACGCTCGGGCGAGTCATCGCGAATGATGTCGCCGGGTGTTTACGGCGGACGGAGAAACTCGCCGGGGGCGGACTTGCCGAAATCGCTTGAGGACATACTGAGTTCGGCTGAGGAAATCGAGGTCGAGCCGGGTCTCGCACGTTTGATCGACGCGTATTTGAACGGGATCGCCGAAGCGTATCGGCGAGACCCCGGCTCCGAAAGAGCGATGCCCTTCGATGTCGCGCTCGCGGCGTTGTTCGATCTATGCGCCAATGCGCTGTACGCGCAAAGGGTCGTCACTTCGGGTTGGATATTTTGCGGCGACAAGAGCGCCGAGTCAGACGACGGGCATTTCGCCGGACATTATCTTTATTATCCATTCGTCTCCGCTTGCCCGCGATGCTCTGTGAAGGGGAGATTCCACAAAGCCGATCCGCAAAAACCAAAGTCCGGGAGCATCGGCGACATGAACTCGATGGTCATCGCGGCTATTTATTCGCGCATAGCGAAGGCGTCGCCCGAGAAGGCCGAGGTTTACCGTGTGCCGGGAACGGGTGACGCGGATCTCATCTTTTCGGAGGGCGACAATATTTGCCTGGCGGAGATAAAGGCTTCCCCGCTCGTGAGCTATCCGCTCGCCGTGCGCCGCAAAGAGCCGATAACGTACCTCGACGACGATACCGGAGAAGCGCTCGTCAATGACCACCACAAGAACGCCACCCCTCCCGACCTCGAATACAGCCCGCTTTATCTGTATCTCCCCCACGTTGGCGAATACGTGGATCTCGGCTCGAAAAAGGGAGACGGGTGGCCTTTGGATACGCTCGCCTCGTACGTGTCTCGACCCGAGGGAGCCATGAAGGTGGCGGGGGCTTGGCAGCGGCTTCTCGAAGTTTATTCCGACCGGGGCGGCCTTTGGAACAATGACAATGCGCGATGGCTCGTGAATAGTTGCGGCAAGCCTCGCGGCGCCGGATTTGAGATCAGCAACGGCAAGAATATGCCGGGCATAGATCGAACGGACGATTTGAAGAAGGGCACGTACCAAGTTCTGAAAATGGGCGCGGTCTACAAAGAGCATCCGAAAAAGAAGGTGAGAACCGCCCTCGTGGCGAACATCCACGCGATAGTCCATGAAGAGGTGTATGTGGCCGAGATAGCGGATGTCGTATGGGTAAAGGATCCACCCGGAGGCAAATACGTGACCGGGAAAACGGAAGAGGAATGGACGGTGAAGAGCGAAGGTGTCTTCAACCTCTTCGATGGAATAATCTGCCTGACGGGGAGCAAGTTCCGGGACGATTGGCTGGAAAGCGTGGCCGATGCAAACCACCTCAGAAACACGCTATGATGGAAACCGAAACATCGAATGGAGCCGCTTTAATTTGAAAACGGACATCTCTGAAAATACAAGCACTCGGGTCATCGCCAACCATATTGCCCGCAAATCCGGGCCACAGGTTGTCGAACGACTTCGAGCTTTGCCGCCCGGTGGACGCATGGGAGACCTTCCGCCCGAATTGCAACATCGCAGTTTCAAGCGGACGGATGGCGGGGGAGGCCCGAACCTCCGGCTGCTCCGGCTCCATCCCGACCTCCCCTCGAATACGGTCACGGCTTATGTTTTCAACAAGTTTGTCCATCCCGATGAGGATCGCTTCATTACCCCGAGGGAGGCCGCCCGCCTTCAAGGTTTCCCTGACGATCATGTCTTCGCCGGGCCTCTCACGGCCACGCAACATCAAGTCGGAAACGCCGTCCCGCCACCATTGGCGAAAGCCCTCGGAACCTCGCTCATGGAGGCGATCGGGGCATCTTCCAACAAAGCCGTCGGGTTGTTTTCGGGCGCGGGCGGCCTCGACCTCGGCCTCTCCCGAGCGGGCTTCGACATCGGGGCGTGCGTCGAAATTGACCCTTTCTCATGCGAAACCCTCCGGGCGAGCGGCTCGGAATGGCACGTCGTCGAGCGCGACATCCAACTCGTTCCGTCGGAGGAACTCATGGAACTGACGGCCACAGACGAAGGGGAAACGGCTCTCGTGGCGGGCGGAACCCCGTGCCAGCCATTCAGCAACGCCGGGAAACAAAAGGGCATAGATGACCCGCGAGGGATTTTGTTTCAGCAATTCGTGCGCGTGGTCGGCGACCTCAAACCCCGCGCCTTCCTTTTGGAGAACGTGCCGAACATCATGAGCGTGAACAAAGGAGCTTCGTTCCGCGCCGTACTTGCCGGACTCGAAGAGACGGGCTACGAAATAAGCTACAAAATATTGAACGCCGAAGAATACGGCGTCCCACAGTTCAGGCGGAGGATCTTCTTCCTCGGATCCCGGGACAGCGAGGAACTCCTCTTCCCATCCCCCACGCACGGTGTCAAAGAAGAAGGTTTGAGGCTCTTCGACCCAAACGGAAACTCCCGGCAAAAAGCCATGCACACAGCCGGAGAAGCCTTCGAGAACCTCCCGCCCGCATCCTTCACCGTATAAAGCGTCTATTGCGAATCGTTCCCACTAAAACACCATTTCCATGTTACAAGCTCGGCTTTCGGGGGGGATTGGCGACAATGGGTTGCGAGAGGGGTTTTCGGGGTATCTCGGAAAGCATGATTCCTTTTACGAAGCGGGTTTTCCGGGATATTAAGAAAAGTTCTTGATCCAGATCACGGTAAATTGTTGGGTGGATGCCGCTGTGATTAAATAGGCGTGTAAAGTAGCAAAGTCTCAAAGCGAACTGTGGGGTCGAATTGCTGAAAGTAGAGAATCTGCGGGCGGAGATCGAGGACTCCGGTGAAATCCTGAAGGGTCTCAACCTCGAAGTGAACAAAGGTGAGATCCACGCCATCATGGGCCCGAACGGGAGCGGAAAGAGTACCCTCGCGAACGTCCTCATGGGTCATCCTCGATACGAAGTCACCGACGGCTCCGTTACTTTCGAGGGCGAGGATGCGCTCGAACTCGAACCCGACGAGCGGGCGAAGCTCGGCATGTTCCTCGCTTTCCAGTATCCGAGCGAGGTTCCCGGCGTCTCCGTGGCGAACTTTTTGCGGACGGCTGTGAATAGTGTTCGGGAGGAGCAGCTTTCGCCGATGGACATGTATCGGCTTCTTCAGGAGAAGATGAAGATCATGCAGATGGACATCAAGTTCGCCGAGCGGTATTTGAATGAAGGCTTCTCCGGCGGCGAGAAGAAACGGAATGAAATTCTACAAATGCTCATGCTCGACCCGAAGCTCGCCATCATGGACGAGACGGATTCCGGGCTGGACATTGACGCGCTTCAGGTTGTGGCGAAGGGTGTCAACGAGTTGAAGGGGCCGGAGTTCTCGGCGGTCATCATCACGCATTATCAGCGGATATTGCGGTACATCGAGCCGGATCGCGTCCACGTCATGCTCGACGGGCGCATCGTGACGTCCGGAGGCAAGGATCTTGCAAACCAGCTCGAAGAAAAAGGCTATGACTGGGTGCGCCAGGAATTCGGCG
>JACDAJ010000230.1 GCA_013695475.1 Rubrobacter sp. | reverse complement strand
GTTTCCTGAACGACCTGGAAACTGATCGCCGCGCTGTGATCCCGAAGCGCGGCCTCCACGATCCCATCGGCCACGCCGCGCTTTCGCTCATCCGTCTCATCGAAGAGGTACACAAAGACGTTCGAGTCTATGAAATCACCGCTCATTCATCTCGTCCCGAGTGAACTTCCGACCCCCGGTGCGAACCTTTTCGCGCAACTCCCGAACCACCATCATCGCCTCTTCGGCTCGACGCTCTCTCCGCGAATATCCGACCAGCCAGTGGCGAAACTCCTCGTTCAAAGTCGTTCCCTCGCTCCGCGCCCGCTCGCGGGCGGCCTCGATCAAAGCCTCGTCCGCACTCAAAGTGATGTTCTTCTTCATCCGAGAACCTCCCGATATTTCACACGAAAATAGTGTACACGAGAATAGTGTCCATGAGCTTCCCTCTGTGCGGGGCGAGGCCGCGTGCGTTATTCTGAAAAGTCAAAGGCTATTTTTTGGGAGGATCGGGTGTCGAACGGAAAGAGGAACCCCCTCGAAAGCGACCGCGGAACGACGACGATAAGCGACGCGGTAGTGTCCGCCATAGCGAGCCGGGCGGTCGGCGAAGTGGACGGCGTGGACGCATCCCACGGAGGTACGAGCCTCCCCGGCGACACTTCCCGCACGGTCGGTGAGTTCGTCGGCGGCATCTCCGGCGGAGGCGGCACGCGAGGCGTATCCGTCGAAGTCGGAGAAGAACAGGCGGCCGTGGATCTCACACTGAACGTCATATACGGAAACCCCGTCCACAAAATAACCGACGACGTGAGAAAGAACGTCATAAAAAAGGTCGAAACCCTCACCGGCCTCGAAGTCACCGAAGTGAACGTCACCGTGAACGACGTAACCTTCCCCGAATAGAATCGGACGAAAAGTCCGCCGGAGGCGAGGCTTTGTGGAGACGCAAACCCGGAGCCGCGCCGGACGAACGCGCAAAAGAAGGGCTTCCCGGAACTTTCTTCGGGAAGCCTCTTTCTTTGTTTTGGCTGACGGCTGACAAGCGAAGCGTGCTGAAAGCTATCGCCTCTGGTACTGGCTCCCCCCGAAAAGCTGCTCCTTCGCGTCGTCGTCCATCGTCACGCCGGACGCGGAGACTTCTTTCCCTTTCTCCATCGCCGTTTTGACGGCGGGGCGGGCTTCCATGTCCCAGTACCACCGGGCGAGGTTCGGGAAGTCTTCGAGCCTTTGTCCTTGATTTTCATAGTTCGTGAGCCACGGCCACGTCGCGATGTCCGCGATGGTGTATTCGCTCCCGGCGAGATACTCGTTCTTCGAGAGCTGCTTGTCTATGACGTTGTAAAGGCGCGTCGCCTCGTTCGTGTACCGGTCAATGGCGTACTCTATATTCTCCGGGGCGTACTGGCGGAAGTGGTGGTTTTGGCCGAGCATCGGCCCGACCCCGCCCATCTGGAACATGAGCCATTCGATGGTCCGGTAGCGGGAGCGGGCGTCCACCGGGAGGAACTTGCCCGTTTTCTCCCCGAGATACATGAGGATGGCTCCCGATTCGAAGATGGAAATCGGCTGTCCGTCCGAGCCTTCGGGGTCTATGATCGCCGGCATTTTATTGTTCGGGGAGATTTCGAGGAACTCTTCCTTGAATTGATCCCCGGCCCCGATGTTCACCGGAAAGATATTGTACGGAAGCCCGGCCTCCTCCAAAAAAATCGAGACTTTGTTCCCGTTCGGTGTCGGCCAGAAATATACGTCTATCGGCTGTGCCATGCGTTTCCTTCCTTAAACTCGTCTTCTCAAACGAAGCTATCATACCCACCGTCGGGGAAATTTAAGAGCGGGAGGTATTTTGAAAGTCATAGGCGCGGGTTTCGGACGCACAGGCACAAGCTCCCTGAAGGCCGCCCTCGAACGCCTCGGCCTCGGCCCGTGCTATCACATGACCGAGCTTTTCGGGCATCCCGCCCACGCGGATTTCTGGGCGCGGGCCGCGAAAGGCGATTCCGTGGAATGGCCCGAAATCCTCCGAAACTACGAGTCCGCCGTGGATTGGCCGGTATGCTCGTTTTACAAGGAGCTCATGGCCGAATACCCCGAGGCGAAAGTCGTCCTCACGGTGAGGGGCGCCGAAGCGTGGCACGAGAGCGTCCGAACCACGATCCACGAGATAAGCACCCCCGGCCCCGGCTCACTCCCCATGCGACTCGTCGGAATGTTCGCCCCCCACATAAAAAAGACCGTAAGAATGGTGGACGAACTCATATGGCGCGGAACATTCGACGGCCGCTTCGAGGAAAGGGAATACGCCATCGAAGTGTTCGAGCGGCATGTCCGGGAAGTGAAAAAGCGCGTCCCGAGCGAGCGTCTCCTCGTCTTCGACGTGAAAGAAGGGTGGGAGCCATTGTGCGATTTCCTCGGAGCCGAAACACCGGACGAGCCGTTTCCCCGGCTCAATGACGCGAGGACTTTTCGGCGTGTGATCCTCGCCGGACACGTCGCCGCCATCGCCGCCCCGATTTCGTTGGTTCTCATCGCCTCGTTCATCGTTCGTCGAATGTCTCGCCGGGGATAGTCTCTGGCTGGATCCGGATCTCCACGGCTCGCCCGTGCCGGAGTCCGGCGACGGGTTCGATGAGCCGCTTCAAAATCCCGTATTTCTCATTGAGCATGCGGTTCGCATTCTCCGCCTCCTCGGAGCCGGAATCGAGGATCCACGCCTCCGCCTCGACCCATTCTCCGAGGGCATTTCCCCGCATGTTGCACGGAGCCACACGCGCCCTCGATTCGCGCCGGAGCCTCTTCGCCTTCCCCGTCCTCTCGAAGGAGCGGGCGTACAAAAAGCCGTCCTCCTCCGCGAACCACAAAGGGGTTTTCACTCCGTCACCGTTCTTTCGGAAGGTTTCGAGGTTTATGTATTTATGTCCGTCGAACGTGGGCATGCCTTCCCTCCTTTGCGGATATGGACGAAGGATACCCACCTGTGGCCGAAATCGCCGAAGAAATGCTCGGCTCCTTCGTCGCCGTGGGCGAAGTGTGAGGGTCACTTCGCTCCCGTTGAGGTCGTGAGTTCGAGAAAATGCGACCTCACGAAGCGGAAGCGTTCTCACGAAGCGAAGCGCCTCACGAAATGCGAAAGACGCGAACTATTCACCCGGATTCCGACCCAAACCGTTCGGCGCGTACATTTTGTGCGCGTAATCCTGAACCATCCGCTGCGTCGAGAATTCCGGCGCGACTGTGATTATGGCCTCTTTCATGACCGCGGCCCACCCGTGCGGGACACCCTCGCTTCTTTCGTAAAATAGCGGGACTATGGAGTTTTCGAGGGTTCCATATAGCGACTCCACGTCGGCGGAATCCTGCTCGTCCTCGGAGGCGAATTCTTTTTCTTCGCCGATGGCCCATCCGTTTTTGCCGTTGTACGCTTCGGGCCACCATCCGTCGAGGACGGAGAAGTTCGGGACTCCGTTGAGCGAGGCTTTCTGGCCGCTCGTTCCGCTCGCCTCCAACGGCCTCCTCGGGTTGTTCATCCACACGTCCACGCCCCCGACGAGGTGGCGCGCGATGTTCATGTCGTAATCTTCGAGGAAGACGATGGCCTCCCCGAGGCCGTCCGCCGATGCGTGGAGAGTCCGTATGAACTCCTTGCCCGGCTCGTCCGCCGGATGGGATTTCCCCGCGAAGACGAATTGGACGGGGCGGGAGGGGTCGCCGACGATGCGCCTCAGTCTTTCCGGGTCGGAAAGGAGGAGCGTCGCCCTTTTGTATGTGGCGAAGCGCCGGGCGAAGCCGATTATGAGCGCGTCCGGGTCGAGGGACTGTTTCCTCGATCCACTACGCTCGCTTTGAATTTCGAGCCGGGCGTTTATGAAGGAGGCCATTTCTCGCTTCGTCTCGGAATGGGCCGTCCACAATTCTCCGTCCGGGAGTTCTTCGACGAACGACCATGCGGAGGGGGTTTCGGGGCATCGCCTCCATGCGCGGCCGCGGGCGTGCTTCTCGAAGAGGTTTTCCATGCGCGGGGAGAGCCAGCTCCACGTATGCACGCCGTTCGTGATGTGCTTCACGCCGCCGCCGAGCATGTCCCGCGAAACCTCGCCGTGTATTTCGGACACCCCGTTTTGGGACGCCGAGAGGTTCATCGCGAGCCGCGTCATGTTGAAACGGCCCGCGGTATCGGCTCCGAGCCTCCACAAAATGTCGCCGTCGGTCGAGAGTTTCTCCGGCCATTCGGAGAGGAATTCCCAGAAAAGATCTCCTTCGAAGGCGTCGTGGCCCGCCGGAACCGGGGTGTGGGTCGTGAAAACGGTGGTTCTTTTCACCTCGTCCCTCGCCTCGTCGAAGGAGCGTCCGTTCTCGGAGACGGCCTCGCGCATCCTTTCAAGGGCGAGGAACGCGGCGTGACCCTCGTTCATGTGGAAGACGGCGGGGGAGGCGCCGACCTTCCGAAGCGCTCTCACGCCGCCGATGCCGAGGATCATTTCCTGTGAGATGCGGGTTCGCCGCCCGCCGCCGTAAAGCCGCGAAGTGAGCGCCCGGTCGTCGTCGTAATTCTCCGGCACGTCCGCGTCGAGGAGGAGGATGGACACCCGTCCGACGCGGACTCTCCAGACTTTCAGCCGAAGCTCCCTCCCCGGAAGCTCGACGGAGACGTATGCCTCGTCCCCGTTTCCATCCGTCGCGGCTTCGAGCGGGCGCGTACTCGGGTCGAAGGATTCGTATTCCTCCGATTGGCGGCCGTCGGCTGAGATCCTCTGCCGGAAATATCCTTGCGCGTAAAGGATGCCGACCCCGGTGAGCGGGAGTCCGAGGTCGGACGCGCTCTTCACATGGTCGCCCGCGAGAACCCCGAGTCCGCCGGAATAAACAGGGAGCGACTCGTGAAGCCCGAACTCCGCCGAGAAATATGCCACGCCCCCGGAAGGAGCCGCCTCGGGATACGCCGCCGCCGTCCATGTGGAGGTTTCCGCGAGGTATTCGTCCATCTCCCTGACTGCCCGTTCGTATGCGGCTATGAACCCATCGTCTTCGGCGGCCGTCGGGAGGTTCTTTGTTTCGGCGAGGAGGCGTGTGGGGTTGTGTTCGGTATCCTCCCATAGTTTCGCGTCGAGGCGTTCGAAGACGGTTTGGATGGAGGGGCGCCAGCTCCAGAGGAGGTTCCGGGCGAGTTCCGGCAGCCTATGGAGGAGGCGGCGGTTCGGGGCGTCGTTTTCCATGGCCCGGTCTCCTTGTCTCTCGTTTCAGGCACGGTCGTGCATTTTATACGGAATACGGACGGTCGCCGAAATCGCCGCTGCCTCCATCGCGGAATCCTCCGTCCGGCATGGGCGCGGAGCCCGGACATGGACGAACCCCGTACTGCGAAAGCCGGAAATGGCGGAGCATCTCCAAGCTATGGTTTATGCGCTCCGATGGATCGGCGCGGACATAGCTCCGCTTCTTTGGGCGCGCGGACTTTCCGCAAAGCCGTCGGCGATCGGATGTCATACGGGTCCGGGTGAATGGTTCCGAAGTCGGTCGGTCGGCGGCGGGTTCGGGAGTCGGGAGGCCGCGTCGCTTCGCTCGTTTCGGTAAGTGATCTTCCGTATTCCATATCAGCGAAATGAAAAGCTGGCGGTGTGGTTCGCTTTCGGCCCGGCGCCATGTCCCGGCGCTCTATTGCGGCGGTCGGATGGTGGGGGTAACATTCCCTCACCCGACGCCATATCCCCGGTGTCCGGCAGGAGCTTTGCGAGGTGGACATTAATACATTGGTCGCGGCGGACGGCGGTGGTTTTTCGACCGTGGACTCGCCGCCGGGCATCCTTCGGGGCGGTGGGGTTTCGTGAAGCGATTTTCCACGGCGGATTTCGCGGAGAGGCTCGGGCGGCATTTCCGGCTCGGTGCGCTCGCGTATGCGGTTCTCGTCATCTCGCTCATCCTCACTTTGCTCGTGTATTTCTATGCCCGGCAGAGCGTCGAGACCCAGACCGGGGTTCGTTTCGAGGAGGCCGTCCTCGTGACCGAGAGGTCCATAGACCGTCGGACGGACGCTTATGTGGACGCCATCTTCGGGGCGAGGGCGTATTTCTATGCGAGCGAACTCGTCGAGCGCGACGAGTGGGGAGACTATATAAGCGGCCTCGAACTCCGGGAGCGTTACGAGGGTTTCCAGGCTCTCGGGTACGTCAACTATTTGGAGCCAGGCGAGGTCGAGGGTTATCTCGAAGAGAGTGGGGAGGAGGGCGCCCCGGATATCAGCCCCGACTTCGCGCCGGGCGGCGAGAGGGAGGCGTACGCCCCCATAGAGTTCATCGGCCCGGAGGATCTCGCCAACGGCGACCTCCTCAATTACGATCCGTACTCCGAGGAGGAGCATCGGGCGGCCATGGATCGCGCCCGAGACTCCGGCACGCCCCGGGCGACGGGCCGCGTGTACGTCCTCACCGAGGCCGACTCCGGGGCGAACGCCTCGCTCGCGCTCCGTCCGGGCTTCTTCGTGTATCTCCCGGTGTACCAAAACGGCGCGCCGCTCGGGAGCGTCGAGGAGCGGCGAGACGCCCTCGAAGGATTCATCTTCGGGTCGTTTCGGATGGACGGCCTCCTCGGTGGGATCTTCGAGGACAGGTTCCGCCCGCGCATAGATTTCGAGGTGTACGACAGCGGCGACCTCTCGCGCGACGCGAACCTTTACGACGAGGATGGCGTGCTTCGCGCCGACGACCCATCGTATTCTCCGCAGTATTCCCGGTACACGTCCCTCGAAGTCGGCGGGCAGGATTGGATCCTCTATTTCTCCACCCTCCCCAACTTCGTCTCCGGCCTCGACGAGACCCTCCCCGACCTCGCGCGCGCCGCCGGGATAATCGTGAGCCTCGTCCTCTTCGTCGCCACCTGGCTCCTCGCCGCCAGCCGCGAGCGGGCCGAGCGGGCCAGCCTCGAACTCGAAGAGGCGAACCGCGGCCTCGAAGCCGCAAACCGCGAACTCGAGGCGTTCTCATACTCGGTGTCGCACGACCTTCGCGCCCCGCTCCGGAGCATCGAAGGCTTCTCCCAAATCCTCGTAGAGGACTACGGGGAAGCCCTCGACGAAGAAGGCGTCGGATACCTCGGGCGCGTCAAAGGGGCGAGCCGGAGGATGAGCGAGCTCATAGACGACCTCCTTCAATTGTCGCGGGTTACGAGAGCTTCGATGGAGCGCTCCGAAGTGGATCTCAGCCTCCTCGCCAGAGAGGCTGCCGACGAACTCGAACAATCCGACCCGGACAGGAACATCGAGATAGTCGTGCGCGGCGGAGCGAAGGCCCGAGGCGACGAACGTCTCCTTCGCGTCGCCATCGAGAACCTCATCGGCAACGCCTGGAAATTCACCTCCAAAAACGAGGGCGGCGCCAAAATAGAGTTCGGCTCGACCTCGAAAAACGGCGTCCCGACATACTATGTCCGCGACGACGGGGCCGGATTCGAGATGGACTACGCCAAAAAGCTCTTCGGAGCCTTCCAAAGGCTCCACACTGAAGACGAGTTCGAGGGGACCGGCATCGGCCTCGCCACCGTCGCCCGAATAGTGCGCCGCCACGGCGGAGAAGTGTGGGCCGAAGGAGAGCCGGGAAAGGGCGCGATCTTTTATTTCACCCTCGGCGACTCGTCTTCGGCTCGCCGCGCCATCAGCAATTAGCGGTCAGCGGTCGACCGAAAACGAAAAGCCGATGACCGACGCCGTTTACGAAAAGTCATGCCGGGTTCGGTCGAAGAAACCGCCCCTCACCACGAGCCGCAAAGGTATTCCGGCGGAAGATCCCGAACTCATGTTTCGCGCCGCGATACCTTCCGTGGAGGCGCATCCGAATTCGGTCGAAGAAACCGCCCTTCGCCGCGCCCCCCACGTCGTGATACCGAGTCCGGATGAATAGTTCGCCATTCGGCGCTTTCGTGAGTCGCTCCGCTTCGTGAGTTCGGGAAGGACGACCCCGCGAAGCGGAGCAGTCTCATGCACGGTCAAAGAAACGAAGTCTTCATCCGGACTCGGTATGAAAGCGTGATCGATCCCCCGGACGCGCCGCGAGACGTTCTATGAAGGGTGCCACACTGCGGCGGAAGAAGCGAAGCGGCGCCCGAAGCAATGCGTCGCATCGAGCGGAATTTCCTGTCCGAACTCCGTGTCGGCGAGTTCACGCGAAACGGAGCGGCTCGAAAACCGGGAGTCGAAAGCTGAAAGCGCGAGCGAAGCGAGCCTCTCACCTTCCGAAGTCGTCCTCGAACTCCTCTTCGAAGACGGGCGGGTTCGCGTTTTCTTCGAGGAAGTCCCGCCCGAACTCTCCCCGGAAGTCTTCCCTCGGGGCTTCCTTCGCCTCGCCGCGCACGCTCGCGCCGACATCGGGGAGGTCGTTCTGGAAATCGCGTATGAGGCTCTTTAGTTTCGGGGCGATGTCATCGAGTTCGTCGGCGGCGCACCGGACGTGGAGGTGGATGTTCAATGTCGGGTTCGACGACGCGTTCGCGGAGGTGTTCGCCGGGTTTGTGGGCGCTTCCGCTCCGGGTGTCCGGGTTTCGGGTTCCGGGTTTATTGCGAGGTTGGGGGCTTCGAGGAAATCCTCGTCCATGGGGGGTTCGTTCTCCGGGCTTTCCTCCACGTATGTGGCGGAGAGGTTCCCCGCTTCGTCCTCGCGGAGGAGGCCGGAGATTTTCAGGATCTCGACGACCGTGGAGGAGCCGATCATGACGGGCTTGTTCCGCGGCTGTCCGGCGGAGTGGGCGATGTACGCCTGCGTCATCGTGTACTCTATACCCTCGCGCAGCTTCACCGCCGAGACGACGTTTTGAAGGAACTCGCTCGTCGAGACGATCACACGCCAGTTGCGGCGCACCTCCGCTTTCTCGCGCCTTTCGAGGGCGAGGGCGAGTTCGCGGCCGCGCTTCGTGACGAGCTTTTCGCGCTCGCCCCGGAGAACCCCGATCTCGACGAGGAACCCGTTTGTGCGCGTTACGCTCGAACGGTGGACGGAGTCGAGCTTGCTCACGTCGCCGGGGTTCGACGCTTCGTCGCGTGTCCCGTACGCCACTATTATGTTCGCCAACTCCTCGTACGAAGAGCCCGGAAGCCTGAATCCCGCATCCGCCATGTGAACCTCCCGTTTTTCCGGCCTCGACAACGAACCGGCTCAGAGGCAAATATTATAGCGGGTCAGCTTGGGGACATTTCAGCGGCTCAGCTTTCCGACTCGCCTTTCTGCTCGGCGTCCCGAACCTGCGAATGTGGTTCGGAGGCGAAAAAGGCCGCCCGTCGTCGTCGGCCCTTTCCGACAAGCTGAAAAGCGGCGCTTCGCCGCCGGGCGACGCGCCTCATCCTTGAAGCATCGAGCTTCTTTGAACGTTCGGGAACCCGCCCGTGATCGCAACGACGGAGGATTTCGGCGCTTCCCCGTCGAGGTCTCGGAATGTTTAAAGTATATTTAACACCTGGTTTACGAGGGTTAAACCACGAGGGGTTCGACAGCCGTTAGACTCTTCGACTGTGGGTCGCATGGAGTGATTACGTGAAGAATCCATCGTATGATGTACGGGTATGAGTGTGGACACCATTGGACGGGAGGGGATGATCTTGTCGGAAGGCCCGAGGAATGTCAAGGAGATCAAGGCAGACAAACGCAACCGGGAGGTGAAGCCGGTCGCGGGCGGGGTTACCCGGCGACAGTTCCTGACCTACCTCGGGGCTGGCTCGACGGCTCTCGCGGCGGCGAGCGCCGGTGTCGCGCCGAAGAGCGCAGAGGCGCAGGAGTTCGTCGGCGGAGCCTCCACCCCGTATAAAAACTACGGCGCGGGCAGCTTCCAGCCCGCCTTCGGGCCCATAGCTCCCACCGACGCCGACGAACTCATACTTCCGGCGGGCTTCGCCTACGACATCGTGCGGCGGTGGGGCGAGCCGGTGACCTCCGACGGCGGAGAGTTCGGGTTCAATTGCGACTACGTCGCGTACTTCCCGATAGACGCTTTGCAGGGCGGGCGCAACAGCTACGACGGCCTGCTCTTCGTCAGCCACGAGTATGTGGATCCCAAGTGGGTCTCCGGCTACGGCGACGAAGACGTGGAGACGGAGAAGACGGTGGAGCAGATCAACACCGAGAAGGCGGCCGTCGGCGGCTCGGTCTTCCGCGTCATCTGCAACGCACACGGAAATTGGGAGTTCGTCGCGGACGAGGACTTCAACCGCCGCATAGACGCGACCACCCCGATGGACGTGACCGGGCCGGCGGCCGGCTCGGAGGCGATGCTGGGCGCGAGCGAGGTAATCGGGACGCTCGCCAATTGCAGCGGCGGCGTCACGCCGTGGAACACGGTTCTCACCTGCGAGGAGAACTTTCAGGACTACTACGGCGAGTTCACCGACGACGAGGGCAACCCGCAGGCCGGCTCGCGCACAGAGCCGGAGGATTTCGACATCACGGTCGGCTACCGCTGGCAGGACGCCCCCGAGGGCGCCCAGCCACCCGAGCACTATGGCTGGGTCGTCGAGGTGGATCCCTTCGACAAGGACTCGAAGCCCCGCAAGCACTCATGGCTCGGCAGGATAAGGCACGAGAACGTCGCCATGCGTATCTCCGACTCCGGTCGCGTCGTCGCCTACACCGGCCACGACGAGAACGACGAGTGCATCTACAAGTTCATCTCCTCCGGCGCCTACGACCCGCACGACCGGGAGGCGAACATGGACCTCCTCGCCGACGGGATGCTCTACGTGGCGGACTTTTCGCAGGGCCGATGGGTCGCGCTCGACTACGAGAACAACCCCATCTTCCGCGAGAACGGCTTCGCCGGACAGGCCGACGTGCTCGTGCGCGCCCCGGAGGCCGCCGCGCTCATCGAGGAAGAGGACGGCCCGCCGCTAGGCACGCCGCTGGACCGCTGCGAGGACATAGAAGTCCACCCCGACGACGGCACCATCTACGCCGCGCTCACCAACAACACGGCCCACGGCAACTTCCACGGCCAGATCATACGCATGGTAGAGGCCGACTGCGATCCGGAGGCAACGGAGTTCAGCTTCGAGATCTTCGCCGCCGGAGGGGCAAACACCGGCTTCTCCAGCCCGGACAACCTCGCCTTCGACGGCTACCGCAACCTCTGGATGGTCACCGACATCTCAAGCGCCAGCCTGAACTCCGGCATCTACAAAACCTTCAAGAACAACGGGATGTTCGTGATGCCCTGCGTGAACGACACCCTCATGGCCGGGCCATCGGAGATTTTCCAGTTCGCCAGCGGTCCCGTCGAAGCGGAAATGACCGGACCGGCCTTCACCCCCGACGGCGGGACATTGTTTCTTGCCATCCAGCACCCCGGCGAGGAGTCCGAGAGCGTGGAGAACCCGAGCAGCACCTGGCCCCACGACGGCGACTGCATCCCCAAGCCATCGGTCGTCGCGATCAAGGGTTTCGCCTACTAGAGCGGTTTGCGGAAAGCCCATACTTTCCGCAAACCGCGCACGCGCTGTCGCGCTTGTCAGCACGCTTCGCCGTCAGCTTTTGCCGACAGCGGCGGAAATCGGGCGGCGGGTTCGTTGGCGTTGTATGGGGCCGATCTTTCTGAAAACCGCTGTAGAACAAACGAAACACCGTCGAAAGAGGGCGGACGGACTATAATCCGTCCGCCCCGACTCTGATAGCGGGTTGCGGAAGCATGGGCTTCCATCCTCCGCGCTTCTCAGCCCGCTTCGCTCGTTAGTCTCTCAGCTTTTTGTTTTTGCTGACAGGCTGCCCCGCTATGAGTAGCTGTCGAGCGGATCGAAGGCGCCCGGATCGGTAAACAGCCGATGCAAAGCATCCATGTGGAAGAGTCTCACATTAGAAAGGTTTAATGCGCTTTCCCTTGACCCGCGCCGCCCGTCTGCCCTATGGTGAAATACTATGGTACAGATATGCGACAACAAGAACGCTGATAGCAAGAATAAAGAAGATGCCTAGATAAATGCACGGGATAATTGAACAAGCGGCCATCCTTTGTGGCATGGTAAAGACGCCAAATCCATCCAGCCACCAAAGAGACGGCCGCCAATGGAGAGTATCGCCATCGCCCCCTCCGAACGCAAGGGTCTCATCATCGAGATGAAGCGCGAACGGCGCCCGAGCAGGAGGCTGAGGATGCACATCGCGCTGCTCGCCGACGACGGCCGTTCGCCCACCGAGATCTCCGGCGTCCTCTTCTGCTCGCGCGCCACCGTGTATGCTGTCGTCTCTCGCTTCGTCGGGGAGGGGCGCGCCGCCTTCGACGATCGCGAGCCGCGTGGCCCCCGGCCGTTGCTCGGCAAGGAGGCGGGCGAGTCGGGCGTCTCGTCGAAGAGGACTCGCCCGCCTCCCATGGCTGGCTGCGCTCTCGCTGGAGCTGCAAGCTCATCGCCCTGCAGCTTCTGAGGGAGCGGGCCGCCCTTGTGAGCCGGGAGACCCTCCGCCGCGCGCTCCACCGCCTCGGCTTCCGATGGAGGAGGCCGCGCCCCGTCCCGCCCGAGAAAGACTCCGAGGAGCAGGTCGAAGAGAAGCGGGCGAGGCTCGAGGATGTCCAGCGAATGACCGAGGAAGTGGGCTCTTTCTTCCAGGACGAGACCAGGCTGGAGACGAACCCCAAAGTGGGCTTTTGTTGGATGCGGAAGGGGAGGCAGAGACGTCTGAAGACTCCGGGGACGAACCGCAAGGTGTGGATCAGCGGGGCGCTGAACTTCAAGACGGGGCGCTTCCATCGGGTGTCCGGGGGGCGCGGGGACGGCGAGCTTTTCATCAAGCTGCTTGACAAGCTGCGAAGAACCTACCGCTGCCACAAGGAGTTGCATCTCGCCGTGGACAACGACGGCAGCCACATCGGCAAGCGGGTCAAGAAATACGTGGAGGACTCCGGGGGGCGCATACGTTTGCATCCTTTGCCCTCGTGGTCTCCGGAGAGCGACCCGGTTGAGTTGGTGTGGTGGTCTCTGCACGAAGCGGTGAGCCGCAATCACGAATGCGAGGGGTTGGACGATCTGGTGGAGTTCGCGGAGGGCTGCCTCGGGGAGAGGCAGCCGTTCAGGCCGAAGCTCGGGGAGGTCTACGACCATCTGGAGAGGCCGCCGCCTTGAGGTAGGGCGAGTGTCCATTTATCTCGTGGAGTTATCTAG
>JACDAJ010000227.1 GCA_013695475.1 Rubrobacter sp. | reverse complement strand
CGGGGCTGAGGACTTCGGGGTTCGAGTTGGCGAGTTCTTGGGCGGCTTCGTAGTCCTCCTCGGCGGCGGCGTATCCCTCCCCGACTTCGGTGAGGAGGTCGAGTGCGGCGTCGCGCTCGTCTTCGAGGGAGGGGTCTCCTTCGAGGATCTCATAGAATTCTATTTCCGTGGCCTCGGCCTCGAGCTGGCTGTCCATGGCGGTCGAGAGGAGGTTGGCATATCGTATGACCGCCTCTTCGACTTCGAGATCTTCGACCCCGGAGAGGGAGCTTTGCGCTTCTTGCAAATAGCCTCTCGCTTCTTGCATGGACTCCCTCGCGCGGACGATGTCCTCTTGCTGGCCGTCTGGCTCGTCGCCGGATTCGATGCTTTCCTTGACGCTCGAATACGTGTCGCGGGCTTGTTCGAAGAGTCGGTTATGCTCGGCTATTGACTCGTTCGCTTCGGCGATGGACTCGTTCGCGTCCTCGCGGGGGTCGCCGAAGAAAGACGAGCATCCCGCCAAGAGAAACAAGGCGGCGGCGAGCATCGGGGCGACGATCAGCTTACGAGGGTTTATCATGTGTCCCATGAATGAAGAAAGTATAACGTCTTCGGGAACGGCGGGCTTGCGAGCCTTGCCGGAGAAAATCAAGCGCAAAGTAGGCCGCCTCTTCGGGCGCAAATCGGACGGGGCGGAGGGCGATTCTCACGCCTCGGTTCCGCAAGCCGCCCCGGACGTCTCACCGGAGCTTCGCGAGCGGGCCGCGAAGGACATCCGTGAGTACGCCGAGGATAACGAGACGCTTTTCAATCGGGCGTCGCGCTTCGAGGAGAAGGCCGAGCGTCTCCAAACCAGCGACGGAACGACGAGCGAGAGCGCGAAAAGGAGGGCGGAGCGGGCGCGCTCGGAGATAAAGTCCGGGCTTTCCGAGCTCCGGGCGTCCTTCTCCGAGGCGCACGGCGAGGAAGAGGGCGGACTCGCCTTCGACGCCGCTCTCGGGGCTTCGTGCCCGCAGTTCGCCGCGCCCGAAGAATAAATTCCGCCGATCCCGCCCTCCGCTTCGCCCGCCCGTTCCATATCTTCCGACTTATCCTGAAGAAGTGATCGCGGAAATGGTTTCGCTCGCGAGCCTCCGGGCTTCGGGGCCGGTTTGCGGGCTGAGGAAGAGGAAAGCCGCCGCCCCGGCGAGGAGGATGAAGACCCACTTTCCGCCGCCGCCTTCTTTGACCTTCTCACCCCGGATGCGTTTGCTTCCCTTTTGCGCGGCTCCGGTCGCGGATTCGATGTGGCCCCGGAGTTTGTCGTCGTCCCACAGGCGCATGAGGACATCGGCGGGTTTCTCGTCGGAGACATCGTCGGTGATGTCGCGTATCGCCTCGACGAGTTCGCGAATGTTATCGCGGAGGTCGTCATCGTAAAGGAGACGTTCGAGTATCGGCTTCGCCCCCGCGTACACGCCCGCGATCGCGCTCAACGGGATCAAAGACTTCGACGCCGCCTCTTCCTTCAACCTCTCCTTGCGGCTCTTCCTGCCAAACATCGGAACCTCTCTTTCGTTTCTCCGCCGCTTCCCATCTTTGTAAAGAATACATGATACCCGTTTGTCAGGATTGTTATTGCGCGGTTCGCCCCGAACCGTGCGCTCATCAGCTAAAAACTGGTCGCGCCACTTTCCGGGGATAAGGATGTTTCGCTTCGCCCACGGCCCGCCTTCGTCGAGGCGGCGCGGCGAATTCCATACCCGCGTCCGAATCGTGCCGAGAGCCGGGTCTCCGCCTCACTTCGCGTTCGCTCCGCGAAGGATGGATGCGTCCCACGAAGGAGGGAGGCGGCGATAACGAGTCGAATCGAACGCGAGCGGCATTCTCCATACCCCTCCGTCTGAGAAACGTTTCGGTGGAACATCTTCTCCGCGATGGAATGCCCCTCGGACGCGAAGCTCGCTATCCGGAAATTCCGTTCGACGGAAGGCGACCCCGGCGGGAGACGACTCGGCGAGAGATCCGCCGAGTCGTCTTCGCGGGACTCCGGATAAGCGCGGCGGGCGAAGAAGTGGGCGGCTGTGATCGACCGCGTCCGCTCGATCCGGGATTCGAGGAAATGTGGATGCGAATTGCGAGGAAGTCCGAAGCGGACGGGGGCGAGAACCGACCTCGCCGCCCACCCGATTCCGCGGACGGTCATCCCACCCGGTCGAGTCCCACCTCGACGGTCTCTCCGTCCACCGAGATCTCGTCCTTCCCGGAGCCGTCGAAGGCGAGGTTTCTGGCGAGTACCTCGTTCTTGAAATATTCGCCCCACGTTCCGGAAAGGAGCCGCTCGAAGCGTTCGCTCCCGGAGAGGCTCACGTTTATGGACTCCTCGATCTCGAACCCCCGATCCCGCCGCAAATTCTGAACGCCATGCACAAGCTCCCGCACAAGCCCCTCGTCGAGAAGCTCCTCACCGAGTTCGGTGGCGAGCGCGACCGCGAGATCGGCCTCCCTTTCGAGGGCGTACCCCGACCTCTCCGTCGGCTCCACGAGAAGCTCATCGGGGGCGAGGTTTATTTCCTCCCCGTCCACCTCGACGGGGATGTTTTCTCCGGCGGCGGCTTTCGCTCCGGTTTCGGGGGAGGCTTCGGCGAGTGCGGTTCGGATACCCGGCGCGAGCTTCCCGTATTTCGGGCCGACGACGGCGAGGTTCGGTTTGAGATCGTATGCCGTCACGTCGTCGGTGGACCCGAAACGGAGCCGCTTCACATTGAGTTCGTCGAGAACCATCTCTTCGAGGCTGGAAACTCCGCTCCGAATCCCCTCGTCCTCGGCAACGACGACGACCTCCGAGAGTGGCTGGCGGGTTTTTATGGCGGTCGCGTTCCTCGCCGCGCGCCCGAGCGCGACGACGCGCCTCGCCGCACTCATCCGGGAAGACAAATCTTCATCCACGAGAGCCGCATCGTACTCCGGCCAGTCGGCGAGATGGACGCTTTCGGGGGCGTTCTCGTCGGCGTTCGTGACGAGGTTTTTGTATATCGCCTCGGAGACGAACGGGATGAACGGCGCGGCGAGCTTCGTTATTGCGACGAGGCATTCGTAAAGTGTCGAATGCGCCGCCTTTTTATCCGAGTCATCCTCGCCTTTCCAAAATCTCCTTCGGCTCCTTCTCACGTACCAGTTCGAGAGTTCGTCGGTGAATTCCTGGATGGCGCGTCCGGCGGCGGTGATGTCGTATGCGTCCATGCGTTCGGTGGCGGTGTTTATGGTGAGATGGAGTTCCGAGAGGATCCACCGGTCCATGAGACTCCGCTCCCCCGGCTCGATGAAATCCGCCTCCGGATCGAAGCCGTCTATGCGGGCGTATGTCGTGAAGAACGAGTATGTGTTCCACAACGTGAGAAAGAATTTCCGAACGGTCTCATCCACTTGATCCTCGGAGAAGCGCCGCGTGTTTCCGGGCGCGGTGGATGTGAAGAGCGTCCACCGGAGGGCGTCGGCGCCTTGTTTCTCGAAGAGGTCCCATGGGTCGAGGACGTTTCCGAGGGACTTCGACATCTTCTTCCCCTCGGAGTCGAGGACGTGTCCGAGGACGAGGCACGTTTTGAAGGACGACTTCCCGAAGAGCATGTTCGAGATGGCGAAGAGCGAATAAAACCATCCCCGGGTTTGATCCACGGCTTCGCAAATATAGTCCGCCGGAAACTGCGAGTCGAACCGCTCTTCCCCATCCCTCGGATACCCCCACTGCGCGAACGGCATCGAGCCGGAGTCGAACCACACGTCGAGGACTTCGGGGACGCGCCGCGCTTCTTCCCCCGTCTCGGGATGGCGAAGGACGACCCGGTCAATGTATGGGCGATGGAGGTCTTCGGGAACGTTTTCGGGTTCCACCGCGAGGCTTTTTATCTCCTCGACGCTCCCGACGACGATTGTCTCCCCGGATTCGGTGCGCCATACGGGGAGGGGGGTTCCCCAATAACGTTCGCGGGAGAGTGCCCAGTCAACGTTGTTTTTGAGCCAGTCACCGAAGCGTCCCCACTTCACGTGGTCGGGAACCCAGTTTATTTTCTCGTTGTCTTCGAGAAGCTCGCCGAGCATGGCGGTCGTCCTCGCGTACCATGCTTTTTTGGCGTAATAAAGGAGCGGGGTCCCGCACCGCCAGCAATGCGGATACGCGTGTTCATACTCCTCGGAACGAAAGAGCACGCCTTTCTCCCGAAGCTCCTCGACGAGTCCCGCGTCGGCATCCTTCACGAATTGTCCGGCGAACGGGCCGACCCGCTCGTCGAAGGTTCCGTCGGGTTTCACGGGGTGGATGGTCGGGAGGCCGTATTCGCGCCCCATCCTCGCGTCGTCCTCGCCGAAGGCCGGGGCGGTGTGGACGAGGCCCGTCCCCTCGCCCGTCGTTACGTGGCTCCCGAGGACGACCGTCCACAGGTTTTCCGAGCCTTCGGAATCCCCGGCCGGGACGTACTCGAAGGGGCGACGGTACTTCATCCCTTCGAGTACGCGGCCTTTTCGAGTTTCGAGGACTCGATAATTTCCTTCGCCGAAGACGCGGTCGAGAAGCTCCGAGGCGACGATGAACTTCTCCCCATACGCTTCGACGGTCGAATATTCGATGTCGGGGTGGGCGGCGACAGCGGAGTTCGAGATGAGCGTCCACGGGGTCGTCGTCCATATTAGGAGGGAGGTGTTCTCTTCGTTTTCGAGGGGGAGTTTCACGTATACGCTCGGGTCGGTGACGTCTTTGTATCCTTGTGCGACTTCGTGGGACGACAAGGAGGTTTGATCCCTCGGACAATGCGGCGTTACTTTGTATCCTTCGTAAAGGAGGTCTTTGTCGTGGAGGGATTTCAATGCCCACCACACGCTCTCGATGTACGAATTATCCAAAGTCCGGTACGGGTCGTCCATGTCGGCCCAGAAAGCCATACGGTCGCTCATTTGTCGCCAGTCGTCCACGAAGCGGAAGACGGATTCGCGGCAGAGCGCGTTGAATTTCTCGATGCCGTATTCTTCGACATCCTTTTTCCCGGAGAGGCCGAGTTCCTTCTCGACTTGGATTTCGACGGGGAGGCCGTGGCAATCCCAGCCGCCCTTTCTCTCGACGCGGAAGCCGCGCATGGTTTTGTAGCGTGGGATCACATCCTTGAAAGCCCTCGAAAGCACGTGGTGGAAACCGGGCTTCCCGTTCGCGGTCGGCGGGCCTTCGTAGAAAACGAACGGTTTGTCCTTCGGGCGATTCTCGACCGATTTCGTGAAGGTGCCGGACTTTTCCCATAAACCGAGCATTTCCCGTTCGAGTTCCGGGAAACCGACTCGGGGTGAAACTTTCTCGAATGTCATAGTGCGAGCCTCCTCATATATAAACTCCCGCTCTCCGGCGGATCTTCCACCGGGGACGGGAGCTTTTCGGCTCTCGCGGTACCACCCCGCTTATTCGGGAGCTTCGCCCCCGAACCTCTCTTTCTCGCTGTGACGGGCGGAACCCGGCCTCGCTTAATTCACGTCGGGGGCTTTCGTCCCTCCGGTTTCGGCGGGGCGGCTCGGGGAGGATCTTCGGTTCGGTTCCCGCGCCGGACTCTCACCATCCCCGGCTCGCTGTGGCGTGGAATTCCGAGCGTACTCGTTCCCGTCATCGCCTTTGTATATGCGAATTATACGAGGATTTTTAGCCTTTGGAACAACATGTGTCAAGGTTCACAGGGATTGTGATCGGGGATGGGCAGACATTCGTTAACATATATTACAAAAGGCCATAAAATGGAGCCGTTGCGCCCGGCCTTCGCGGATCGGGCGAGGATTGGAATAATGTAAGAACCACGTAAGAAGTGGATGGTAGTCTTGACTGGTATTCGGATTGTCCGGATACCAGGCGCAAGAGCGAAGTACAGGAGATGAAGTTTTGAAGATTCGAACGAAAGCAGCCATAGCCGGAGGGGCCGGAGCGGTCGTAACCTTCGGCGTCGCGGAGCTTATACAAAGTTTCAGCGAGGCGGTGCCTTCGATCCCGGTGACGGTGTCGCAGCGTGTCATCGAACTGACGCCGGGCGCCCTCGCCACCGAAGCGACACAAACCGTCGGGACGGCGGCCACCCCGATACTCGTGACGTGCGTCGTGATCGGGACGGTCATAGTCTCGGCTCTCCTCGGCGCGCTCTCACTCCGCTCGAAGCTCGCCGCATTCGCGGGGGCGGCGGCCATCGGCGTCGTCGGACTCGTCTCCGCCCTCTCGGACTCCGCCGCCGTCGCCATGCCGACCACGCTCGCGGTCGTCGGAGCCGTCCTCCTCGGACTCGCGACCGCCGGTGGCCTCCTCGTCTCCGGCATCGGAAGCTCGGATGAAAGCGCGGAAGCCGGAAGCGCGAACGCCGGAAGCGCGAACGCCGGAAGCGCGAACGCCGGAAGTGCGAATGCGGAAGGCTCGGAAGGTGGAGCGGAGCCTTTCCGGGGCCGGATGCGCGAGTCGGACTCCTCGCAAACGACGGTGAGCCGCGGCAGCTTCATCTCTCTCGCGGGCGGGGCCGTGGTGGCCGGAGCCGCCGCCGCCGGAGTCGGGCGGTTCATCCTCGGACAGGGAAACCCGGAGGCCGCCGGAAACGCCCCCGCGCCTCTCCAGCCGGCCTCGAACACGAGTGGCGAAGCGACCGATGCCGAGACGACGAATGGAGATTCCGAGGCTCCGCAAACCCTCGATCCGCCCCCCGAGGACGCTTCCTTCGACATCGAGGGTATGCCGGAGATCATCACTCCGGCGGCGAGTTTTTATCTGATTGACACGGCGATTACGTCGCCGCGGATAAACCGCGACAATTGGTCGCTCTCGATCTCGGGCGAGGTGGACAACCCGTTCGAGATGACGTACGACGAACTGACTTCGATGCCGTACCGCGAGTCGGACATCACGATGTCGTGCGTCTCGAACGAGGTCGGCGGCGGACTCGTCTCGCACGGACGATGGACCGGCGTTCTTCTCTCGGACGTTTTGAACGAGGCGGGCGTGAGCATGGACAAACTCGGGCGGGGGAACGAACAACTCGTCGGGCGGAGTGTGGACGGCTGGGAGGCCGGATTCAAGACGGATATTGCGCTCGATGGGCGCGAGGCTCTCGTGGCGTTCGGGCTGAATGGCGACGAGCTTCCGAGGAAGCACGGGTATCCGGTGCGGCTCGTGATTCCGGGGCTTTATGGGTATGTCTCGGCTACGAAGTGGCTGGAGGAGATCGAGCTGACGGACTGGGGCTATGACGTGTACTGGATCCAACGCGGATGGTCGAAGGAAGGCCCCGTCCTCACCCAGTCCCGCATAGACACCATCGAAGGCGGCGATGAACTCTCCGCCGGAACGGTGAATATCGGGGGCGTCGCGTGGGCGCCGACGCGGGGCATCGAGCGCGTCGAAGTCTCCACCGACGGCGGCGAGTCGTGGAACGATGCCGAACTCGCCACCCAACTCGACGACGACGCGTGGCGCCAATACCTTTACGAGTGGGACGCCGAACCGGGCGAATACACAATCCAAGTCCGCGCCACCGACGGCAACGGCGACACCCAAACCGAGGACGAAGCCGCCCCCATCCCATCCGGCGCGACCGGATACCACACCGTCGAAGCCACCGTCGCCTGATAAAAAGAGCGAATTTCCGGGGGCCGATATGCCGTGATCGACCCTCACTCTCGACTTCACATGAAGCCTTTCGAGGAAAAAGAGGGTTTCCTTAACCGAAACGTTTCCGGTGCGTAACAAGATCGTAACTTCGCGGAAATTGCAATGTAACAGCCTAACGCTATTATTCAACTAGACCGAGCCCCGACCGATGGATCGACTTCCCCCCTCCAGATTCCATCGGTCGGGACTTAGCTTTTCTCAAAGCTTTCAGCGAATACAAACCGAAGGCGGGCCGGGCGCGTAGAATTCGCGTCCGGTTCTTTTTGTCGTTGGGAGGCGGGTTTGGAAGTCAACGAATTGCACGGCTATGGCCTTTCGCCCTCCGAGGCGAGGGGGCTTCAAAATGAACTTGCGCCTCGTGTGAAGGTCGGGCCGTCCCTCGACCTCGGCTCCATAAACTTCGTCGCCGGGGTGGATGTTTCGACGGAGGCTGGGACGAACATGGCTTATGCGACGGTGGTGGTTCTCGAATTTCCGGGGCTTTCGGTTGCCGAGGAGCGGGGGTTTTCGGCTCCTCTCGGGTTTCCTTATGTGCCGGGGCTTCTGTCGTTCCGGGAATTGCCTTCGGTGGTGGGGGCTTTGCGGAAGGTCAAGAGTCCGGTGGACGCGCTAATTTGCGACGCGCATGGAATCGCGCATCCTCGGCGGCTCGGGCTTGCTTCGCATGTCGGGCTGTTTCTCGATGTGCCGACCATCGGGTGCGCGAAGAGTCGTCTAGTCGGGGAGTTCGAGGAACCGGGCGAGGAGAAGGGGCGCGTCTCGGAGCTTCGGGATCGGGGCGAGGCCATAGGGGAAGTGGTTCGGACGCGGAGCGGCGCCTCACCCGTTTATGTGTCAGTGGGGAACGGGGTTTCCCTCGAAAGCGCGGTCGAGGTCGTTCTCGCGTGTTCTCCGAAATACCGTTTGCCGGAGACTACGCGGAGGGCGCATGAGGCGGCGAACCGTTTTCGGCGTGGCGAGTCCGACGCGCTGTTTTAGGGTGTCGCGTGGGCGGGTTCCTCGAGGGGCGTGTTCTTCGGCGACAAGGACGTGAGGCTCATCCAGGCAACCGTTAGGCCGAACGGGATGAAGGTGAAGGGCATTGGGATGAACGCGAGGATCGCCCCGAGCATGAGCATCGCGGCGACCGGGCGCGGATAGGCGCGGGTTCGGAGCATCGCCAGTCCGAGGAGGAGCCAGCCCACGGAAAACAGGGCGAAGGAGAGGTTGAAACCGAGCATGACAAGCGCGGGCGGCGCGGCTTCGAGGAGTTCGGGGGCGTCCGCGGCGAGGGCCGGCGTGATGAAAGTTCCATCCCAGAACGTGCCAGCGACAAGGATCGTGCCGACGAAGGCCATCAGGAAGCCCGCCGTCCCGAGGATGCCCGCGGACGCCGCGTGGCGCGAATAGACGGAGATCACAGCCCCGACAAGAAGCACCCCCGCGAGCAGGAAAAGCGCGGACTGAAAAATGGAAGATGGCGAGGATAGTGTCGCGGCGGAGCCTTCCATAGACTCTCCCAAGCCGACGACGAAGTACATAAGCTCTCCGGCGACGAGCAAGACGCCGCTCCCCATGGCGGCGGCCCCTCCCAACCTCACCAGCTTTGACTGTGCCATGATTCGCTCCTTTCTCGGACTCTCCGCTTCACGGGGTGGCTTCTTTCGCGGTGGGAAAACTATTTACGTGATCCCACGTGGCTCGGCGGAATTCGCTCGGGCTACGTGGTTTCGAGAACTCTATGATCTCGTACTCGGCGTCGGCGTCACCTCCTCGACCTCGGCTTGACCTAAATAACGGATACCATGGTTTCCATCATCCCTTTGCCCGTGTCTGGCTTTCCTCCGGGAGATGCTTTCCTGTGAGCCTTTCGACGGATGCTTTTCTATGAACCCTTCCGAACGACATCATGCTCTCCTCCTCGCGGTGAAGCTGTGGTTCCGGCGCCAGTGTGTCGGCGTCGGATAGCCGTGTACATGTGCCATATGGCACGTTTTCGTAGATCGGGTGTGGCCGGATGGACATTTTTCCGAACTCTTTTTCTGGACTTTCATTCGCCCGAGGAGATGATGCCGAGTTCGATGGCTCGGACGGCGGCTTGTGTGCGGTCCGACACCTCGAGCTTGGCGATGATTTTTTGCACGTGGTTCTTCACCGTCCCGACGCTCACGAAGAGTTCCTCGGCGATCCTCCGGTTCGCCTTCCCTTGCGCGAGGTGCCGAAGCACTTCGATCTCCCGTCGGGTGAGCGGGTTCGGCGGCGCGATGGGAATTTTCTGTTCGCGCATCTCGGCGGCGAGCCTTTTTAGAAGCCTCGTCGTCATGGTTTGGCTGAGCGGGAACTCGCCATCGAGAATCTTCCGGATGGCGGCGGATATCTCCTCCGTCGGGGCTTGTTTGAGGACATACCCCGACGCCCCGACTTTGAAGGCTTCGAGCATATACGCCTCGTCGTCATATACCGTGAGCATCATGATGCTCGCGGCGAGGCCGCGCCGATATATCTCCCTCGCCGCCTCCAAACCGTCCATGCCGGGCATATGGACGTCCATGAGGACGACGTCCGGACGAAGAAAGCGACATATCTCCACGCCTTCCCGACCGTCCCGGGCCTCCCCGACCACCTCGAAATCCGGCTCCACGCGGAGGATCCCCCGAAGCCCGCCCCGGAAGAGGTCGTGGTCGTCCACAATCACGAGCCTCGCCGTCTCCCGCTCCATCTCCGGCTCCACCCTCGCCCCGTGGACGACGCGCTCCCCGGCAACGTCCTCGCCGCATCCACCCACCATAGCCCGCGGGCGTATGCGGCGGTGGCCGAACCTCATCATGGCGACTCTCCTTCGCACTAGATATCCGATGCATCCAAACTAACGGCGCGTCGCTCCATTCGCTATTAAATACTTGACACACACTCTGTAAAATCGGTTATAGTGGCGGGCGAAGACGAGGAGTCCGCCGATGTCCACCATTGTCGAGAGCGCTTTCCTTTTCACCGACATAGAAGGCTCCACAAAGCTGTGGGAGCGGAACCCCCACGCCATGCGAGCCGCCCTCGCGCGCCACGACGAAATCCTCACCAAAGCCGCGAACTCCCACGATGGCCGCGTCTTCAAAACCATCCCATCGGCGACGCTTTCTGTGTGGTGTTCCCCGGCGCCGACGACGCTCTCCACGCCGCCCTCGACGCGCAGCGGGCGCTCCTCGCCGGGGAGCCTCTTTTCCGGGTGAGGATGGCTATACACACCGGAGAATACGAGGAGAGGAACGGCGACTATTTCGACCCGTCCCTCAGCCGGGTGAGGCGCCTCCTCGACGCGGGCCACGGCGGGCAAATACTCGTTTCACTGGCGGCGAGGGCGTCCCTCGATGGAGCGATTCCCGAGGGGGTCGAAGTCCGCGACCTCGGCGAGAGGCGGCTGAAAGCCATCCCCGGCTCCGAAAAGATTTTCCAGATTTCCGCCCCCGGCCTCCCATCCTCCTTCCCGCCGCTCCGGACGCTCGACCCCCGCCCCGGAAACCTCCCGGCGGGAACCCACGCCGCTCATCGGGCGCGAGCCGGAGGTCGCGGAGGTCGCAAAGCGGATACGCGAGGGAACCCGGCTCCTCACGCTCACCGGCTCCGGAGGCACGGGGAAGACCCGCCTCGCGCTCCGGGTGGCGGAGAGCCTCACAGACGAGTTCGAGGACGGCGTTTTCCTCGTCCCACTCGCCTCCGTCGGCGACCATCGGCTCGTCGCCCCGTCCATCGTCAAAGCCCTCGGACTCGATGGGGAGGGCGAGAGTTCCCCATCCGGGCGCGTGAAGGAATATTTGCGCGGCAAGGAAACGCTCCTCGTCCTCGACAACTTCGAGCATGTGCTCGACGGCGCGACGCTCGCGAGCGAGCTTCTCTCGGCATGTCCCAAACTCAAGGTTCTCGCAACCAGCCGGAGCCTCCTCCATCTTTACGGCGAACAGGAACACCCCGTCCCACCCCTCTCGCTCCCGGAATCGGACGCCGGGCATTCCATCGAGGAGCTTTCCGGGTGCGAGTCGGTGAGGCTCTTCGTCGAAAGGGCGCGGGATGTGAAGTTCGGCTTCGCGCTCACCGATGGGAACGCCTCGGACATCGCGGAGATATGCCGGAGGCTCGACAGGCTTCCGCTCGCCATCGAGCTTGCGGCGGCTCGGGTGAGGATGCTCTCTCCGGGCGGTGTCCTCCGTCGCCTCGACGACCGGATGAAGCTCCTCGCCGGAGGCGCGCGCGACCTCCCCGAGCGCCACCAAAGCCTCCGCGGAGCCATCGCATGGAGCCACGACCTCCTCGGAAAACACGAAAAGTTCATCTTCCGCCGCCTCGCCGTCTTCTCCGGCGGATGCACCCCCGAGGCCGCGAGAAAAGTGTGCGGCTTCGAGGCCGGGACGGACATGTACGGCGAGCTTCGCTCCCTCGAAGACAAAAGCCTCATCCACCACGAAGAAACCCCGGACGGCGAACCCCGTTTCACAATGCTCGAAACCATCCGCGAATACGCGAGCGAGAAGCTCGAAGAAAGCGCCGAAGCGGACGAATCCGAAAAATCCTCCGCCAACGGCGAGGCGGAGGAGGCGCGGCTTCGGCACGCCGAGCATTTCCTCGCGTTCGCGGAGGCGGGAAACGTCGAGCTTCGCGGGCCGCGGCAGGCCGGGTGGATGGCCGCCCTCGAACGTGACCACGACAATGTTCGGGCGGCGCTTTCGTGGTCGCTCGAAGAACCTGGGCGGGCCGCGATCGCGCTCCGGATATCCGGTGCGATGGGGTGGTTTTGGGACATCGGCGGCCACATGGAAGAAGGCTGGCGGTGGCTGAGGGAATCCCTCGAAAAGGCGAGCGACGCGCCCGATGGCGCGAGGGCCGCCGCGCTGAATGGAGCCGGGTACATCTCGATGAACCTCGGCCACCTCGACCGGGCGGACTCGCTGCTCGAAGAGGCGCTCGATATCGGTCGGAGGCTCGGTGGGAAGAGCATCGCCGCGACCTCGCTCATGTGGCTCGGGATGGTGGCGTTGTATCGGGGGGATGCTCCGCGGGCCGAGGAGAGGTTCGCACAGAGCCTCGAAATCTTTCGGGGGGCGGGGGATGAATGGGGCTGCGCCGGGGCCGCCACGCTCCTCGGGGGCGTGGTGTGTGAGCGTGGGGATAGTGATCGGGGACGGTCGCTGCTCGAAGAAGCGCTCGGAATATACCGGAGGATCGGGGACGATATCGGGGCCGGAGCGGGCCTCAACAACCTCGGACTCATCGCCCTTTTCTCGGGCGACTACGAGGGCGCGTCGTCGTATTTGGAGGAGAGTATCGTCATATGCCGGAGGCTCGGAAACAAATGGTATCCCGCAGCCGGGCTATGCGGCCTCGGACACGCGAAGCTCCTCGCCGGAGAACCCGGCGCGGCGGAGAAGTTTTACCGGGAGGCAATATCGCTCTGCCGGGAGCAAAAGCAAAGGATGATCCTCGCCGAATGCCTCGAAGGGATGGCGGCTTCGTCGGCGGAGCGGGGGGACGCGCTCCGGGCGGCGACCCTTTCCGGGGCGGCTCTCGCCCTCTCCGAGGCCATGGATTATTCGCTCGACGAGATCCGGAGTCTTTTGTCGCCCTTCCTCGAAAAGTCCCGCGCCCGCCTCGGCGAGGCGGCGTGGGGCACGGCGGTGTCGGAGGGAAGAAGCATGACCCTCGATGAAGCCGCCGAGCGCGCGACGGACGAAGAAGGGCGGCGCCGAATTGTCGGATGAAACTTCATCGAACGCGGGTTTTTCGGTCGCGACTTCGAAGAATACGGTGCCTCCGGGCGAGGTGTCGCCGAACACGGCGTCGCCGAACACGGCGTCGCCGAACACGGTGGGGAGGTTGTCCGGCCTCGACCTTTTCCGGGGGGTTTCACCGGGGGAGCTTGCCCGGATCTCCGCGCTTGTGGGGTGGCGGGAGTTTCCGGCTGGGGCGAGCGTCATACTCGCGGATCAACCCGGTGACGCCCTGTTTTTCATACTCTCCGGGAGCGTCAAAATCTTCGTCGAGCGGGAGGGTGGCGTCGAGGCGACGCTCGCGATACTCGGGCCGGGTGAGATCCTCGGCGAGATGAGCCTCGCCGACAGCCTCCGCCGCTCCGCCAACGCCGCGACGAGGGAGGAGTCCACGCTTTTGTGGATGGATCGAAGCTCTTTCCATAGCTTCCTCGCGCAGACTCCCGCCATTTCCACGAACCTCATTTCCATCCTCTCGCGCCGACTCCGGCTTGCGAATGCCCGCACCCGCTTCCTCGTCTCGCTCGACGTCCGCGGCCGGGTCGCCGCGCAGCTTCTCGCGTTCGCCAACGAGTACGGCGAGGAGGTTTCCGGCGGCGTTCGCATCCCGTTCCGGCTCACGCAGACGGACATCGCGGATCTCGTCGGAGCTTCGCGGGTCCGGGTGAATCACGTCCTCGGTTTCCACAAAAGACAGGGGCATGTCTCAGCGGGCCGCGACCACCGGATCACCGTCCATGACCTCGACGCGCTCGCTCGGAGCCTCCGGTAGCGTTTGGCGACGATAAATGCTAACTTGCGGCTTAATTGTTTACGGTTGCGGAGTTTCCATTACGAATAAATTCCGTGGGGATACGAGGAAAGGGGAAAGTGTTTTGAGTCGAGCGAGAGGCATACGCGGGCTAAGCCGCCGCGATTTCCTGAAACTTGGCGGAACCGGACTCGCCGGAGCGGCCATGCTCGGCGTGGCCGGATGCGGTGGCGGAGAAACCATCGGCGGACAAGGCGGTGGCGGAGAAGGCGGTGACGAGTCAATTTTCACGTGGGGTCGCGGAGCCGACACCGTGGGGCTCGACCCGATCAACGTGACCGACGGCGAGTCGCTCATCGTCACGAGGCAGATTTTCGACGGCCTCCTCGACTTCGAGCCGGGTACGACGGACGTGGTTCCGGCTCTCGCGACGGCGGTTCCGGAGCCGGAGGAGGACGGCCTCGTGTACATGTTCGAGCTTCGGGAGGGCGTAACTTTCCACGACGGCGAGCCGTTCAACGCGGAGGCGGTTGTTTTCAACTTCGACCGCTGGCGCGAGGAGGAGAACGAGTTCCACGTCGGGGGCGGGAGCCAGACATCGAGCTTCTCGTACTATACGAGCCAGTTCGGCGGCTTCGACGGCGAGTCCGTCATCGAGAGCGTCGAGGCCGTGGACGAACTCACCGTCCGTTTCAACCTCACGAGTCCGCTCGGGCCGTTTTTGCGGAACATCGCGATGAGTCCGTTCGGGATCGCCTCTCCGGCGGCGCTCGAAGAGGACGCGGAAGGTTTCTGGCAGAATCCGGTCGGGACGGGGCCGTTCCAGTTCGACTCGTGGGATCGCGGCAACGAGGTTCGCGTGACTGCCTATGAAGACTGGTGGGGCGGCGATGTGGACGAAGGCGAAGGTGGAGCGGGGCCGTTCGTGGATCGGATCGTGTTCCGCTCCATCCCGGACAACGCGGCTCGCGTGGCCGCGCTCGCGGGTGGGCAGCTCACCGCCGCCGACGGCCTCACGCCCGACGACGTGCCGACCATCGAGGAGGACGACGCGCTTCAAGTCATCACCCGTCCGCCGCTCAATATCGGGTATCTCGCTTTCAATACGACGAAGGAACCCTTCGATCAAGTCGAGGTTCGACGCGCCATCACACAGGCGATAAACATGGAGCGCATCGTCGAGTCTTTCTTCGGCGACACCGCCGAGGTCGCGACGAATGCGATGCCGCCGACGGTCCCGTTCTTCCGCGAGGAGACCGAGCCGTATCCATACGACCCGGACGAGGCGAGGAGCCTCCTCGAAGAAGCGGGTCTCGGCGACGGCTTCTCGGCGCAGCTTTGGTACATGCCGATACCGCGTCCGTATATGCCGAATGCGCGGGGGGTCGCGCAGGCGATGCAAAACGACCTCGAAGAAGTCGGGATAAACGTCGAGCTTGTCACCCGCGAGTGGGGGACGTACCTCGAAGAGACGGGGCGCGGGGAGCATGACATGTGCATTCTCGGGTGGACGGGCGACAACGGCGACCCGGACAACTTTCTGAACGTGCTTCTCTCGAGCCGGAGCGCGACGGAAGAGAACGCGCAAAACGTCGCGTACTTCCAGAACGAGGAACTCGACGAACTCCTCGATCAAGCCCTCGAAACCATTGACGAGGACGAGCGGCGCGAGCTTTACGGACAGGCGCAAGAACTCATTTACGAGGAAGCCCCGTGGGCGCCCATCGAGTACGCCGAGCCGCCCCTCGGTTTCCAGGCGAGCGTGTCGGGCTACGAGCCGTCCCCGACCGGAGGCGAAGGCTTCAACTCCATCGAGATCGAACAAGAAGGCGCGTGAGGTCGCTCCGCCTTCGGCTACGCGACGGTTATTGGTTACGGGTTTGTGGTTATTGGTTTTGTATTTGCCAATTACCAATAACCACAAACCAATAACCGGGAGCGACAGCGACCTGTAAAATTCGGCGGTGGATTTTTCGGGGGCGGAAACCTTTCCCCGGCTTTTGGGAGGAGGCGGCTGTGGTCACGTTCATAGGGAGGCGGATATTACAGATCATCCCCGTACTTCTCGGGGTGTCTCTCATCGTGTTCGTGATGGTTCGCTCGATTCCGGGTGACCCGGCGCAAATCCTCCTCGGGCAGCAAGCCACCGAGGAGCAAGTCGCTGCGCTGCGCGAGCAACTCGGCCTGAATCAGCCGCTCTTCACGCAGTATTTCCTGTTTTTGCGCGATGCCCTCACCGGGGATCTCGGAAGCTCCATCGTCACCGGAAGACCCGTCACGGCGGAGCTTCTCGACCGCCTTCCGGCGACGCTCGAACTCACGCTCGCCGCGCTTCTCTTCGCTGTCGCGGTCGGGGTTCCAGTCGGGGTCATAGCCGCCGTGAAACAATATTCGTGGATTGACAAGATCACCTCTGTCATCGCGCTCACCGGGGTCTCGATGCCGATTTTCTGGCTCGCGCTCATCCTCGTCGTGATCTTCACCGTGAATTTGAATTGGCTCCCGTTCCCCGGACGATTAAGCAACGGCATAGCCATCATCTCCATCACCGGGATGGTCGTGCCGGACTCGATCCTCACTTTGAATTTCGTCGGTTTGTGGGACGGGATAAAGCACCTCATCCTTCCCGCCGTCGCGCTTGGGACGATCCCGATGGCCGTCGTCACGCGCATGACCCGAAGCTCGATGCTCGAAGTGATGGGCGAGGACTATATTCGGACGGCGCATGCGAAGGGGGTCGTCCCGTGGCGCGTCGTTTTCAAGCACGCGCTCCGGAACGCAATGCTCCCGACGGTCACGGTCATCGGGCTTCAATTCGGGCTTCTCATCGGTGGGGCTGTCATCACGGAGACTATCTTCGGGTGGGGGGGCATCGGGCAGATCGCGCTCGAATCCATAAATCGCCGCGACTACGCGATGATTCAAGGCGTCGTTTTGTACGGGGCTTTCTTCTTCGTCATGATCAACTTATTCGTTGACGTCCTTTACGCCGTCCTCGACCCGAGGGTGAGATATTAGCTGTGGCTGAAGCTCAGGTTCAGGAAAGGGGGATGGACACTTCCGTCTCCGCCCGCAGTGGATGGGACGACTTCCGGCGGGCGTTCTTCTCGAACCGTCTCGCGGTTTTCGGGGCGGTGGTGATGACGCTGTTTATTTTCGTCGCGATTTTCGCTCCGGTGCTCGCGCCGTATGACCCGATAGACGATCAGGATCTCACCTCGAACTTCGCCGGCCCTTCCGCCGAACATTGGCTCGGACAAGACGAACTCGGACGGGATATTCTCTCTCGCATAATGTACGGTGCGAGGGTTTCGCTCACCGCCGGACTCGCCGCCGTCGCCTTCGCCACGACCTTCGGAACGCTCGTCGGGGTGACGGCGGGATACGCCGGAAGGTGGGTGGATGCCATCCTCATGCGCCTCATGGACATCCTCCTCGCGTTCCCGAGCATCCTCCTCGCCATCGTCATCGTCACGATCCTCGGACAAGGACTCACGAACGCGATGCTCGCCGTTGGCATCGTGCTTTTGCCGCAGATCGCCCGCGTCGTCCGCTCGGCGGTCATAAGCGTCCGCGAACGCGATTATGTCGAGGCCGAACGCGCGCTCGGAGCGTCGCATACTCGCATCGTCACCTCGGCGGTATTGCCGAACAGCCTCGCGCCGCTCATCGTTCAGGCGACGCTCGCTTTGGCGACCGCCATCCTCGACGTGGCCGCCCTCTCGTTCCTCGGCCTCGGCGCTCAAGCCCCGACCCCGGAGTGGGGAGCCATGCTCACCGACGCCTTCCGGAGTGGTTTCGGGGTCTTCGTCGAGGGACAACATGCCATCCTCTTCCCCGGCATCGCCATCGCATTGTGCGTCCTCTCGGTCAACTTCATCGGCGACGGACTCCGAGACGCCCTCGACCCCCGAAGGAA